>NZ_AP021861.1:1533333-1840000 GCF_009177095.1 Lacipirellula parvula
GGGCTGCGGGCGACGGAGCGGCGAAGGGTTCGACGCCTGCTCGCCGGGGAGAGTTCCCTGGGCGGTTCGCGATTTCGGTGAAAACGCCGCTGCCAGCCGGCGGGCGCCTGCAAGTTCGCCCCGTTTTCAGTGGTGTTGGAGCCCCACCGCTTACGGTACAATCGAGCGGTTGCGCTGTCGCAACTCCTTCACTGCTAGAAGCTTTCGCACCCTTTCAAGGAGCAAACCGAGTGTCCGGCACCTGCGTCATTGGACTTCAGTGGGGCGACGAAGCCAAAGGGAAAATCGTCGACCTGCTGACCCTGCGGCATGACATCGTGGTCCGCTATCAGGGGGGCGCCAACGCCGGCCATACGGTGAAGGTAGGCAACGAGGTCTACAAGCTGTCGCTGCTGCCGAGCGGCGTGCTCACCCCCGGCGTCACCTGCGTTATCGCCGGCGGCGTCGTCTTCAACCCTGCGAAGGCGATCGAGGAGCTCGACGAACTTTCGACCCGCAACCTCGACGACTACGACAACCTGAAGCTGAGCGACCGCGTGCACGTGATCTTCCCGTGGCACTTCGCCGAAGATCGGGCGATGGACTCGAGCGTCTCCGATGGCGAGAACATCGGCACGACGCAGCGCGGCATCGGCCCCTGCTACCGCGATAAGGTCGGCCGCGCGTTTGCGATTCGGCTCGGCGACCTTTATCGGCCCAACTTCCGCGAGCGGGTCGAGCATGTCACCCGTGCGAAGAACGTGTCGCTGGCAGCGATGATGCCGCGCGATCAGTTCGTGCCGCTTAACGCGGCCGACATCTACGAAGAATACAAAGCCTACGCCGAGCGGCTGAAGCCATACGTCGACGACACGAACGAATATCTGCTGAGCGCCGCCGAGTCGGGCAAGCGGATTTTGTTCGAAGGCGCCCAGGGGGCGCTGCTCGACGTCGACCACGGCACCTATCCCTACGTGACGAGCAGCAACAGCTCGGGCGTTGGCGTGTCGAATGGTTCGGGCGTGCCAGGCAAGCACATCGATCATGTGATCGGCATCGTCAAAGCCTACAGCACCCGCGTGGGCGGCGGTCCGTTCCCGACGGAGCAGGACAACGCCATTGGCCAGCAGATTCGCGATCAAGGGAACGAGTACGGTACGGTGACCAAGCGTCCCCGCCGTTGCGGTTGGCTCGATGCGGTGGCGATTCGCTATACGTCGCGGCTGAGCGGCGTCGACTCGATCTGCGTGATGCTGCTCGACGTGCTCAGCGGCCTCGACGAGTTGAAGATCTGCACCGCCTACGAAATCGACGGCGTGCGGACGAACAAGTTCCCCAGCCACGTCGACGACCTGCGGAAGGCGAAGCCGATCTACGAGACGCTGCCGAGCTGGTCGGAAGACATCACGGGCGTGCGCGACCTCGAGGATTTGCCGGCGAACGCCCGGGCTTACATCGAGCGGGTCGGCGAGATCGTCGGCGTGCCGGTGGAGATGGTGTCCGTGGGGCCGGCTCGCGATCAGACGATTCCGGTGGCGGGCGGGGCGCTCGCGGGCGCCCGGTAATTGTCGGAGATTTCTGATTTAGGATTTCTGAGCTAACATTGAAGGCGGGATTTGCAGGGTTGGCAAACGTAGTCTGGCGGCCGCGTTTGCAATCAACCAAGTAATCAACAGATCCGTCAGAAATCCTCCGTCGTTCCATCGACATGCCGCTCACCGAGTCGATTCCTGAAGCCCTGGCAGCGATTCCGCGCGAGCGTTGGCCGCGGCACATTGCCGTCATCATGGACGGCAACGGGCGGTGGGCGCAGCGGCAAGATTTGCCGCGGATCGAAGGGCATCGCCGCGGCGTCGCCAGCGTCCGACGGACGACCGAAGAGTGTGCGCGGCTTGGCATCGAGCAACTGACGCTCTACTGCCTGTCGAGCGAGAACTGGAAGCGACCTCAGCCCGAGATCGACTTCCTGATGCATCTGCTCGAGCAGTACATGATCGAAGAGCGGACGACGATCATGGAGAACAATCTCCGCGTGCGGATGATCGGCCGCCGGCACGGCATTCCGGATCAGGTGCTGCGGGAGCTCGATAAGACGGTCGAGATGAGCTCGACCAACACCGGCACGCGGCTGAATCTTGCGGTGAACTACGGCGGCCGTTCGGAGATCGTCGACGCGGTCCGCGCGATCGGGCAGGAGATTGCCGCGGGCGACTTGCAACCGGCTGACGTGACCGAAGCGACGATTGCCGATCACCTTTACACGGCCGGCCTCGACGACCCCGACCTAATGGTCCGGACCGCCGGCGAAATGCGGATCAGCAACTTTCTGTTGTGGCAGATCAGCTATGCCGAGATTTGGGTGACCGAACGCTGCTGGCCTGAGTTCGACGAAGCGACTCTTCATGAAGCGATTGGCGAATACGCGAGGCGGAACCGCAAGTTTGGCGGACTGAACGGCTGAAGGAGCGGACGTGCTGCGGTGGCGACTCATTCTCGGCGTGCTCTTAGTCGCCGGGCTGGCTGGACTTTGCTGGCTCGACGCCCATGCGGCGCTGCCGGGCTCTTATCTGGGGCCGCTCGCGATCGTCGCGGCCGCGCTGGCGGCGGGCGAGATGCTGCGAATGTTCCGAACGCAGGGGCATGATGCGACCGCGTGGACGGTGTACGTCGGCACGTTGCTGCCGGTGGCGTTGAGCTGCCTCGCCGTAGTGGCGTACGCGAAGCCGCCATCGTTCGTGCTCGGTCGACTCAGCTGGCTTGCCATTGGCTTGGCGGGCGGACTTGGCGTCGCAATCGTCGGCGAAATGCGCCGCTACGAATCGCCCGGCAAGTCGATCACGCGGCTCGCGCTCGCATCACTCTCCGTGCTCTATGTCGGCGGGCTGATGGGGATGCTCGTTCAACTGAGGCTGGTGGAGCCGTACGGCTACGGCCTCGGCGCTTGGGGGCGATTGCTGCCGCTCCTGTCGCTGATTGCGACGGTGAAACTGAGCGACACGATGCAGTACACGTTCGGCCGGCTGTTCGGCCGGCACAAAGTGGCGCCGACGCTCAGCCCGGGCAAGACCTGGGAGGGGACGATCGGCGGCATCGGCTCGGCGTCGCTCGCTGCGGCGTTCGGGATTGCTTGGATCCTCAAGGGCTCCGCGGGTTTCACGCCGACGGTGCTGCTGAAGACCGGCGCCTTCGCCATCGCGGTAACGGTGACCGGCATCATCGGCGATTTGGCGGAATCGATGCTCAAGCGCGACGCTGGCGTGAAAGACTCGAGCGACTGGCTGCCGGGGTTTGGCGGCGTGCTCGATATTCTCGATTCGCTCCTGCTCGCGGCGCCAGTGGCGTATCTGTTTTGGGCGGTGGTGCTCTAGGCTTGCCCCGCTTTCACGGGCTTGGCGTCGACATGCGAGATTTGGAGTCCTGCGTCGCGCTGGACTGGTCGCTTAAGCGACCAGTCCGCTGGATTTTCCAGGCCGCGGTGAGTCTCAGTCCGACGCCCGTTTCCGCCCAGCTTGGGCAGTTCGATCCCTATAAACCGTTTCTCAGCAATTGTTTAACGGATCCCCGGGCGATTCGTGCCAGTCGGCGTCTGGGAGCCGGGTATACTTACGGTAGCAGGCTCGGATGGAGCGACTCTGGCCACAAGCGGCCGGAGCGATAGGATACTTGTTTCCATCAGGGCCTCTCGGGACGGGCGTCGTCTCGCGGGCTAAGGGCACCAAGGGGCATTCTGCGATCGCCAGCGTGCGATCGCGACCTTGCATGACTGAAAAATCGATTTCGGTGGGAAGTGCCGAAGAGCTTGTGCTTCTTCTAGGAACGAAGGATCAGCATCTCAGGCAAATCCGTGGGATGATTCCGGTGAAGATCTTGACTCGCGGCGACGTTCAAGTCTTCGTGCAGGGAGACGAGAGCGCCGTCATCCAGGCAATTGCGGTGCTGGAGGAGATGAAGGCGGCGATCGCCAGGCAACACGGGCCGCTCGATTCCGAGCAGGTCGCCCAGATCGTCCATCGCATCACCGGTAACGGGGCGACGGCTTCGCCGAACGCCCCGCCGATTGATATCCGCGCCGGCCGCAAGATTCGCCCCCGCACTCAGGGGCAGGGCGACTATGTGAAGGCAATCCGCACGCACGATCTGGTGATCTGCGTCGGCCCCGCCGGTACTGGCAAAACCTACCTCGCCGTGGCGACGGCGGTGGAGGCGCTGCGCGACCAGTCGATTCGCAAGATCGTCCTCGTGCGCCCCGCGGTTGAAGCGGGCGAAAGCCTCGGGTTCCTCCCGGGCGACATGCAGGCGAAGATCAATCCCTACCTCCGTCCGCTGCAGGACGCGTTGCGGGAGATGATCGATCCCGAACAAGTCCGCCGCTACATGGAGGACGACGTCATCGAGGTGGCGCCGCTGGCCTACATGCGCGGCCGGACGCTCAACAATGCGTTCATCATCATGGACGAAGCGCAAAACACTACCGTCGGCCAGATGAAGATGTTTCTCACCCGGTTGGGCGAGGGCTCGAAGATGGTCGTCTCGGGCGATACGTCGCAAGTCGACTTGCCGCATCACGCCCGCAGCGGTCTGGTCGATGCGCTGCACCGGCTCCAGGGGATCGAGGGCGTCGCTTCGGTGCGGCTCTCTGGTTCCGACATCGTGCGGCATCGTTTGGTGCAGGAGATTGTAAGCGCCTACGAGGAGGGCCCGAACGGTTAGCGTTCGACTCGCACTGAGTTGAACGTTGATCGCGCCGCCATGTCCATCGTCCCTCCAAGACGAACGCGCCAACAGCGTGTGGCAGCCGTCGAGCTGCCGCCCGGCATGTGGAAGACGCTCTGGACGAACCTCCAGCGCGGCGCCGTCTTGTTGCGCTTGGCGATGTGCGCGGCCGCGGCGATCTTTCTGTGGGCGTTCACCAAAGCGTGGGATCCGCCGTTTAATCACCGGTTGGGCGAAGTGCCGCACCGGAACGTGATCGCTCGCGTCGATTTCGACCAACCAGATCCCGCGGCCACAAATAAAGCCCGCGACGAGGCCCGCCGTTTCGCCATTGGCGAGTACGATCAAAATCCCGAGCCGCTGGTGCAGCTACGCGGCCAACTGGTGAGCGACATCGGCAAGGTGTTGCAGGCGAAGACGTTGGCCGAGGTTGATCCGGCGCTCTGGAAGCAGTTCCAACCGCCGCTCGCCGCGGGGACGCCCGACCCGACGCCGGAAGAGCAGGCGGCCCAGTTCGAGCGGTTCCGCGAAGCGTTCGCCGCCGAAGGAGCGATGGATGCTTTTTCAGACAAGCTGGCCGACGTCATGGCGCCGTACGAGCAGCGTGGCTTGCTCAAAGAGTTGCCGCCGGATGCGCAGGCCAACACCGAACGGATTTTGGTGCGCAGCAAGGGGACGAGCGCGTTCGGCGCTGAGGTGAACGTCTCGGAGGTGCGCATCAAGCAGGCGGCCGCGAAACTGCAGCAGTCGCTGAAGGAAGAGCTGCCGTCGGTGGAAGTGGCGGAACGGGCCTTCGCTTGGCTCGAACCGAAGCTGCCGGAGACGCTGACGCTCAATAAAGCAGCGACGGTGCTGAATCAAGATAAGGCGGCGGCCGATCAGCCGGAGATTACCAAGCCGTTCGCCAAAGGGAAGGACTTGCTCGCTGAGGCGAACAAGCCGCTCAACGAAGATTCGCTGAAGCTACTGCGGCTCGAGCACGAGGCGGCGCTTGAGCAGCGGACGGCGAGCGCGCGGCTCCACCGTTCGGTGGCGACGCTCGGGATGTTCGTCGGCTTGTACACGCTCGCGGGCTTTTATTTGTACCGTCGCGATCGCCGCGTCGTCGACGAGCTGTTGCGGCTGGTCGCCCTGCTGGGGTTGTTCGTCGCCTGCGTGGCGCTCGCAAAGGTGGTGAGCCAATATGCGTGGGGCGCCGACGTCATTCCGTTACTGCTATTCGCGATGATCATCGCGATCGCCTATCAGCAGGAAATGGCGCTGCTGCTTTCGATTTGCGCGACGCTCGTGGTGGTCGTCTCGATTGGGCACGGATTTACTGAGGCGTTGTCGCTGGCCGCAACGGTCGCCGGCGCCGTGCTGGTGCTGCGGCAAGTTCGCACCCGCAGCCGGCTGTTGATGGTCGGCTTTGCCGCGGCGGCGGTCGGGTTCTTCACCACCGTGGGCGTCGGCATTCTCGATGAGCGATCGTGGACGACGTTGCTGACCGACGGATTTAAGGTCGCGCTCTGGTCGGTAATCGCCGGCTCGCTGATGACGGTGATGCTGCCGACCGTTGAGAAGATGTTCGGCGTCGAGACCGACCTTAGCCTCATTGAGCTCGGCGACCCGGCTCATCCGCTGCTGCAGGAGCTAATTCGCCGCGCGCCGGGCACCTATAACCATTCCATTACCGTCGCGTCGCTTGCCGAAGCGGCGGCCGAGTCAATCGGCGCCCGCGGCTTGCTGGTGCGCGTGGGGGCCTACTTCCACGACATCGGCAAGATGCTCAAGCCGCAGTATTTCATCGAGAACCAAACGAAGGGCGACAATCGCCACGATTCGCTCGTCCCCGCGATGAGCACCTTGGTGATCATCGCCCACGTGAAGGACGGCGCCGACTTGGCCCGCCAGAATCGGCTTCCCGAGTCGATCATCGACTTCATCCAGCAACACCATGGCACGACGCTGGTCGAGTACTTCTACCGCCAGGCGAACCAGAAGAAGGTGCAGGAAGATCCCGATGGCGGGGCGCTCGACGAAAGCGCGTTCCGCTACCCTGGCCCGAAGCCGCAGACCCGCGAGGCGGGCGTGCTGATGCTCGCCGACGCCGTCGAAAGTGCCAGCCGCGTACTCAAGGAGCCGACCGCGTCGCGGATCGAGAACCTAGTACATGAGATCTCAATGAAGCGGCTGCTCGACGGGCAGTTCGATGAAAGCGGGTTGACGCTCGAAGATATCCGCAAAATCGGCGAGAGTTTGGTAAAATCGCTCACCGCCGTGTATCACGGGCGGGTGAAGTACCCCGACCAAGAAACGGCGTAAGCCGCAGACGTTTCCCGCCGCATGAATTCTTCCCGCCCTTCCGAGCAGACCAACGACGACCAGGAGCCTCCTGAACGTCGGCATCGCATTTCGATTGCCAACGAGACGGAAGTCGCCGTCGACGCCGAGCGAATCGAACGGGCCGTCTGCTGGGCTCTTGACGACACGCCGTACGATGAGGCGACGGTAAGCATTGCGATCGTCGATGACGAGACGATCCACCAGCTCAATCGCCAATTTCTTGCTCACGACTACCCGACGGATGTGTTGAGCTTCACGCTCGAAGACGATCCGCAGCAGTTGGAAGGGGAGATTATCGTCAGCGTCGATACGGCCCGGCAGAACGGGGCGGAGGCGGGGTGGTCGGCCGATGCCGAACTGCTGCTCTATGTGATCCACGGCACGCTGCACCTAGCGGGATACCTCGATAAGGATCCGGAAGATTACGCCGAGATGCGGGCGGCCGAGGCGGCGGTGCTCGATCGGCTCGGCGTCGAGCGCTCGCCGACTGACGTGCGCTGGCTGGCGGGCAACGACGACCTCGCGGAGGAGCCAACGTCGTGAGCTCCGACGCACTCTTGTGGATTGGCATCGGGGCCTTCGCGGCGACGGCGTTCGTCAATCTCGGCGTGCGAACGCTCCGCGAGTTCTCGCGGCACGACCTGGCCGACGTCTGCACGCGTCGCGGTCAGCCGGAACGTCTCGGGCAGATCCTGCGGACCCACGAAGAGGTCGCCCTCGGCGTTGAGATGTTTTCGGCGTTCACTGGCGTGCTGGGTATCATCGCCGCCGCGGCTTGGGCTGCCGACTATTGGCAATATTCTTGGAGCAACTCGCTCGGCAGCTTGATGCTGACGGCGCTGCTGTTGGGGCTGGTGTTCGTTACCGTACGCACGTGGGCCCCCTGGGTCGGCGCTCGTCTATTCGCCGAAGGGTTTCTCTACCGCACTTGGCCGCTGTGGCGGGCATTGTCGGCGCTCACGCTGCCGCTGGTGTGGGGCGCGCAGATGGTCGACGCGGTGCTCCACCGCGCCGCAGGGCGCGAGCCGCAGCAAGTCGATGAGCAGGCGATCGAAGAGGAGATTCGCACCATCGTCAGCGAGGGGCATCGCGGCGGACTGCTCGAAGACGAAGCCCGCGAAATGATCGAAGGGGTGATGGACCTGGGCGACGCGTACGTCTCACAGATCATGACGCCGCGGACCGACATGCACATGGTGCAGGTCGATCTGACGTGGGACGAGTTGATGGCCGAGGTGATCGAGTCGGGCCACACGCGGATCCCTGTTTACGACAAGTCGCGCGACGACATCGTCGGCATGCTCTACAGCAAAGATTTACTGCCGGAGCTGGCGACGGGCAATGCCGAATCGCGGACGCCGATTCGCGACCTGGTGCGCAAACCGCTGTTCGTTCCGGAAACGAAGGCGGTGAACGATTTGCTGCAAATGTTCCAGCAACTGCGGATGCACATTGCGATCGTCCTCGATGAATACGGCGGCGTCTCGGGCCTTGTGACGATTGAGGATGTGCTCGAAGAAATCGTCGGCGAGATCGACGATGAGTACGATCCCGAGTCGGTGGCAGACATCCGGCGCATCGATCAAGACACAGTCGAAGCGCTGGGGCGGACCCACATCGACGAGATCAACGAAGAGATGGGCCTGGAACTTCCCGAGGATGGCGACTTCGATACGATTGGCGGCCTCGTTTTTTCGGAGATGGGGCGAATTCCGCAGACTGGGGAAGAGCTCATTTGGCAGGACAAGGTACGGATCGTCGTGCTGGAGGCGACGCGCCGCCGGATCGATCGCGTTCGCATTGAGAAGCTAGCGACTGGCCAGCGCGAAAGTGCGTAGTTTAAAGCGTTCCATCGGTGCTGCATCGCGTCGCTAGCAGCGGCAACTACTTCGGGCGGCGGTCATTTGCCCGGTCTTTCTGACCTTGACCCCTATCGCCGCGGCGTACTACTGTTCGCCGGCGTTTTTCCCGGCTGATCATGCGCAGTGATCGAGCGGGTCCAACCTTGTCTGCACTGAACTAGCCCATGCCTTGCATTCGAACGTTGCTTTCGGCGTACATGACCGCCGCGCTGCTCCTGGCGAGCGGTTGCGCAGCGCTCAACATGCCTGCACCGCGTTTCCCCGGCACCGGCGACCCGAAGGCGCCCGTCGGCACCGCCGATTGGTGGAAGGCGAACAAGAAAAAGGCCGTGTTCGAACCAGGCAAGGGGCATACGGTTGCGGGCGTTGACGGTTACTTCGACGATCAAGGCCGGCCGATCAATTCACGGGTGCAAAAGGTCGTCACGAAGAAAGACGACGGCGCAGGCCTTTTGGGCGACGCGGGTTTCAAAGAGCGAGTCGCGGGCCTCAAGGAGCAGGTAGGTCTCGGTCCCGATCAAACGGAAGCGCAAAAGAGCTTCACCGAAGCGGAAGAACTCTTCCGTCGCGAGGAATACGCCGACGCCGCGAAGCTCTACAAGAAGGCCTGGAAAGGCTGGCCTGACTCGCAGCTTGAACAAGATGCGATGTTCAAGCAGGCGGAGGCGCATTTCTTCGCGACGCAGTATCCGAAGGCGACCAACGCCTACGAAGCGCTCATTCGCAAGTATCCGAATTCGCCTTACCTCGACAACACGATCACGCGTCAATTCGCCATCGCGCGGTATTGGGAGCAATACAACAACTACAACCCAAATTGGCTGACGACGCCCAACTTCATCGACCGCACGCGACCGCTCTTCGACACGATTGGCCGGTCGATGAAGAACTACGAAAACATCCGCCTGAACGATCCGACCGGCCCGTTGGCCGACGATGCGATCATGGCGATGGGCAACTCGTACTTCCTTCGCGGCCGCTACGGCGACGCCGATTTGCAGTACGAATTGCTGCGCAAAGAATACCCGCGGAGCGATCACCAGTACGATTCGCACATCCTCGGGCTGCAATGCAAGTTGCGCAAGTATCAGGGGCCGAGCTACGACGGCACGCCATTGGAAGAAGCGCAGGTGCTGGTGAAGCAATTGAAGGTGCAATTCTCCGGCCAGCTCGACGCCGATCAGCGCGAGCGACTGGCCGAAGTCGACGGAATGTTGAAAAAGGAACTGGCAACGCGCGACTTCCAGATGGCGAAGCACTTCGACGACCTCGAGGAGTACGGTTCAGCGCGAATCTACTACGCGCAGGTGATGAAGACGTATCCGAACACGCCGCTTTCCGAGGAATCGAAAGTGCGGTTGGCGGCCATCGGCGGCGAGCCGGAGCGGCCGACGTCGATGTTTGAGCCGGTGCTCAAGATGCTGCCTGAGAACGAGGAGCGGGCGGCGATTGCGAAAGTGCCGATGATCGAACAGGTTAAGCCGGCGTCTTACGATGGCGCTCCGACGCCGATGATGGCGACGCAGCCGCAAACCCCGCAGCAGGGGGATGGGGCGAATGCTCCGGCCATCCGCCGCTAAGCTGCTGTTCGCGCTCGGTCTGCTGGGGCTCGCGACGCCGGGGTGCGCCGCGTATCGCGTCGGCAACGAGACGCTTTACGCTCCCGACGTGACGACAGTGTACGTGCCGATGATCGAGTCGGACAGCTTCCGTCGCGACCTCGGCGAACGGCTCACCGAAGCGGTGATCAAAGAGATCGAACTGAAGACGCCCTACAAGGTGGTCGGCACGCCCGACGCCGACAGCGTGCTGGTGGCGAAGCTTCAAGGCGAGCGGAAGCTGCTCGAATTCGAGAATCAAAACGATGATCCGCGGGCGCTGGAATACGCCCTCACCGCGAACGTCACGTGGCTGAACCGCCGCCGACAGCCGCTGGCTCCGATGAATGCGATTCCGCTGCCGGCTGACTTGGTTTCGATTACCCAGACGGCGACGATGTTGCCGGAACCGGGGCAATCTGATGCGAGCGCACAGCAGCAGGCGATTCAGCGGCTGGCGGAGCAGATCGTGGCGACGATGGAAGAGCCGTGGTGAGCCGCCGGTAGCATGCCGGCGAGCGGCTTGTTAGGCTCGATGGGATGAGTACGCCCTCGGTTTTCCCGTCGCTCTCTGAACGATTTCCCCACCGCGCCGCGACTTGGCGACTGCGCACGCGCACGCTGCAATTCGGTCGCCGGCCGCTGTTGATGGGGGTGATCAACGTCACTCCCGACAGTTTTTCGGATGGCGGGCGGTTCTTGGGCTTGGACGCGGCTGTGGAGCAAGGGCGGCGGCTGGCCGCCGAAGGGGCCGACCTGCTCGATATCGGCGGCGAAAGCACGCGGCCCTATGCCGACGTGGTGCCGGCTGACGAAGAGTTGCGGCGCGTCGCTCCTGTGATCGAGCGTTTGGCGCGCGAGGTCGGCGTGCCGATCTCGATCGACACGAGCAAGGCGGCGGTCGCCCGCGCGGCTCTGGCGGCGGGGGCGGAAGTGATTAACGACGTCACGGGACTCGAGGGTGATCCCGAGATGATTGGCGTCGCGCTCGAAACGGAGGCGGGCGTCTGTGCGATGCACATGCAGGGGACGCCGCAAACGATGCAAGACGACCCCCGTTATGGGAACGTCGTCGAAGAGATTTTCGACTACCTCCGGCAACGCCGCGATGCGTTGCTCGCGGCGGGGATCGAACGCGAGCGGATCTGTTTCGACCCGGGCGTCGGTTTCGGGAAGACGCATCAGCACAATCTCACGCTGATGGCCCACTGCTATCGGTTCCACGAGTTGGGCGCCCCGATCTTGGTCGGCCATTCGCGGAAAGGGTTCCTGGCGAAGTTGCTGGGGGACAAAGAGGCCGACCGCGACGCGGCGACGGCGGGTTCGGCGCTGGCGCTGGCGGGGCAGGGGGTGCAGATTGTCCGCGTCCACAACGTGCGGATGGTCCGCGAGGCCCTGGCGGCGTTCGAGGCGTGCGGCGGAATCGACGGGCGGGAAGTCGTGCTGGCGCCCTAATTAGAATCTCTGTGGCTCCCTCCCCCTTGAGGGGAGGGCTGGGGAGGGGGGAGATCGCTGGTACCCGCTTCATTCACCCCTCCCTAACCCTCCCCATCAAGGGGAGGGGACCAGAAAGACGGTGTTGAGCTGAATCTCGCCTGTCGACGCACTCTGTTTTCCGTCGTGTCCTCCGGGTCTTCGTGGTTGCTCCCCCAGCCCCCGAACGCCATTATCCGCGTTGACCCAACTTCCCTATCCAACGATACTTACGGAGGAACATTCCCGCCTCCACCGAACCTCCGCATCGCCATGTCGACCGTCGCCGCCCGTCCCGCTGAACAGACCGATCTCGCCGGCTACTGCCGCGATGTGGCCCGCCGTGCAAAGGCGGCGAGCGCTGAGATGGCGACGCTCAACTCGGGCGTGAAGATCAAGTGGCTGCATCGCTCGGCGGAGTTGCTGCGGACGAACATTGCGGCCATCGAAAGCGCGAATGCCGAAGACCTGGCCGCGGCGCCGGGCTACGGATTGACGCCGGCGGAGATCGATCGACTCAAGCTGACTCCCCCGCGGATCGAAGCGATCGCCGACGGGCTCATCGAGGTGAGCAACATCCGCGATCCGATTGGTCGCGTCATCGATTCCACGGTGCGGCCGAACGGACTGCGGATCGATAAGATTCGCGTGCCGCTCGGCGTCGTGTTCTTCATTTACGAATCACGCCCGAACGTCACCGCCGACGCCGCGGCGATTTGCGCGAAGGCGGGCAACGCCGTCATTTTGCGCGGCGGTAAGGAAGCGATTCACTCGAGCCGCGCCATCGTCGAACTGCTCCAGCAGGCAGCGAAGGAGTGTGGCGTTCCGGCCGACGCCGTGCAACTGGTAAGCACGACCGATCGCGCTGCGGTCGGCGAGTTCCTCGGCATGGCTGAGTACATCGACGTCGCAATTCCGCGCGGCGGCGAGGGGCTGATTCGTCGCGTCGCCGCCGAGGCGAAGATGCCGGTCATCAAGCATTTTGACGGCAACTGCCATGTGTACGTCGATGCGGCCGCGGATCTCGCGATGGCTCGCGACATCATCGTCAACTCGAAGTGCCAACGGATGGGCGTCTGCAACACGGCCGAGTCGCTGCTGATTCACAGCGACGTCGCGGCGGAGTACTTGCCGACAATCGCTGCCGACCTGGCGAAGCACTCGATCGAAATTCGCGGCGATCAGTGGGTGTGCGAACTGGTCGACGCCGCGAAGCCGGCCAGCGATGCGGATTACAAAGCAGAGTTCTTAGGACCGATCATTTCAGCCTGCGTCGTCGGTTCGCTCGACGAGGCGATCACGCACATCAACCGCTACGGCTCGCACCATACCGACGCGATCGTGACGAACGATTTGGCCGCGTCGGAGCGGTTCGCAGCGGCGGTCGACAGCGCGGCGGTGATGATCAACGCGAGCACGCGGTTCAACGACGGCGGCGAATTTGGGCTGGGGGCGGAGATCGGCATTAGCACCGACAAGTTCCACGCCCGCGGACCGTGCGGCGTCGATGAGCTGACGAGCTATAAGTACGTGGTCCATGGAACGGGCCAAGTGAGAGGATAGTGCCGGATTTCAGGAGTGTGCCACTGGCGTGCCGCCAGTGAGAAGTGTCGAGCGGGTACCCGCTTCAGCACTGGCAGGATGCCAGTGGCACACGAACAAAACCGAGCAGTGTGAGTAAAACGCAACGGAGTGCGTGATGAGCGACGTCCTAAGCCAAGCCGAAGTCGAAAACCTGCTCAACGCCATCGACGGCGGCGAGGAAGTGCGCCCCATGCCCGCCGCGGCGCCTGCCGTGCAGCGTCCTCGCGAGAAGGTGAGCGTCTACGACTTCAAGCGCCCCGAGCGCGTCGGCAAGGAGCAAATGCGCTCGTTGCAGACGATGCACGAAGGGTTTGGCCGAAATTTCGGCGCCGCGCTTTCCGCCTTGTTGCGGACGATGGTCGAAGTGAAGCTCACGAGCGTCGATCAGCTGACCTTCAGCGAGTTCGTGTTCAGCCTTGAGAATCCGACCTGCTTCAACCTGATCACGGCGACGCCGCTCGAAGGGCAGCTGATTCTCGACATCAACCCGTCGATTCTGTTCCCGATGATCGACCGCTTGCTCGGCGGCAGCATTTCGTCGAATCCGCCCGCACGGCGGCCGCTGACCGAAATCGAACTGCGGCTCGTCTCGCGGATTACGAGTCTGTTCCTCAACGAGATGCAGAACGCCTGGGAGAACGTGCTTCCGCTACAGCTTTCGGTTGATCGCGTCGAAAGCAATCCGCAACTCGTGCAAATCATTCCGGCGAACGAAGTCATCGTGCTCGTCAGCTTCGAGCTGACGGTCGGCGAAATGCGCGGGATGATGAACTTGTGCATCCCCTTCAACTCGATCGAACGGGTAAGCGGCAAACTCAGCTCGAACAACTGGGTCAGCTACGCGAAGAAGCCGGCGACGGCGGAGTCGATGCAGCGGATCGGCACCCGCATCGCCGAGGCCCCAGTCGAGGTGGTCGTCGAACTCGCCTCGACGCGGATCTCCACGGCCGACATGCTCGACCTGCGCGTCGGCGACATCATCGCGAGCGAGAAAGACGTGCATGAGCCGTTGGTGGTGTACGTGGAAGGGAAACCGAAGTTCGTCGCCTCGCCGGGGCAGCTGAAAGGTCGTAAGGCGATTCAGGTGAAGGGGGCGTTCCAGCCGCACGACATTCGGGTGAACATGCCCACGAGCGCCCCGCCCGCCAAACCAGCGTAGTTTCGACTTGATTCCCCCGAGATGCCTCTTTCGGGGGGAATGTTTGACAGCGCCTCGCGCAGGATTAAGAATCAGCAATAGAGGACGCGAGAGATGCTAGTTTGTGGCTACGCAGCGTCTCGGCGACCCAACTCTTAAGAACGATCTCATCGATGAACGCCGTTTGCCCACGGGAAACGGCGCTGCAAGTACGCTCGCTCGGAACGCGGAAGAGGAGTGCACGACGCCGACGTGGGCCGTCGGCGTCGAACCAGCGTCACCCGCAAGATTGCGGCATGGCGAAGCTCCACTTGTCTGATGAGGAGACGCTTCGATGGGTATCCCCGTCAACTGCCCCAATGGGCACCACTTCAGCGTCAAGGATAAGTACGCTGGCAAGAAGGGGATTTGCCCCTACTGCGAAGGACAGGTCGTCGTCCGTGTTCCCGAGGCGCTCAACACAACGGAGGTGCAAAAAGCGTTCACGCAGGCCTGCCGCGAGGAGAAAGGACGCGTCCCGCTGAATACCGATTCATCGGTGTTCGATGCGGTTTCCGACGATCACAACCCGAGCGCGAGCGGCAGCCATCTTGGTTCGTCGGTCGTGCGGCACCACATTCGGTGCAAGTGCGGACAGTCGGTGCCAATGTGGTTCGCGAAGTGCCCGAAGTGCGGGACGTTTATTGAGCACGTTTGACAGGTGGAGCCTGTTGGCTGTGACGCTGTCAATTGATTGATTGACAGGATAACAGGATTAAGTGGATCGACTGGATTTTTGAATTATCAATTGTCAGTGGTCCGTTGTCAGTTGCTGTGAAGCGGCAGGCGCTGGGCGGATGAGATCGGTCTAATCAGCCTTCAATCCTGTCGATCTGTGAAATCCTCTGATCCTGTCCATTTTTTGATCGATTCTCTATCAAACGCTAGGTCGACGGCTCGCTGCGAGTAGCCCTAGGGAGCTCGCTGCGAGTAGCGTCACCGTCGAAGGTTCGGGAACGCTCGTCGTCGGGCTGACGGCGGAGTTGTCAACTTCTCGTTGCCAAATGAGAAAGTCGGCCCCGTCGACGCGGCCGTCGCGATTGGCGTCGCCTGTGAGTGGCGTCACGCCGCTTGTCGCGCCGAAGCCGCTCTTCCAAACGACGAGATCCGCAGCGTTCACGATGTGGTTCTGGTCAAAATCGGCTCGCAGCGCCGGCCCATACAGAAACTGGATGCCGGCGATGTCGTCGGGATCGAGCTCGCGATTGACGTACTGGAAGTATTGCGGGTCGGCCGACATCACAGCAGGTTGGTCAGAGTGACCAAGACCGAGCGCGTGGCCAATCTCGTGCATCAAAAGGCTTTCGAAATCGTTGTAAATGTCGATCAACTCCCCCTCGGCGCCGTTGTCAAAGTAAAAGGTGTTGTTTGCGTTGAGCAGCACGTCGCCGTCGAGCGGATTGCCGAACGGTGAGACGCCATAGCCGACGCCGCCGAGGTACGGATCGCTGTTCCAGAACGCGCCGAGACGAATGTTGCCCGTATTGGGCGGCATCGCTGATGGATCGCAGAAGGGCGCCCCGGAATCGACGACGCGCACGAAGGTGACGTTGGCGGCCGCCGACCAACGACCGAAGCAGCGCTCGATGGCGGCGAGCGCCTGGTCATAACCGAGGTTGGTCATGATCGCGTTTAAGCTGCTCGTGCCGCTAAACGTCGGATCGTTGAACGCCGGGTGGATCGTCGTGCCATCGGGCATGATGCTCCAGGTGAGCGTTCCCGCGGTGGAACCGGGGGTGAAGATGTCGCCCCACTTTTCGTAGTAGACGGTTCCGTCTGTTCCCCAGGGGTAGGGACCGGGAAGCGTGTAGGCGAAGGCGCCAGGCGCGGCGAGCACGGTCGCGATGATCGCGATAGCGCGAAGAGTGTGGCTACGAAGCATGACGCTGGTAAACCGGAGTCGGCTGGAAGACGAAATCGTCGGCAGCCCACAGGTTACCACAGCAGGGGAGAAGTTCGATGCGGCGGCTGATTTTCGAGCGGCCGATGCCGTCGAAGCCGGCTCCACACGGCCGCTAGTACTCAGTGGAGGTTGGCAGCAGCCCTTCCACATGGGGGAAGAGCGGATCTCCATCTGGCCTGTTGTCTTTTCCTTGAATCCACGAGCGCAGGGCCATCTTGGCGTCAGGAAACGTCAGTTGCACCGCATGCCATGCCGGCGCTTTCGACCGTTGGCAAACGCCGAAGCACTGGTGGACGTAACCAGGGCGGTTGAAGATCGGATCGTGAATGCGCACGATCCGATTGCTCACATCGATGTAGTAGACTGCGGCGACGACGCGGCGGGTTGGCTCGACTGGCGTGCCGCTCGCAATCTCGCGGTAACGAAAACCGAGCGTGAAGTCCTCGTCCGTCATCTCGCCCAGGTAGGCGAACTCCGGGGGAGGGGACCAGTACCGCGCGGCGCGAGAGTCTTTGAGCTTCAACATGCCCCCGATGGTACGGGAGGCAGATGAGCGTCGTGTGAAGAGGGCGTGTAGCGTGCGCGTGTGTTGCCGACCGAGTGCGTTTCCGGCTCGCGAAGAAAAATAGTCCGGCTAGGATTCGAACCTAGGACCAAGGGATTATGAGTCCCCTGCTCTAACCGCTGAGCTACCGGACCGAAGTCCTTTAGCCTATTCGGTTGCGCCGGCGTCGGCAACATGGCGCCGGCGGGCCGGCGGCGTGAAGGTCTGGTGAAGGCCGGCGACGCCTTTGTCCGCTTCCTGCTCCGCAAACGGTGCTGGTTTGCTGGGCGGCGAGACGCCATGCTGGGCCGCTCGCGACGCAATATTGAGGTTCGCGCTCGCGAAACTTGCCGCCCGACGATTCTCAACTGGAGACGATGCATGGTTCGGTCGCCCCTTTTGCCCGCTGTGCTGGGACTGACGTGCGCCGTTGCGATCGTCACGACTCGCAGCGTCGAATCGATCTGTCACGGCGCCGACGCCGTCTCTACCACGAAGTCATTCGACCTCGGCAAAGGGAAGCGGCTCGGCGACGGCCCCGCCAAGGAGCACTCGGGGATCGTCAAAAGCCGGAACTGGCCCGAGACGTTTTGGATGCACAACGACTCGGGCGACGAGCCGCGGATTTACCCCGTGCAGCGGAACGGCAAGGTTGCGAAGAGCGAACGCGAGCCGGAGACGCCCGGCGTCGCGATCGCGGGGGCCATCAACGTCGATTGGGAGGATATTGCCGTTGATGATCGCGGACGGGTGATCGTCGCCGATACGGGAAACAACCGGAACGATCGCCGCGACCTGGTGCTGTACGTTATTCCCGAACCAGCGCCACTGGCGGAGCGGACCACGTTTGTGAAAAAGCTCTTCTTCCGTTATCCGGGGCAGAAGGAATTCCCGGCGCCGAAGGACGACTTCAACTACGACTGCGAGGCGATCTTCACGATCGGCGGGCAGATTTATCTCTGCTCGAAGCATCGCAGCGATACGCGGACGAACCTCTATCGGCTCGATCCTGATTCAAACGAAGAGGTGCAAACGGCGCAGCTGATCGACACCTTCGACGTCCTCGGCCAAGCGACCGGCGCCGATGCGACGCCGGATGGCAAGCGGATCGTGATCAACACCTACGAAGATCTGTGGCTCTTCGACGTGACCGATCCCGAAAAGCCGCTGAGCGGGCCGGTGAAGCGGCTATCGTTTGAGAATGACGACGACGTGGAAGCAGTTTGCTTCGCGGACGACGACACGCTGCTCATCGGCGCCGAGGCGGCGGGGCGGATTTACGAAGTGCCGCTCTCGGAGTTTGTTGAGTACGAGCGTTGAGCAAACTTAGGCCAAGTGCGACTTCGAAGCCGATTCGAGGTTGCTGAACAACCGGCGAAACTGCCGGCCTTGCACAACGGCCGCGGTCGAAGCGTCGTCGTCTTCGACGATCAGCAGGTCGCTTTCGCTCGCTTTCGGCTTAGCGCCAAGGGATGGCGCGGCGGGTCGGGTTTCGTGGATCCGCACGGGCTGTTCGAGACGCTCGAGCACCGCGGTCGCGCTGGCTGCCGGCGCCGGGGCGGCGGCTGCGGTCGGTTTGGCGGGCGCCGCCGGTTTGCCCGTCGCGGCTTGGACGCAGCGGTGGAGTTCGCTGGCGAACGCGCGGTCGAGGCGGTTGATCACGTGGGGCGCCGACCGCAGCAGTTCCGACTCGAATGCCGAGTAAGGATCGAGCACGATCTCTTCTTCTTCGAATGGCTCGTCGAACGGATTCGTCGCGGCAGGCTTCTCCGGTTCCTCGGCGGGGAACAGCGGCGGATCGGCGGCGCGGAGTTCGAGACGGCCGAATTCCTGGAAGTGATCGTAGCTGTCGATCAGCATCTCGGCGGCGTCGAGCGTTACGTCGAGTGGGTCGACTTCCAGGATGTGGCGGGCTTGCCGCACCGAGGCCATTGGAATCGACGCCGGCATGTCGTCGTCCAGCTCTTCTTCATCGGCTAGCTCGGAGCCATCGTCGTAGCTGCCGAACGAGTCGCCCATCGCATCGAGTTCGCCGAACTCGATGACGGAGCTTTCCAGCGGCGAACCTGCGGCCGCGGCGCCGTGGCTGTTCCACGGAGCGGGCAACTGTTGCAGGTCCGACCAGGCTTGCTGGACGATCGCTCCGTCCAGCGGCGTGCAACCCGACTCTTCGGCCATCCATGCCAGCTGATCGCCGAGCTGGTTGATGACCCGCGGCACGCCGTCGGTCGCTGCGTAGATCGCTTCGAGGGCGTCGGCCGAGAAGAGCCGTTCAGGCTTCAATCCCACGGCGGCCACTTGAGCGCGAACATACTGCAGCGTCTCTTCGCGGCCGAGCGGCGCGAGGTAGCAGCGAGCGGCAATCCGCTGGCTGAACTTCTCGAGCGCCGGTTCTGCGAACCGCTCTTCCAGCATCGAGCCGCCGGCGAGCACCAGGCTGACGAGCGGCAGGCCCTCGGCCGCCAGGTTGGTCAGCACGCGCAGCTCTTCCAGCAGGCGGACGGGCAGGGCGTCGGCTTCGTCGACCAACAGGACCAAGCGTCGCGGGCCCTCTTTCCCGCGGAGGTGCTGTTGAATCGATAGCCGGAGCTCGCCTTCGTCCATGCCGCGATAAGGGAGGCCGAGTTCACAGAGGATGAGCTGCAGCAGGGCGCGCCGGGTACAGAGCTGGGCGCCTGCCAGCGTGACGACCGCCACGCGAGGCGCGAACTGCTCGGCGAGCACCGCCAACAGGAGCGATTTGCCGGTTCCCGCGCCGCCGACCAAAATGGCAGGCCCCTCGTTCCGCGCGATGGCGCGTACAATTCGCTGCCGGGCCTCCTCGATGGCGGCGGCGGCGAAGTAACGTTTGGGGTTGGGCGCCGAGAGAAAAGGGCGCCGCTCACCGTTGGTCGATTGCTGAGTCATCCGTGCATCCTATCGCTACGTCGCTTCGCGGCGGGCGAGATCGGGGCGAGCGATCTCGAACCGGCCGGCGTCGGCGACGGTCCATCCTGTGAAGTTAACCTTCCGTGGCATTGGATCGGCGCCCGGAGTAAGCTGGCTTCAAGTGATAGCGGAAGTTTGCCTGCTAGGAAGATTCGGCGGATCGTAGCGGCTGCTGAAACAAGGTGGAGTCCGCGGGGGCGAGTGATAGCAGCGTCGTGTCGCTCACTGAATAATAGAGTAACGCTCGCGCTCAACTGACGACGGACCACTGACCACTGACGACCAACATGTTTCGCATCAAGATCTGCGGCATCACGAACGTTGAAGACGCCATCGCCGCGGTCGATGCTGGCGCCGATGCGCTGGGGCTCAACTTTTACAAGAAGAGCCCGCGGTGCGTTGAGCTTGATGTCGCGAGGAAGATTGCGGCAGCGACAGAGGTCGTCCGGGTTGGGGTCTTCGTGAATCACTCCACTGAGGAAATGGCGCACGCTTGGAATGAGGCTAGTCTTTCGTACACCCAGATCCATGGCGATGAAACACCGGAGATGCTTAAGCCAATCGCTGACATGGGCATCATACCCGTCCGACGTTTGAGTCGCGACGAAACCGATCCCGTCGGACTGCTGATACGCGACTTCCTGCATTTCACGTCGGAGATTGGTTGGGCCTTGGAAGCAATGCTTGTCGACGCAGCTGTGCCGGGAGAGTATGGCGGAACCGGTGCCAAGGCTGATTGGCATTCCCTCCATGGATACGAACTCCGGTTAGATTCTCGCGCTGGGCTGATCCTCGCCGGCGGGCTCACCCCTGACAATGTCGCCGAGGCAATTCGCATCGTACGGCCGGCCGCGGTCGACGTTGCCAGCGGAGTGGAATCGGCGCCGGGGAAGAAGGATCCCGTGAAGGTGCGGGATTTCGTGGCGGCGGCGAGTGAAGCTTTTGCGTCCTTGGGCGCCTCTGATCGCTGACGCTTTCGTCTCGGGAAGCCCTTCCGCCAGACGCTAGCCGCAGCCCCGCTCTGCCGGTAGACTCTATACCTATATGTCGTCACGCCTCGCCGCCCTGGAATGGCGGCGACAGTGAACTGATGTTCACGCCCGCCATGCCGAGCCGTCCGCCCATTGCCGACGGCCATTAGAGACTTTCACAGGAGTGAGTTCATCGTGTCCCAGGTTGCCGCCGAACGTCTGCCGTACAAGGTGCTGGATTGTTCCCCCGAGCAGTTTGAAAAGCTTGCCAAGTGGGGCCGCCAAGAGATCGAACTCGCTCAGAACGAAATGCCGGGCCTGATGGCTCTGCGTGAAAAGTACGGCAAGTCGAAGCCGCTCGCCGGCGCCCGCATTGCCGGTTGCCTCCACATGACGATCCAGACGGCCGTCCTCATCGAGACGCTGGCCGAGCTGGGCGCCGAGGTCACCTGGTCGAGCTGCAATATTTTCAGCACCCAGGACCACGCCGCCTGTGCGATCGCGAAGGCTGGCTTCGCCGTCTACGCCTGGAAGGGCATGACCGAAGAAGAGTTTGATTGGTGCATCGAGCAGACGCTGTTCTTCCCCAGCGGCAAGCCGATGAACCTGATCCTCGACGACGGCGGCGACCTGACCGCCATGGTTCACAACCGCTTCCCCGAGATGCTCGGCGAGATCCGCGGACTGAGCGAAGAGACGACCACGGGCGTCCATCGCCTCTACCAGATGCACGAGCGCGGCGAGCTGAAGGTCCCCGCGATCAACGTCAACGACTCGTGCACGAAGAGCAAGTTCGACAACCTGTACGGCTGCCGCGAGTCGCTGGCCGACGGTATCAAGCGGGCGACCGACGTGATGGTTGCCGGCAAGATCTGCGTCGTCGCCGGCTATGGCGACGTCGGCAAGGGCTCGGCTCAATCGCTCCGCGGCCTCGGCGCCCGCGTGCTGATCACCGAAATCGATCCGATCATCGCGCTGCAAGCAGCGATGGAAGGCTACCAAGTCGTCACCATGGAAGAGGCCGCTCCGCAGGGCGACATCTTCGTGACGACCACCGGCTGCCGTGACATCATCACCGGCGAGCACATGTCGAAGATGAAGAACGACGCCATCGTGTGCAACATTGGCCACTTCGATCTCGAGATCGACATGGCCTGGCTCAACGGCGAAGTGAAGGCTGGCCGCGGGACGAAGGAACGGATCAAGCCGGCCGATGTCGGCGCCGTCGACAAGTACACCCTGAAGAGCACCGGTCGCTCGATCATCATCCTGGCCGAAGGCCGCCTCGTGAACCTCGGCTGCGCCACCGGCCACCCGTCGTTCGTGATGAGCGCGAGCTTCACCAACCAGGTGCTGGCCCAACTCGCCCTGTGGCAACACACGAAGGACTACCCGCTGGGCGTCCACGTGCTGCCGAAGAAGCTCGACGAGGAAGTCGCTCGCCTCCACCTCGGCAAGCTCGGCGTGCAGCTGACGAAGCTGACCGCGAAGCAAGCCGAGTACCTCGGCATCCCGGTCGAAGGGCCGTACAAGCCTGAGTACTACCGGTACTAAGTCGTCATGCCGAATTGCCAACGCCAAACGCTGATCATACGCGGGAGCGGGTTCATCCCTGCTCCCGTAGCTCAGTGGTGAGAGCGACGGCCTTATAAGCCGTGCGTCGCTGGTTCAATTCCAGCCGGGAGCACTGGCGAGACTGCGAGAAACACGAAAGGCCGCCGACGCAAGTCGGCGGCCTTTTTCGTTGATAAACAATTTGAAGGAGCGAGGGCCCGACGTTTCTGGCTATGCAAACACCTCGCTCTCCATCTCGACATGCGAGACGCGCAGTCCGCCTACGTTCGCTTGCCGTAACGCCTCACGCACGACCTGCTTAAGTTCGCCAGGTCGATGGCGGACCCAGATCGCTGCTTTACCGCTCCGCATCATCAGGGTGGAGTCGTCGAACCCGGCTTCGTAGACCGAGTCAGCCAACTCGTCGGTGAACTCCTCGGCAACGAGAATTAGATAGAACTCAGGATTCATGGCTTGCTGCTCCCGGACAGGCATCGATGATCCGACGAATGTCCTTCGCGTGATTCTCAGGATTGCGAGGCGTTGACCAGACTGACATCTGGCACTCGTGGTGGCCAAATCCACAGTAGATTCGGCAGTGGGCGTGTCCATTCGACATGACGACGCGCCACCCACGCTCCTCGGCGTACTTCAACGCTTCGCGGATGTGCTTGTTTGGGTGCATTGGCTACATAGTGACTGCACCAGTGTCACTCATCAAGTATACGCCCGCGGGGGCTTCTTGGCAGGCGGCTCGGCGGATAAGAAGGGTCCAGAGTGCACAGCCACCCCAGTTCGGTGTCGCTGCAAATGCTGGTTGAAAAGCCCTAACCGGCAAGTCGGCCTACCTGCCCCGGCGCTGATCTCGTCCGAATTCGGCAAACTTCTATTGAGACCGCCCAGCCCCCGGCGTAGTATCGAAGCTCGCGATCCGTTTTGTCGCTGAAGCGAACCGTAGTCGGCGCCGTGAACAGAGAACCGAGGCCCTGGAGTTTCGTTCACGGAGGATGGCTTCCTGTTTTTGGAGCGCCCGCCATGCCGTCGGTCACTTGTCCTGGCTGTGAGAAGAAATATAACCTCCCGGCGACCGCCGCGGGGCAGGTGGCGAATTGCAAATGCGGGAAGAAGTTCCGCGTTGGCGGAGCCTCTGCGGAAGCGAAGCCCAAGCCCGCGGTCGCCACCGCATCGGCAGCCAAGCCAGCGGCGCCGCAGCCGGCCGCGCGAGCGGTAGCCCCTGCGGCGCGCGTCGCCGCCCCCGCTAAGCCGGCTGCACCCAAACCGGTTGCCGCCGTCGCTACGCCGACTCGCGTGGAGGCGCCGAAGCCCAAACCGAAGCAGGACGACAGTTTCTGGGACGACGTCGACAAGCCGCTCGCTGATCTAGAGCTGGAACCGGTCGAGGCGACGTCGCGGCCGGCAAGTGCGTTCCGCCCAAAGACGCCTGCCCCCGTTCAGGCTCCGCAGCAAAACATCGTGATGCGGATGTGGCACTCCCGTGCTCGCAAGCTGCTCATGGGGCCGCCGATCGCCGTCTTGGGAGTCATCATCCTGGTCTCGAAGTTCAACTCCGGCGAGCGGATTCCTCGGGGCGGATTTTTCCTGGTGGCGATTGGCGTGGGCATTACCTGGGCCGGGCTTACGGGCGAGAGCGAGTGAGTGATCAATTCCGCAGCGGGTATCCCCGCGCCAGGGCGGCTGGTTCCGCATCGCTCCCTGGCGGCGTAAACTGGACGGATTCCCCTCCGTCCGTTCGCCCCCTGCAGAAGACCCCATGCCCGCCATCTCCGCCTTCCGCGGCATCCGCTACGATCTCGGCCACGTCGGTTCGCTTTCGGACGTGATCGCCCCGCCGTACGACGTCATCGATCCCGCCCTGCAGGACGAGCTCTACAAGAAGCACCCGGCGAACGTCGTCCGGCTGATCCTCAATCGCGACGAGCCGGGCGACGACGAGCTCGGCAACCGCTACACCCGTGCAGCGCGGTTCCTCCGCAACTGGCTCCGCGAGGGGGTGCTCTTCACCGAGGGCGACCCGGCGATTTACGTCTACCATCAAGAGTTCGTCGAACGCGGCCAGACGTTCACCCGCCGTGGGTTCATGTGCCGGACGCGGCTCGAGCGGTTCGGCGAGGGGAACATCCACCCACACGAAGAGACGCACGGCGGCGCCAAGGCCGACCGTTTTAAGCTTTGGAAAATGTGCCGCGCCAATCTCAGCCAGATCTTTGGCCTCTACCCCGATCCAGAGAACGAAGCCCAAAACATCCTCGAAGTCGCGATCATCGGGCAGACGCCGCTGGTGGCGACCGACCACCTCGGCACGATTCACCGCGTTTGGCCAGTGACCGACATCTCGGTGATCAACCAAGTCTCCGCGGTGCTAGCAGGCAAGCCGGCGTATATTGCCGATGGGCACCATCGTTACGAGACGGCCCTCAACCTCCGCGACGACTTGGCGGCGGAGTTCCAAGCGCGCGGCGAAGAGCTGCCCTCCGAGCATCCCGCCAACTTCGTGTTGATGATGTGCGTCTCGATGAGCGACGAGGGAATGCTCGTCCTGCCGACGCACCGACTCTTTCGCGGCCTGCCGGCGATGACCGCCGAGCAACTCAAGGCAAAGCTGGGCGAGGCGTTCGAAACGGAACCGGCCGGCAACGGTCCCGAACGGGCGATCGGCCTGTGGGAGGAGATCGAACTCGAGGGTGACCAGGGGACGCTCGGGCTCTACACGGCCGAGGACAATCAGTGGACCTTGGCCCGGATTACCGACGCCGGGCGGCTGCGGATGGCGGAGATCGCCGGCGACCACTGCGAGGAATGGCAGGGACTGGGGGTAAGCATTTTGCACCGGCTATTGGTGGATGACCTGCTGACCGCGGGGATGAACCCCGCGGCTCGCCTGCCTGCACCCAAATACGTGCGGACGCTCGACGAGGTGCCGGTCGGACTCCGCGAGGGGGACGCCGCGGGGCGCGATCTGACCGGCCAAGAGGGGAGCGGCGGGCGGTTCGAACTCGCCGCCCTGGTGATGCCGGCGACGGTCGAGGACATCCAGGCGATCTCGAACGCCGGCGAACGGATGCCGGCGAAGAGCACGTTTTTCTTCCCGAAGCTGCTGAGCGGGTTGGTGATCAACCCGCTGGAGTAGCCGCCCTGCCTGCGACGCCAATTCCAACTGCGAGCCGAGGGGTTCATCCCCTCGGTCTTCGGGGGCACGCCCCCGCCAGAACGTTTCACGTGAAACATCCGTCATAATGGCGAAGGTTCCCAACTTCGCCAATGTTTCACGTGAAACGCAGCTCTCGCTGCAAGCGGCCAGCAGAGGGACGCCGCCAACTCAGCTTCGAGCTTCGCGAGCCAGAATCGCATAGCCGCCCGTTTCACGTGAAACGGCTCGGATCTGTGCTATCCTTTCCGCCGCTCGTTCTCCCCACCGCGCGAACAGGCAGAGCGTCCCCGCCTGATAGGGAAGCCAAATAGCGACGAAGGTCAGGTCGCGAAGATCGAGCGGTCGTCGCCACTGCAGCAGCGTGAGCGTGATCGCCAAGCTTGCCGTGCCGATGAGCGCCGACCTGATCGAGAATCGCCAAGGGGCCGCGGGACGGCGCCGCCGGTCCAAGATCATTTCGATCAGCTCGCCACGGGTGGCGATATACGCACCCGCCTGCCCCACGAAGGAAGCGAACAGCGGCCCCAGGACGAAGCCGAGCCAATCGGCGGGATGCACGATAGTGACACGCCCGCACGCGACGAACGAGGCGAAGCCCACCAGCCCGCCGAAGCAGGGTGCCGCCAGGGGGTGACGCCAAGTTCCGCAGACCGCGCGGACGGCCATGGCGAAGGGGACGACCAGCGCCACCGAGAAGAAACCCGCAATGGCGAATCCGAACACGGCGCCCACCAAGAAGATGGGAAGGCCATACCCTGCTCCGGCCACCGACACGCCGAGGATCGCCGTGACCCAGTAGCTGGCGACATCGAAGGCGGACTCGCACGGACTTGGTTGGTCCAAGCGAGAGTCGCCGCTCCGATCGCAAGCGGTTGGGAGCACAATCTCGATAGCGGTTGGGGAGTCGAACTTACTCATTCGAGCGGTTCCGAATTGAACGGCTGCTTCAGGCGGGCGCACAGCAGAGACGCCTGGACCCTCTGCTATCACCCTATACCGCAATCGCCATCGGCAATTAACTGCCGTTGCGGCGACCGTTGCCGCTCCTACAATCCTGCCGGCAAAATCGTGGAATTGTGCGGGATTGCGCTGCGGACCGCGGGGATGAACCCCGCGGCTCGCTTAGGATGCTACGCCCTGACTCCTCCCGCCTGAACCCTGAACCCCAACGCCTGAACCCTCCGCCCATGCCCCGCGTTATCTGCATCGCGAACCAGAAGGGGGGCGTCGGCAAAACGACGACCGCCCTCAACCTGGCGTGCGCGATCGCGATGTCGGGCGACCGGACGTTGCTGGTCGACCTCGACCCGCAGTGCAACGCCACCACCGGATTGGGACTGATTCCGGACGCTCGCCACGCCCTGGTCGACTCGCGCCCACTGCGGGAATCGTTCCGCGAGACCTACCTGCCGAACCTTTCGCTGCTGCCGGGCGCCCGCAGTTTTGAAGACGTCGACGCCTTGGCGAACTCGTCCGACTCCCGCTCGCTGATGCTAGCAACCCACCTCTCGGGCAGCCTTGGCTCGTTCGACTCGGTGCTGATCGATTGCCCTCCCTCGGTCGGCGCCCTCACCCGCACCGCGCTCGCCAGTGCTAGCGAAGTCCTCATGCCGATCCAGTGCGAGTATTTCGCGATGGAGGGGCTCACCCAAATGATTGAGGTAATCAAACAAGTGATGGGGCGGTCGAACAGCCGATTAGAATTTGGAGGAATTCTCCTCACCATGTACGACGCGACTTTGGAGCTTACCGCCGAAGTCGATCGCGAGGTGCGGGACTTCTTCGGGGGAATCGTCTTTTCAACCGTGATTCCACGAGATGCTGCGGTGTCCGAGGCCCCGAGCCACGGACGGTCGGTCATCGACTACGCCCCGCGTTCGCGGGGGGCTCGCGCCTACGTGGAACTCTGTCAGGAGGTATTGGAGCGTGTCTAAGGAACGTCGTTTGGGCCGGGGGTTGGAAGCGCTGCTGGGCCGCAGCTTCGAAGCTCAATCGCAGGACGGCCAGTCGGAAGTCCAGCTCTACGAATCAGAAGATGGTCAACAGTCGTTCGACCAAAACAGCTATCAGTCGAGTGCTAGCACCGACGAGAACGTCACTCGCTCGGCCGATGGCCAGCAGTGGCTCGGGCTCGTCACGATCGATCGCAATCCTTACCAGCCGCGGACGAGCTTCGACGAAGCCGAGATCGCGGACCTGTGCGATAGCATCCGCACCCATGGTTTTCTGCAGCCGATTGTCGTCCGTCCATTCGAGGGACGCTTTCAGTTGATTGCCGGCGAGCGCCGTTTGCGGGCCGCCCAGATGGCCGGTTGGGAACGGGTGCCGGTGCAGATCCGCGACGTCACCGATCAGCAGATGGCCGAGCTGGCCTTGGTCGAGAACGTCCAGCGCAAAGACCTCAACCCGATTGAAAAGGCCGCGTCGTTCAAGCGGTACATGGATCAGTACGGTTGCACGCAGGAAGAGGTCGCCACCCGCGTGAGCATCGATCGCTCGACGGTCGCCAACTTGCTCCGCTTGTTGGAACTGCCGGAAGAGCTGAAGGGGATGATCACCCGCGGCGATCTGACCGCCGGCCACGCCCGCGCCTTGTTGCCGCTGGGCGACGAGCACGAGCAGATGGAATTTGCTCGCCGCATTCAAAAGGAATCGCTGTCGGTTCGCGCCGTCGAGCAAGCGGTCTCGGAACACATCCGTCGCACCGATGGCGAGCCGCTGTCGATTGTCGACGCCGAAGGCAACAGCCGCCCGTCGCCGCTGCAACCTGGGCAGCACATCCGCGAGATGGAAGAACAGCTGTCGTTGTCGCTGGGGACGAAGGTCGAGATCAAGCAGTCGGCCAAGGGCCGCGGCAAGTTCACGATCCACTTCGCCAGCCACGAAGAGTTCGATCGCCTGCGGTCGAGCCTGAGCCAACAGGCGGCGTCGCAGCAAACCGGCACGTTCTAGACGCCGGCCAGAGTTCGACGATTTCCCCAAAATCAAAAGCGGGGGCGAAGCAATTCGCCCCCGCTTTTTTTGTTTTTAGCCGCCGGTTCTTCAAACCGGCGGTAATGCGGCTCGCCCGCAATTCGCGGCCCGCACCCTCCGTTGCCCTCCCCCGCCCTCCCGGCTACCATACGGGATTGCCATTCGCGGGCCTGGTTCAGCTAGGTTCCGCCCAACGCCGCGGGGCGTAGCTCAGCTTGGCTAGAGCGCCTGGTTTGGGACCAGGAGGTCGCAGGTTCGAATCCTGTCGCCCCGACTATGCCGTATTCTTACTCGCTTTTCTGGCGAGAAATGCGGTCACGTTGGTCACAAAGTTTTGTGACCAGCTGCGTCGTGCCGTCAAGCCTGCTTGACATCAATTAGCATGCCCAAGCGAATTGATATCGGGACAGATATCGCCACGATTGGCGTGTGGGATCCGACCCGCGAACGCCATGATCTCAGCGGCGCGAAGTACGCCGATTTCCAAGCGGCCCTCGAATCAGAAGCAAAAGCAGCTCGGCTTTTCTTTGTCGAAACTGGTGGTGACGGCGGTCATCTAACTGACGTCTACGTAGATGAGCAGCCGAGTTCAGATTGCCTTAGCCTTTACTCGCCTGTGGAACGCGAGTTCCTAATTGAATCCCCATCGGGACGCCTCATCGCTGGTGGCATTGAAGATTTCGTTAGCAGCGAGAAGCAGATTACATCTGAAGAGGATGTGATTGCAGTTGCACCGGGAATCTATGCTCTCAAAATCCACCAACTCGTCGAAGACAAACTCAACGATCGGGTACGAGAGTGCGTTGGCGCCGAGGATTATGCTTACTTCGTTCACAAAACGACGCCATCTTATTGGGGGTTTTTGCTGTTCGGGATAGCACTAATTTCCCTGCTGGCTCGCCTTTGGCTGATCTCTATCGCCATGCTCGCGTTGTGGATCGTTTATATGGTCATCCGATCGAGGTCGCGCAAGGCTGACAAAAGATTTCGCGATATCAACAATCGCGTCGAAGCACTAGATAAACAATTCCCGCCCTTCATCTATGTCCTTCGTAGGCTCGCAAGTCCAGCAGACATTACAGGTGGTTGGCACAGATTGGAGTGGTAGGTTGATGGCTTGATAGGTGGCATGTCGTCGCGGAGCGTCGACATGTTGGACTACGCCGGAGTGTCTGTGCAGAGGCGGCATGCTCACGCATGGGGGCGAGAGCATGGCACCCAGCGTCGATTCCCACCGGCGTCATCTCTCAATCGCTCGCATCCGGTATCCGTCCAAACGCAATCTTGTTCTCCATCGCCTGCCGGCAGTTGTGCATCGGGGCGAAATAGACCTTCGACGCTCCCCACCGCAGGTTGATCGCGTCGACCGCCTTTGACGCTCGTGCGAGTTTGTCGAACTCCTCGATCAGCGGCCGCGACACCTCGGTAGCCAGCTTCAGTCCGCCGACGACGAGGTCGACTTTTTTGATTGCTTGGCCGTTTGGGCGGCGGCGTTCCCAGAGCTTGAAAAATTGGTGGAGTAGCGTCGCCGTGTCGTTCACCAGCGGGACGCCGATCTCGTCGCCGTACCGCCCGCCCCGCTCGTCGCGGAGGGAAACTCGCAACGTTTGAGCGACGTAGCCATGCCGGCGAAGTCGCTGGCCGAGTTTGCAAATGAGCCGCGAGAGAATGAGCTGCGCCCCCTCTTCGGTACGGAACTCGGGCGCCAGGACGTTGCCGTGGCTCATCGAACTTCGCCGCGTCGCGACCTCCGGCAGGTCGATTCCATGAAAGCCGGCCCACCATTGGCCGCCGGAAACGGAACCCCAAATCCGGGTCGCTTCGCGCTGGTCGGTCTCCCACAGTTGGCGGACCGTGTGGACGCCATGCGATTGCAAGCGGGCGAGCATGCCGCTGCTGATGCCGCACAGGTCGGTCAGCTTAAGATGTTCCAAACGCGCCGGCAGGTCGTCGGTCGAGAGGACCGTCAGCCCGTTGGGCTTACCGAGACCGCTGGCAATCTTGGCGAGTAACCGCGTCGGCGCGACGCCGATCGAGCAACTCAGCCAGGGCCCGAAGTCTTTTAGTATCTTGCGCTTCACCTCTTCGGCCAACTGCCGCGCCGACGTCGATTCGCGTTGCGGGCCGCGTAATTGGACTGACCACTCGTCAATAGAGTAGACCTTCTCGACTTGCGCGATTTGATCGACGCTGCGCAGCAGCTCGTGATGTTTCTCGACGTAGACGCTCGGCTGCGCTTTCACGAGCTTGATGCCGGGGCACATCCGCCGCGCGTCGCGGACGCCGGTTCCCGTTTTCACCCCATGCCGTTTGGCGTCGTAACTGGCGGCGATGATGCAGGTGCTGTCCGTTTCGACCGGAATCACCCCCACCGGCCGGCCGCGCAGCTCGGGCCGCAGATGCTGCTCGACCGAGGCAAAGTAGGCGTCCATGTCGGTGAACAGCCAGTTCATCATCTCAGCCGTGCCTTAGTTTGGTGGTCGCATGTTCACTACTGTATCGTCGGCGCAGGCGCGATGCAAGCAACTTTTTTTGAGGCGAGTTTTTGCTCGGCGCTACTGCTGGCAAGCCAGCAGTGGCACGCAATTGACCGACGTCTGCTCGTCCGTCTACAGATCAGTGCGCCGCAGCTTCGCGAGGAGCCGATTGAGGTCGGCAATTTCCATCGCCGAAAAATGCGCGAGCTGCCGCCGGTGCAGATCGAGAACCGCGTCATCAAGATTGGCGAGCACTTCCTTGCCGGCCGTCGTCACCGCGAGGGCTCCGTCCGCTTTCTGCTCCACGAATCCCGCCGCGCAAAGTTCGGCGACGAGATCGGGCGGCGACGGGTGGGCGATCACCATCCGGGCTTCGATCTCCGCCAGCGGCAGCGCTTCGCCCGCCCCCCGCAAGATTCGCAATAGGTTGTACGCCGGAATCGTCAGCCCGTGCGCGGCGAACAGCAATTCGACCTCGCAGCGAATTTTTTCGCTGCTCTTCATGAGGTTCAACACGGCTTCCTGTTCCGGCACTTCGAACGGCGTCCGCTTCTTCAGTTCGAGTTGCAGCGGCGACGATTTCAAACGTCCGCCGTCGCGGCGCATTTGGCCGGGCGTCATGCCGAACTCGCGGCGGAACGCTTTGCCGAACGAGGCGTCCGAATCGTACCCCGCGGCTCGCGCGACTTGAACCAACGTAGCGCCGTCATTACCGCGTAACTGCGCGGCGGCACGGTGGAGCCGCCACCAGGTGAGGTAGGCGAGCGGCGGCCGGCCGGCAATCTTCTTGAACCTCGCGGCAAAACCTGATCGCGATACGGCGAGCCGTTCCGCTAACTCCGCGACCGTCCACGGATGGTTCGGGTGAAGATGCATCAGTCGGAGCGCCTCGCCGATTTCCGGATCCGCGAGTCCGCGCATGAGTCCGGGATCTTCGCCGGGCGCGGCCCCGTGCGTGCGGAGCGCCGACACGAACAGTCCATGCGCGATCGCTCGTGCGGTGGAACGCCAGCCAGGGGAGGCGTCGGTCGCCTCGGCAATCAAACGGGCGACAAGGGCGGTATTCGTCGAATCGAGTTCGATGGCGAGCCAGGGCGCTTGGCCCCAGTCGGCGATGTTCGCCATGCTCGGCTGCAAATGGATTCGCCCTGCGATCAACGAGGCGCCGTCCCCGCCGAGGTTGGCAATCGTTGTGCGGCCAGGCGCCGCCGCAAACGCCAGTTGCCCCTCGCCTAGTTCCAACGATGCGACGTCGGAGCGGAGTTCGAAAGCTCCTGCGCTAATGGCGAAAAAATCAATCGTCTCGCCGCCAGCCAGTTCCGTTTGCCAATCGGCGTCGCAGGCGATGCGGCGGTCCACTTCCACCGAGGCGCCGGCGGCGGTCAAAAAGTCGGTCAGAACATCCACAAAAGGCAGTCGCTTAGACGATTGAACCAAGAAACTAGCGATGCGGCCATTATGGCTCTGGGCGGTAATGGCTACAAGATGAGATGTGGGGCCAACATTCAGGTCGCCGCGGCGATCGACCCCGGGGCAGGGGGTGTTGTGATCCGACTTTCGATTGGTTGGTTGCGCTTCAAGGCAATTACTGAGAGGATTTGTCCGATTTTATCTCACAGAGCCTACTTAAGCAGGTCGGCGAGCGCGGATCTCAGTCGAGGGAATTCGAATTGAAATCCTTCGGAGGCCAGGCGCGACGAGGTGACGTAGCGACCGTAGAGGGCCAACTCAGGATCGCGCTGTAGCACATAGCGAGCGCCGAACCGCACCAACCATGCGGGTGTTAGCAAGCCGATCGGCATGCCGACGGCGCGGCGCAACTCGCGGGCGAAATCGTGCTGCGGGACAGGCTGCGGCGATGACGAGATGTATGTGCCCCGCATTGCCTCGTCGAACAACCCACGCTCGATGAGCCGATTCAGATCGGTCTCGTGGATCCAACTCATCCCCTGCGTTCCCGAGCCGACGCGGCCGCCGAGGCCGCAGCGGGCGAGTCGGGCAAGCGTCGTGAGGGCTCCGCCACCGGCGCCCCGATCGCGGCCGAGCACAAAACTCGTGCGTAAGACCACGCCGCGTTGTTCCGGGAGAAGGCTTTCGCGAAAGGCTGCTTCCCATGCGTGCCCAACGGTCGGCGCGAGGCCGAAGCCGGTGGGCGAGTCTTCGTCGCAAGTCGCGATTGGCGGATCGCCGTAGATGTGGGCGGTGCTCATCTGCTCCCACACGGGCGGCGGGCGCTCGACGTTGCGGAGGGCGCGGCCGAGCACCAGCGTCGCCTCGATTCGCGAACGCAAGATTTCGTCGCAATGGTCGGGCGTTTTGCTGCAATCGACTCTGCGGCCGGCGAGATTCACCAGGCCGACGGCGCCGTCGAGTTCGCGTTGCCAGTCGCCGATCGTGCGGGCGTCCCATGGTGCATGCCGCCACGGCCCTTCTGGCTTGGGCGGGTTTCGCGAGGCGATCACGACGTCGCAACCGATTGCGGCGAGATGAGTGGCGAGCGAGATTCCCAAGAATCCGCTGCCGCCGGCGATGAAGATCTTTTTGCGGGCGTCGGTAGGCGGCATTGTTCTTCTCGGCGGCATGGCGAGTGATTCTCTCTGGCAAGTGAACCGCATCGCACCGTGACGATTAACTGGCATGTCATGCTCGACTCCGAAACTTATCCGAGCACCCTGGTAAACGATCACATATGTTCTGGCTCCCTCCCCCTGGAGGGGAGGACTGGGGAGGGGGGCGGAGGCTGGTACCCGCATCAACCACCCCTCCCTAACCCTCCCCATCAAGGGGATGGGACCTCAGGAGAAATTGTTGAGGTCGGTACGCTTCCGGTCGCGCCGGCCGTGTCGATCGACGCGGAATAACGGCACCCACAGCGGCGCGAAGGCCGCAATCCTGCCCAATGAAACCGATGCCCCGTCGCCATGCGAGTCGATTTGCCACCATAGAGATCGTCGCTTCGTTTTCCTTCGGATCGCCATGAAAGCTATTCTCACGTTCGCCCGCGGTTGGAACGCCCTCGCCGCAGCCCGCAGCCTCGGTCGCCGCGGCGTTCAGATCATCGCTGGCGATGAATATCGCTTCGCCCCGGCCAGCTTTTCGCGGTACACGGTCGAGAGCTTTCTTTATCCGAATCCAGACAACGATCCCGAGGGGTTTCTCGCGAAGCTCGACGAGGTGATTCGCCGGCACTACGTCGCGGGCGAAGAATACGTGCTGATGCCGTTTCACAAAGAAACGTATCTCATCTCCGCGAATCGCGCTCGCTTCGAACCGCTCATCAAATTCGCGATTCCGACGATCGAGCAGATCATGCAGGTCGACGACAAGGGGACGCTCGCGCGGCTCTGCCAACAGCGAGAGCTTCCAATTCCGGAAACAATTGTCGCCGATTCGCTCGAGGAGTTCCGCGAGCGGGCCGTCGGATTTAACTATCCGGCGTTCGTGAAAGTCCGGCGTTCCGCCGCAGCCGTGGGGGTGAAACGGGCGACGAATTCGGCCGAAGCAATTCATGCGTGCGAGCAATTTATTCATCGTTACACGCTAGGTAGCGACGCCGTTCCGCTGCTGCAGGCCTCGGTCCCCGGTGAAGATTATTGCGCGACGTTCCTGTTCAATCACGGCGAACTCGCGACGACGATGACCTACCACAACATTCGCACTTACCCGGTGCGGAGCGGCACCGGCGTGCTGCGCGAGACGGTGAGCGAGCCGGCGATGGAGCAGACGGGCGCCGCGCTGCTCGCCAGTTTGAAATGGCACGGCGTCGCCGAGATCGATTTCCGTTGGGATGGGCAATCGACGACGCCGCAGCTTATCGAAGTGAATCCCCGCTTCTGGGGCGGGCTGACGCAATCGGTCGCGTCGGGCTGGGATTACCCGTGGCTGCTTTATCGGCTGGCCCTCGATGGCAAGGTCCCGCCGATCGTGCCGGGCGATCCGACGATCAAGACCGAGACGCCGGTCGTTTCGATGCTCTCGACGCTGACTGAGATCATCCAGGACGATCGCCAGATGGGGACGCTGCGAGCGTCGTTCGAGCAGGCGCGGAGCGAGTTCGGGGATGGCCAGCGGATGAAGGCGATCAAGGATTTCATTGGTCGGCTGGAAGAGGGAGCCGACATTCGCGGGCGCGTTGAACTGGCCCGCAAGCTATTCCGCGATCATGGCCACACGGTGTCCGACATTTGGGCGTGGAACGATCCGCTGCCTGCGTTGGGATTGCTGTACCCGCTGGCGGTGTTCTTGAAGCATGGAAAGGTGTCGACGGAGTTGTTGGTTTCTTAGCCCCGGCCTCCGGCCGGGGGTAGGTTTCCATTTCGGTCGGCGTCGCCGTACGTGACGCAACGCGACCCCCGGGCGAAGCCCGGGGCTAGAAATGCGGCGTTAGTTTCCTTGTCGGGCGGCGTGGTCGCGGAGCGCTCGAATAAACTCTTTCACCAACGGCGATTGGTATCGATCTTTGTGCCAAATGGCATGAATCGTGCGCGTCGGCGTCGGTTCGGCCAGTTCGCGGTATTCGCAGCGGCGGCCGCGGTCCATTTCGTGTGCCATCGCAGGGATCAGCGAGACGCCGTGCCCTTGCGCGACGAGTTCTTGAATCGTCAACAACTGGACGCCTTGGCAGCGGACCACCGGCGAGTAGCCTCGCTGGCGGCAAAATCCAACAATCTGATCCCCTAAGCAGTGGAGCTCGCTCATCAACACGAACGGCTCGCGCTCCAATTCGTCGAGCGATACCTTTCGCTTCTTGACGAGCGCATGGCTGGGCGGCAGCGCGAGCAGCAAGCTCTCGCTGAACAGCGGCTCGCTATGGAGCAGATCGCTCGCCGACGGCGACGCGATGATGCCGACGTCGATCTCGCCCGCCAGGCACGCGCGGGTCGTCGGGTCGGTAAGGTTCTCGTGCAGCGCGAGCGTCGCTTGCGGGAACTTCTTGCCGAATGACTTGAGCAGCGACGGCATCAGGTAGGGGGCGATCGTGGGGATCGCGCCGATGGTCACCGTGCCGCGCTTCGGGTCGGTGGCGGCCGTGACGCGGTCGCGAATCTCGTCGACGCGCGCGAGCACGGCGACGGCGTGATCGTAGAGAGCCCGCCCCGCATCGGTGAGGCGAATCGTGCGGCCAAGTCGTTCGAACAGCGGATGCTTGAGCTCCTTCTCGAGCTTGATCACCTGCTGGCTGAGCGACGGCTGGGCGACGTCGCACTTGGCGGCCGCCTTCGTGAAACTCCCCTGATCGGCGACGGCAACGAAGTAGCGAAGTTGGTGGAGTTCCATGTCGACGTGCTATCGATTTTTGTTAAGTTATAGTGTTTGTCTATGATTCTACGCGCCGACGTAGGCCGTGGCAATCTCGTGAATCGTCTCGCTGCGATATGAATTCCCTGTTCAGATGCATTCGCCCGCTTCGCAGCGGTGTGCTGCTGGTCTATACTCTTGGCTTGGCTGAGCGACCCATCGCCGGCCACGCAGGAGATGGTTTCTTGAGTCGGTTTCATCGACTATCGATCTGGCTGGCCGTTGTGACGGTCACCATCGGTTCGCTTGGCGTGCCGATCTCCGCTCAGCGCGCCGTCACTTCGGGCGCGCCGTTCCCCTGCCAAAACTGCCCCTGCGGCTGCACCGACGCCGAGACCTGCTGGCGGGGTTGTTGCTGCTTCACGAACGCTCAAAAGGTGGCATGGGCCGAGCGGAACAACGTGGAGGTCCCTGTTTACGTCATCGCCGCCGCTCGTCGCGAGCAGGCGAAGCCAACGGCCTGCACTAACGCCGGCTCCTCGTGCTGTGCGCAGCGTGCAGCTTGCTGCGAACAGCAGAGCGGCGGCTGTGCGGATGGCGCTTGCGGCCATGACAGCGAATCGACTCGCTCGGCGTCGGGCGGGAAGACCGTCCTGCTGATTTGTGCCCTAAAATGCCGTGGAATTAGCGTTTCGGTCGGCTTGTTGCCGCCGTCGGTTCCGCCCGTCCTGCCGATGCTCGCGGATGCATTTGTAGATCTCGGCCCGCTCGTGATCGAAGCTCCGCCGCGGTACTTTTCTCCTAGCCACGACGTGGCGACTCCTCCGCCGGATGCCCGCGAGTTACTCGCGTCTTAAGGCATCAATGTTTCTTGACGCCAGCGGTTGCGCTGGAGGTCTGCGCGCACCTTTAGCACGCGGACTTCTGATCGTGATTCGCCATTGCGTATCGACCGCGCATCGATTGTTGCGAGCAACTCGCACCACGATGGTCGAAGCGCCGCGCTGGCGCGCACCTTGGAGGAATTCGTACTCATGCGTTGGAATATGTTTGCGCTCGCTGCTGCGCTGGTCGCGGCGGCGGCTTTGCCTCTACACGCCCACGGCCCGCAGATTCAACTGACGGCCGAGGCTGGCAAGATCGTCACCCGACAGGTGCTGATCGACAACTACGTCCCCGTTTCGCCGGCGACCTCGCTGTATGTGCTGCCGGTCGTCAATGTCTCTGGTCAATGGCTGGTGCAGCCTCCCGGCACCGCCGGCTCGGGCCCCGGCATCGCGGCGGGCGTCGGCTTCGTCGACGCCGCGTCGCATCCGTTCAAGACCGGTAACTATGCCACGAGCATTACTGCCGGCTTGAAGAAGTGGAACGGCGCGAGTTTCGTCGACGCCGGCGCCGCCCAATTGCAGTTGTATAAGACGGTGAGCGGCAATCCGCTTACAGCGACGACGACCGACGTCGGGCCCTTCGCGTCGCTGGGGTATAGCTTGAGCGTGGCCGATGAAGAGGCCCACACCGGCATGGGATATCGCTTTCTCGGCGACGGCGTTTCGGCGACAAGCACGTTGGACAACGGCGTCTACCTCCTCAGTCTGAAGGTTTCGGCCGCCGGGCTGACGGATTCCGACCCGTTCTATTTTGTGCTCCCGAAAGGCGTCACGCCCACTGAAGCTGGCGCGGCGACGTATGCCTTCGCCCAGCAGCAGGGGATTGGCGCCGGCGCTATCCAGGCAATGACCGCGGTCCCTGAGCCGGCTAGCCTGGCGCTTGCCGGGTGCGCCTTGATTGGCCTGGGCGTCGCCAGTCGCCGCCGCGTCACCAGCGAGGCGTAACATGTGCCGAGCCCGAAAAGCGATGACGCTAGTCGAACTGCTAGTCGTCATCGCCATCATCGGCGCCCTGGTGGCATTGCTCTTGCCTGCGGTTCAGAGCGCGCGGGCTGCCGCGCGCTCTGCCGCCTGCAAGAATCAGATGCGACAAATCGGCCTCGGCGTGCTCCGCTTCTGCGACGACCACGACGGCGAATTTCCGAGCAATTACCACTCAACGAACCAACTGAGTTGGGTCTACACGCTCGCGCCTTACATGGAAAGCGTCGACGCGATACGGGTCTGCCCCGAGGACCCGATTGCCGACGAACGGCTGGCCGCCAAAGGTTCCAGCTACGTTGCGAACGATCTGGTGATCAACGACCAAGATCCCGCCAATCTCGACGACGAGAAGGGCTTCGTGCGCTACCTGCGACAAGTGCCAAGCACTTCGAAGACAATGATCGCGTTCGAGATCGCCGACAAGTACAAGGCGACCTCCGGCGTCGAGCATGCTCACGCTTCGAATTGGTTCACAGAACTGACGGTTAGCGAAAAGTTCGTCGCCGAGATGATTCAAAGCGATATCAAGCTCGATCGGCATGCCGCGTCTTCGAATTACCTTTACCTAGACGGCCACGTCGATCTGATCGCCGCGGAAACGATTCGGCAGTGGGCCGACGAAGGATTCAACTTCGCGAAGCCGCAGTAGGGCGGCGCGTAGGATTAACACTCATGAATAACGCCACGACTAAATCGATTCTCTATTTATGCTTCGCGACGGCGGTCGCATGCGCAGCGCCCCGCGGCGCGTGGGGACACGGGTTGCCTATTCACGTCGACGGCAGCAGCGGAGTCCTGGCCGTTTCCGGCGGGCTCAACCTGTCGGCGGGTTACGTCTCGCAAGGCTTTGACTATCACGAGGATGCGTACCTTGACTTCGGCCCGGGCAATACGCAATTCACTTCGCTCCCCGGCTTTCAGTTGACCGGCATCGCCGCGAACAGCCAATTGAACTTGGAGGTGCTCGCCCGCCCCGATTTCACGCAGCCGAGCTCGCCGCCGCGGTGGCTCTGGTTTTGGGATAAGGAGACACAGGAACTGTCGACCGCTCCCAACGATCCGCTGGTTCGCATCGCGTCGCAGAAGGGGTTCGGCGACGTTCGAATCACGCAGTTCACGCCGCCGACGACCGCGGCGAGCGTCAAGGTGTTCGAGCCGACGTCGAGCGAAATTGGCTCGCATCAACATCCGCTGCTCTATTTCCTCGACGACGCTCCCGCAGCGAAGTTTGGCGCGTACGGCTTTTTTGCGCGGCTGACTTCCCCGAACTACGGGGCGTCGGAGCCGTTCCTCATCGCGCTGAACTACAGCCTGTCGAGCGAAGAGCACGACGCCGCTTCACGGGCGATCAACAACGCCGCTCGATTGGCGGGCGACTACGACAGGAACGACCTCGTCGACGGCGCCGATTTTCTGGCCTGGCAGCGTGCGTTCGGTGCGACGACGGAACTCTCGGCGGACGGCTCGCTCAACAAGGTGGTCGACGCCGACGACTTGGTCGTTTGGAAAGAAGGTTTCGGCCACTCGTGGCCGTCGACAGTGGGCGCTGCTGTAGTTCCCGAGCCAACTGGCTTGGGCTTGCTTGCTTGGGCCTTACTGTTCGTGCGGCGGTGTAAAAACGGGGCGCCTCAAAACGGGCTCTCGTGAATGACGGGGTCGAGTTTCCCCTCTTTCGACATCGTGTCTCGCGTCGCCAGCGCGTTCATCACCGCCGGGTCGACCGAGTCGAACACGAATCGCGTCCCGCCGTCGCAGAAGGCGAAATAGGCGCCCCCCGGGTGTTGGCTGCCGAAGCCCTCGGCGTAGCTGGTCGAAGCGTTGCGATCTTCCTCGTCGGTATCGCAGATGTTGAAGCCGTCTTTGAACGTCGTTCCCAGCACAAATCCAGGTCCGCCGGCGAACTCGCCCGGATGCTGATTGTCGAACAATCGCGAGCCGGCGACGACGCCCCACATCACGGCGTTCGACCATTGTGCCGATCGTTCGCCGAGCGCGAGCGTGTTCGATGAGCCATCGAGCAACTCCTCGGGCTTAATCTGGCGATTGCGGCCGAAGACGCCGTCGAAGTTGTCGCGGCACACGATACAGGTCGGCCGCACGGCCCCCGCGCTGGCGACGTAGTTGGCCGCGGCCATTTGGCAGACCGCCTTGAAGAAGGCGTTCATCCGCACGTCGATCACGGCCTGAAACTGGTGATCGGAAGGGCAGATGAAGACCGGCAACGAGCGCAACCGCACCCGCTCGGCAGCGAGAGATTCCACCGGCGCCTTGAAGTCGACCTGCTCGTACAGAGCTTGCTGTTCCAAGTACGGGAGCAGTTCCACGCCCCACGCCCAACCAGGGCCAGCGTCGTCGCCATTGGGGCGGAGCTTTGAGACGTAGCCGGCCGGGTAGACCTTCTTGGCGGCGACGTAGTTCTGCAGCGCCAGGCCAATTTGCTTCAGATTGTTGCCGCAGGTTTGTTTGCGGGCCGACTCGCGGGCCATCTGCACAGCGGGCAGCAACAATCCGATTAGCAGGCCGATGATCGCGATCGCGACCAGCAGTTCGACAAGCGTCATGCCTCGTTGTCGAGCGTCGCTACGAAGATCAATCATCCTTGTTGCTCCGAGGCATGAACGCGTTGAGCCAAGTCTGCACAAATTCCCGCGATGGCCGATCGCCGTCGAGCCAGACGCCCGCGGCGCCAAGCTGCTGCGCCGAGTCCTAGAATCGCCAACATCCCTGAGGCGGGTTCAGCAACTGCAGAAATCGACCCTGATTGACCGCTTTGTCGCTGCCAAATGACGAAATCAGCTCCATCAGTGCGGCCATCTTGATTGGCATCCGCTCCGGGCCCCGCGCCGAACGCTTGCCGCCAGGTCGCTAAATCGGCGCCATTCACCACGCCGTCGCGGTTGAAATCGGCCGATAGCCCGCCGCCGACCGCCGTGACGTTGAACTGCAGGGCAAACGGCACCGCGGAACTCGGCGCTTGGAACAACATCGTGTACGAGCCGCTCGCCAGCGGAGGTGCAAAGCCAATCGAACCGGGAGCCTCGCCGATGGCCGCCAGAATGTCGGTCTCTTGGTGGGAGTGTTCCGGGTTAAAAGGGAAGTCGACCCACCCCAGCATATTCGTGGGATCAATCTCGAATCCGACGCCTGCCGTCCACGTCGTCCCGCTTTGAATTCCTGTGAAAACGCGACTCAGGCTTTCATGAAATTGCACGACGATCGAACTGAGCACGTATCCGGTCGGCACGTCGAATCGCAGCAAGTCTTGATCAGTCGCAGAGCTCGAGGCGACCAGCGTGTTCCCGCCAGGCGTGAGCGACCACTGGGTGGGGAGTGCAGGATTTCCCGACAAGTCGCCAGTGACAAATTCGCTGTAGTCGGCTGCCCGCAGCAACGGGGCGCCGGCGGACGCCGCTGCTAAAGCGACAAGCAAAAAAGGAATGACTCGTACCATGTCACCCAGGTGCACATTCGCAGCAAACATTCGACGCGCGGCCGCGCGTTGCCGGGCCGTCGAAGCGCAGAGAAGAGGCTCCGCAAGACGGTGTAAGAGTAGGAAGCGGCGCAGCCCGGGACAAGCGAAATCTGGCCGTTTGGCGGCTGAAAACGCCCCCATGACGGTTTGCCGAAGCAGTCTCTCGAAACTTCCCCGCCGTCTGGGGGGGATTTTTTGAGTTCTTGGCTAGCTGCGGGCTGCTGCCAGTCGTTCGACAATCGAGTCGCCGATTGTCAATGCCGAGGTCGCCGCAGGCGAGGGGGCGTTGAGGACGTTGACCACGTTGCCGTGCGATTCGATCAAGAAGTCGTCCACCAGCGAGCCGTCGCGCATCAAGGCCTGGGCCCGCACGCCGGCTGGGGCGGCCACCAGGTGCTCCGCCTTGATCTCCGGCACCAACCGCGCGAGCGCGCGAACGAAGGCTCGCTTGCTGACGCTCCGCCACATCTCATCGGCGCCCATTTTCCAATACTTGGCGGCCAGCCGGAGGAACCCGGGATAGGTCAACGATTCGGCGAGTTCAGGAATGTTGATCGTCGATTTGAAATACCCTTCCCGCGCGAACGCCAGCACGGCGTTCGGCCCGCACTCGACGCCGCCGTTGATCATCCGCGTGAAGTGGACTCCCAAGAACGGGAACGCCGGATCGGGAACCGGGTAGATGAGGTTTTTTACTAAGTGCTCGGCGTCGTGCTTGAGTTCGAAATACTCGCCACGAAACGGAATAATTTTGGCCGGCGGCTCTTCTCCGGTGAGCGCGGCGACGCGATCGCTGTAGAGCCCCGCACAATTGACGACCTGTCGCGCGGCGAACCCGCCGGCGATCGTTTCGACGATCGTGGTCGCGCCGTCGCTCTTGAACCCGAGGGCAGCCGTGCCGAGCTTGATCTCGCCGCCGCCGGCGACGATTCGCTCCGCCAGCTTTTTGCAGACCATCGGATAGTCGACGATGCCCGTTTCCGGGACGTGGATCGCGCGGATACCGGCCACATGCGGTTCGAGTTCGAGCAACCGCTCGCGGCTGATGATCTCGCACTTCACGCCGTTCGCTTGGCCCCGCTCGTAGATGTTATCGAGCCGCGGTAGTTCCTCGTCTGAGAGAGCGACGATTACCTTGCCACAGATGTCGTAAGGCACGCCCTCGGCCTGGCAGAACGCCTCCATTGCGAGCTTCCCCTCGCGGCAATTCTTCGCCTTAAGCGACCCCGGTTTGTAGTAAATGCCCGAGTGGAGCACGCCCGAGTTGCGGCCTGTTTGATGGGCGGCGAGCTCGCTTTCCTTCTCGAGCAGCAGCACGCTACGGCCGGGGAATTGCTGCTGGTACTTGTACGCGGTGGCGAGGCCGACGATGCCTCCGCCGATGACAATGAGATCTGAGGTGGGCATGAATCGGGGCGGGAGGGGCGTTGCGGTGAAGTTGGAAGTTGATTGCGTGAAGTTTACGGCGAGGCGTTTATTGCGAGGCGTTTACTGCGAGCCGCAGGGTTTATCCCTGCGGTGAAGCGGGGACTCGCTCGGCCATTCACCGCGGGGATAAACCCCGCGGCTCGCTGGGCGTTTGACTCGTCGGGGTTAGTAGTTCCCGCCGTTTTTGCGGATGTGAACCATTGGCGACAAGTCGGCGGTGGCGAGGGCGCCGCCGGTGACGCGGGCGAGGAAAATGACGTGATCGCCCGACTCGACGTGCGATTGCGGCAGACATTCCAAATGCCCCACAACGCCGCCAAGGGCCGGGACGCCATTCTCCGCAGCGAACGTTTCGATGCCTTCAAACGCGGGTTGCTCCGGTTCAAATCCTTTGCCGAAGTGCTTCAGGAATTGGTGCTGCTTCTCGCCGACGACGTTGAGCACAAACGGCTCGCTCGCGGCCAACCAATCGGCAACGTAACGGCCGCGCTTTACCGCGACAGTCACGCACGGCGGTTCGAACCCCGCCTGCATCACCCAACTGGCAAGCATCCCGGTGGCACGCTCGTCGCGGCCAATGGTGAGGATGAAGATGCCGCTTGGGACGCGGCCAAGGATGGGAAGGGGATCGCTCATAGGGCAGGGGAGTCCGTGGGCTGGTTAGTTCGCAGGAGGCTTTTGCCCCAGCTTGGCACGCACGCTTGCCACCTTGGCTTGGATGCCGCCCGACACGCCCTGGCGGTAGTCGATCTTCGCCGTGCAGCTGACGCGGTTCGATGATTTGGCAACCGTCTCAATGCATTCTCGCATCAGGTCGAGCACTTGCGCTAACTCGCCTTCGACGATCGTTCCCATCGCGTGGAGCTCGTACGGCAGGCCTGAGCGATCGACAATTTCGACGCACTGGGCGACGTACCGGCTGACGCTTTCGCCCTGCCCGAGCGGGACGATGCTCATTTCCAGGAGAACCATGGTAGGGCGAACGCTCGTGCGGTTACTGGCGCCCGGTTCGCCTCGGCAAGGCGGGAAGATCGGGGCAAGTAGCTCATTGTAAGTGGGGCGACTGGGGTGTCGAGGTAGCCGAAATCCCGCAAAAAGCGCTCTTCGCGAAATCGCAGGAGTTCAATATTCTTCGCCGCGATGGACATCCGAGCGCTACGAGTGTTGTGGGTTCTTGCCGCCGCAACAGGACCCTTAACCGGGGCCTGTAGCGTGTGGGCGCAAGCGCCCACTCCCAACGGAGCCGCTTGGCAACCCTATCGTGCCGATGCCAGCATCTTGCCGACGCCCGGCGCCGGCATGCTCGCTCAAGCAGCAGCCACGCCCGCAGGGCTGCCGGTTCAAGTAGCGCAGGCGCCAATGCCGCTGGCCATGCCGATGGCGACCGACATGCCCATGGATCAGATGATGGCCTGCCCGCCGCCGGTCTTCGCCGCTCCGCCGGCCGCGGTGCCGCTGTTCATCGATCACGGCGACATCTCGCCGAAAGATCCTGCTTTGTGGCAATGGCGGCTTCTACCTGAAAACGTCATCTGGCAATCGTATTGGGCCGGCGTTCACGAACCGCGGATCTCGGGCGTCGCCTTCCACAACGCCCCGAACAACACCGACTATCTCGACGTGTCGCTTGGCGGTCGCGCATCGCTCTTGCGTTACGGCAGCGACGGTCCCGGCCGTAACGAAGGCGCCGAATTCCAAATCGAAGGCGCCGCATTCCCACGGCTCAACCTCGACGCCAACTGGGATGTCGAAGCGGTCGACTTCCGCTTCGGCATGCCGCTCATCTACGGTCGCGAAAAGTGGCAAACGAAATTTTCGTACTACCATCTCAGCTCGCACATGGGCGACGAGTATGCGATTCGCGAGCATGCTCTCGTCGACCGGATCAATTTCAGTCGCGACGTGCTAACGCTCGCCTTCTCGTACTTTCCGCTCCCAGCCTGGCGGTGGTATGCCGAAATGGGCTGGGCGTTCCACTACGACGAATCGGAACCGTGGGAGTTCCAGTTCGGCGTCGACGTCGCCGAACCTGGTCCGACCGGGCCATGGGGCGTGCCGTTTTTCGCCATCAACGGCCACATTCGCGAAGAGGTCGATTTCGGCGGCAACGTGGTCGCCCAAGTCGGTTGGCTTTGGCGGGGGAACAGTACAAAAGTGCTACGGACCGGCTTCCACTACTTCAACGGCAAGTCGAACCAGTTCGAATTCTTCCGCAATTTCGAGGAACAGCTCGGCGTCGGGCTTTGGTACGAGTTCTAGTTTTCCGACGCTGCTTGGGCGGTTGTCGCCCAATTCTCAGGGCTTCGTTGCGAGCCGAGTTCCCGCTAGACTGGTTCGATGGCAACCGGCGGGGCAAATTATCGACTGTTCTGGCAAGAGTTCCGCCGCACGTTTGAGAGCACCGGCGCCATCGCGCCGAGCGGCCCCAAGCTCTGCCGCGAACTGGCCCGCTACGTCGCCGGCGACGGCAAGGGCCGCCGCATTCTCGAAGTCGGCCCCGGCACCGGCGTCGTCACCGACGCGATCATCAACCAGATGGGCCCGGCTGACACGCTCGACATTGTTGAGCTGAACGAGCGCTTCGTCGACGCGTTGCGAGAACGCTTGGAAACGCAGGCCACGTGGAATCGTGTCGCCGATCGGATCCGTATCCACCACATGCCGATTGAGCAGCTTCCTGCGGACGAAAAGTTCGAGGTGATCGTCTCGGGGCTGCCGTTCAACAATTTTCCGGTTGAACTGGTTCAGTCGATCCTGGCCCATCTCGAGCGTTTGGCCGCTCCCGGGGCGACGCTCAGTTTCTTCGAGTACGTAGCGATCCGGCGAGTAAAATCAGTCGTTTGCAAACGGCCCGACCGTGAGCGGCTCACCGGCATCACCCGCACCCTCAGCGACCTGTTCGCCAAGCGGCAGTTTCGCCAGGAGTGCGTTCTCGCCAACGTTCCCCCGGCGTGGGTTCATCATTTGAGATACGACGGTTAGTTATCCCCGTCGCTGGCAGCTATGACTCTTGTTCTGACGATTGAATCGACGTGCGATGAAACCGCGGCCGCGGTGATCAACGACCGCTTGGAAGTCCTCGGCGCCGTCGTCGCGTCGCAGGAGAAGTTTCACGAGCGGTTTGGCGGCGTGGTGCCTGAAATCGCTTCGCGGGCCCACGTCGAACGCATCCTGCCGGTGATCGACTCGACGCTCGCCAAGGCGGGCGTCACGCTGGCCGATCTCGACGCGATCGCCGTCGCGAATCGCCCCGGTCTGGCCGGCTCGCTGCTCGTGGGCCTGATGGCGGCCAAGACGCTGGCCTTGGCGCTCGACTTGCCGCTGATTGGCATCGACCACCTGCAGGCCCACATCTACGCCTGCCGCCTCGCGGCTGGACACGACGTGTTCCCGTGCATCGGGCTGATCGTGAGTGGCGGGCACTCGAACATTTACCGCTGCGAAACGCCGCTCGATTTCACCCCGCTCGGCGGGACGATCGACGACGCGGCGGGCGAGGCGTTCGACAAAGTGGCCAGCATGCTCGGCCTCGGCTTCCCGGGCGGTCCGGCGCTGCAACGCGCCGCGGAGAAGGGCGACCCGCGGAAGTTCCGTTTGCCGCGGCCGCTGCTCGACGACGACTCGCGGCTGGAGTTCAGCTTCAGCGGCCTCAAAACGGCGGTGCGGTATCAACTCTTCGGCGCCGGCCGGCCGACGATGGACGCGGAAACGCTCGACCCGCAACTGGTCGCCGATATGGCGGCGAGTTTCCAGGCGGCAGTCATCGATTGCCTCGCGGGCAAGGCGATGCTGGCCCTCGACAAGACCGGTTTTAAGCGGCTCTGCATCGGCGGCGGCGTCGCGGCCAATCGTCCTTTCCGTGAACGGATGGAACAACTGGCGGCCGCGCGGAAGATCGAACTCCACATCCCCCCGCTGTCGCTTTGCACCGACAACGCGGTGATGGGGGCCATCGCGCTCGAAAAGTTTAACGCCGGCAAATTCGAGACGTTGGAGTTGGAAATCTCCGCTGGCCTCGAACGCCCGCACCTAGCCCCGGGCTCCGCCCGGGGGTGACTTTCCATGCCGGCAGGCGTCGCCCCTACGTGACGCCACCCCCGGGCGGAGCCCGGGGCTAAACACACGCCAGCGCACAAAAAAAGCGGCCCAAGCCGAAGCTTGAGCCGCTTTTCTCAATGTTGTCGATCTAGCTGATTCTAGTCGCGGTCACGTGAATCACATGCGCCGCGAACCGAATTTCGCCAAGCTTACAGGCCCATCGCCTTGCGTTGGCAGGCGGTGCAGCCGGCCGGGTACGAGGCGCCCGATTGCGAACCGAGGACCGTGTTGCCACGGTACCCGACGGTGTGAGCAACCGGTTGCTCGCCCTTTTCGAACTTCGTCAGGGCAGTCTTCATCTCATCGGCCGAGATCGCGCCCGGCTGCTTGAACAGCACCGTGGCGCCATTCTTGTCAATGATCGAGGTGTGCGGGAACTGGGTCGCGCCGAAGGCGGCGGCCACTTTCTTGCCGTATTCGGTCGTGACGTCGACGTGGCACAACTCGTACGACTTCAGCAATTCAGCGTTCGGGCCTTCCGTAGCGAGCAGGTCCGCCGCGACGGCCGTTTCCGGGGCGTCCAGAACGATCAGCAGCGGGCGGTTTTCACTCCGCGTCGTCGCCAGGGCCTTGCCGTAATCCGACTGCCATTCCGTCGTAGCGGGGGTGACGGCAGACGAAGCGGCCAGCATGGCGACAGCGAGGTAATGAACCATTCAAACACTCCTTGTGGTGCTGCGATCTCGCGACGAACCGACGGCTCGTTTCCGAGTCAACCAAGGCCGCCTGCAACGCCATCAATGCGCGGGCCGTGGCCGTGAGAGATTCGCATCAGTGTGACAAGACGCCGGGAAAACTCGCGATACATCGCAACGCCATGGGCGTCGCAGCGAGGGCGTCTGTCTGTGGTGGGTCTAGTTCCTGATAGGGGAGTCAAAGGCGGCTGATTGAGTCACGCGACGCGACTCAAACGTCAAAGTTGATCACCCGACTTTAACCGGCTCCAACCTCGTGGCAAGTACTCGCACGACTCGCGGGAACTACGAGATTAATCGGCCTGCGATTTGCTTAAGCCACGCGGTGAGCCGCAACTCTTGGCCAGAAGTCCTTTGAGGGCGAGAGATTGTGCCGCTGCGTCAAGATCAGTATTTCATGATCTGCGGTTTCCCCAAATTCTCCATCTCTCCGAATTCTTGAGCTGATTTTTTTCCGAAATCGCTCAGTCTGCTCGCAAGGTGATGGGAATTTCGACACGATTTCCGTTGCGAACGACCGTTAGCTTCACGATATCGCCGGGGCGATGCGACCAGAGCTTATCTTGGAACTGCACGCCCGTGCGAAGTTCCTCGCCGTCGAACGCGACGATGCGATCGGCCTGGGAGTGGTCGAGCATCGGCCGCTGAGCGACCACGAGATTTCCCCGCTTGAATTGTTGGACAACGACTTTGCCTCCTTGGAGTCCGGCTTCTTCCGCGGGGCCTCCCTTCGCCACTTGGCGAACGACGAGGCCGTCTTTCGTTTCCATGACGTCGATGATGCCGATGTCGGCACGGACGATCCGGCCGTTTGCGATCAACTCGGGCACGATCGCCTTGATGCGGTCAATCGGGATCGCGAAGCCAATTCCCGTGTTTTGCCCCGTGCGGCTGGCAATCGCGACGCACATGCCAATCATTCGGGCGTTGCCGTCGAGCAGCGGACCGCCCGAATTGCCGGGGTTCATCGCGGCGTCGGTTTGAATGAGCGACTTCATTTGCCGGCCGTCGACGCGGCTCGGCAGATTGCGATTCAGGCTCGAGATGATGCCGGTGGTCATCGTGCCGTCCCAGCCAAACGGGTTGCCGACGGCATAGACACGCTGCCCAACGCGAAGCTGGTCCGATCCGCCGAGATTGATCGGGTACAACACTTCCGCGGGGGCGTTGATTTTCAGGACAGCGATGTCGTGTTCTTTGTCGCCGCCGACGAGTTCCGCGGGATAGACGTCGTTCGAGGCCAATGTGACGCTGATTCGCTGGGCGCCGTCGATCACATGGTAGTTGGTAATGATGTGCCCCTCGCGATCGAGCACCGCCCCCGATCCGGCGCCCTCGGCCTCGCGCTGCATCATGAACATGGGGTCGACCGATACGGTCTTCGTATCAATGTTCACCACGCTGCGATTCGCCGTTTCGTAGACGCTGATGTTGCGTTGCTCATCAGCGGAGATGTTGAGCGGCGTTTCAGGCGAGACGGCCGCAGCCGTCGCGGAGGAGTGCGCGACCGCACTCCAACCAGAATTCCCATCAGCCATCCAGACGCCCGCGACCAAGCCGACCAGCAGCGCCCCCAACGTCGTCCACCCAGTGCGATTCATGACGAGTATCCCTCTGCCCCCGCTCCTGGGGCGCGTAGCTCCTTGAGAATGGCCCGACAAAACGGGCCCCACAACACCTCTCCCATACGCCGGGGAATGCGCAGGTGTTCAATTACAGCGGTTATTCCCGCGGGAAAACGCGGCTGCCGATGACGCCGGCCCACTCCATGCGCAACTGGTCCGACCTTACGAAACTCGGTGCAGCCGCCGGCGGGGCCGAGGTTTACTCGGAAAATCGCTACGCAAAGCCCTAAACTTAGTGCTTTGCGCCGCCCTTTTTCGGCAAGAACCCAATCCCAAAGGCCGCCGCCATCGCCCCCCAGAAGAGCCAAAATTCGGGCGCACTCGGCGAGTGGAAATCGACTTGGTGCGGGTGCTCGGCGGAATTAAAGCCCCAGTCGATCAGCAACTTGGCGCCAATCACCAGCACCAGCACGTAGGCGGCCGTCGCAAAGCGGGGGAACCGCTCCAGCAGCTTGATGAACACCACGGCCGCGAACCGCATCAAGATGACGCCGAGCAAGCCGCCGACGATCACCACCCACAGCTTCGGGTGAACAGCGTCGGCCGCCATCCCCTTCGGCTTGGGCGGCAACACGCCAATCGCCGCCAAAATCGAGTCGACGGCGAACGCGATGTCGGTCAACTCGATCACGAGCACCGTCGGCCAGAACTTCGCCGTTTTCCGAGATTTGGCTGTCTCGGGCACCGGCAGCGGCGCCCGTTGATCGATTTCCTCGACTTCTTGCGCCTCAGTCAGCGGTTGCCCGGTAACCTCGTGGAGCAGCGTCGGCTCGCCGCTCGCGGAAACGTGGACCTCGCCATCGTCCTCACCCGATTCGAAGAACATGTGCTTCACGGCGATGTAGACGAGGTACCCGCCGCCGATCAGTTTGACGATCCGCCACTTCAGCAGCAGCGTCGCCATGAACACCGCAATAAAACGGAACGCGAACGCCCCCACCAATCCATAAGTGAGCGCTTTTTGCTGCTGCTCCTTCGGTAGCCGCTTTGCAAGGAGGCCCAGCACGAGGGCGTTGTCGATCGACAGCGCCCCTTCCAACAGCACTAAGAGTCCAACGATGGCGAGGTCGCCCCAGCCAATCGATTGGCCGTAAACTTGGATGTCGGCAAGTATCATGAATGTCCAGCGGCGGGGTGTCTGCTCCCAGGCGGACGCGGGGGAGCGAATCGAGCATTATCCCGCCGCGTGTCCATTGGGGAAGTCCAACGCGCCAAACCGCTTATCGCCGGCGGAAGAATCCGCTTGGCCCAGTTATGGCGGTTTTTCCATCGTTTTGAGCGACGAAAAGTGGTCTAGGGCCCAAACCTACCGCTCAAGGCGACCTATTCTGCCTAATTTCTTGTGGCGACCCCAGTCCAACCAGCTTAAACTGATAGTGCCGGGGAGTTTAGAGTTCCTCGGGGGGAGCGCCCTAGTGCGCGCCTTGTTGGGTTCGCCGTCCGTCTCGCGGCGGGTTCGCCAACTTTGTTGAAGCCAGCCAGCGAGACGGCAAAAATCAGCAGAAGCTGCTCCAGAGCGGTCGCCGCATCGGAACACGGCGGGCCCTTGGGCAGAAGTATTTTTTTTGAGGGAGCGTTTCCCATGCGTACTCGTCGATCGAACTGGACCGCCATGTTGGGCCTCGCCGTCGCGATGACGTCGACTGCATTGGCCCACGCTGAAGATTCGGGACGCCTCACGGCGTTTCGGCAAGGAGACAAAACCTCCTATGCCGTGAGCCTCGCGCCCGAGATGGCCAACAAGGAAGTTGACGGCGTCGACGTCGTCGTCCTGTTTGATACCTCGGCCAGCCAACAAGGCGCCTACCGCGAAACGGCTCTCGAAGCGCTGAAGACCTTCGCTGCCGGGTTGCGCCCGACCGATCGCCTGCAGATCGTCGCCATCGACCTCAGCGCCCGCGACGTGACGAGCGATTTTGTGGCCGGCGATTCCGCTGCCGTGGCCAAGGCCGTGGCAACGCTCGGCGAGCAAGCCCCCCTCGGCTCCTCTGACATCGAAGCCGGCCTCGACGTCGCGCTCGAAAAGCTTGAAGCAGCCAAGTCAGCTCATCGGGCCGTCGTGTACATCGGCGACGGCGTCAGCATGGCCAACCTCCTCGACGCCCCGACGATGGGGCCGTTGGTCGACAAGCTCCGTGCGGCTCGCGTGCCGGTCTCCAGCTACGCCGTTGGCCCGCAGGTCGACGCCCAGTTGCTGGCCGTTCTGGCGAACCAATCGGGCGGCAATTTGTACGTCGCCGAGCCGATCGTTTGGCAAGATGAAAAGGCCGGCGTGAGCGATGCCCGCGCCCGCGAAGAAAACGTCCGCAACGCTCAGGCCGCCGCGAAGCACCTCGCCTCGTGGTCGCGCGCTGCAGTTGCCTGGCCGACGAAGGCCCAGTTGCCGAGCGAACTCGGCCAGTCGTACCCGACCGCGTTCCCGCCGCTTCGCGCCGACCGCGACACGGTGATCGTCGGCCAAACGCCGGCCGAAATCAGCAAGCCAGTGTCGGTCGCCGTGGCTGCTGTCGACGGCGACGGCAAGGCCGTCGATTTCACTTGGGCAGTCGCCCCAAGCCAGCCGAGCAATGACAATGCGTTTCTCGCGTCGTTGGTCGATGCGGCCAAGCAAGACGGCGGCCTGACGCTGCCGACGCTCGGTACGGCTGGTCTCACGGAAATCGCCCGCCTGATGGGTGCCCAGTCGGACCAACTGACGATGCTCGCCCAGAAGGCGGTCGCCACCGGCGATCGCGAAGGCGCCCTGCAGATTGTGGAAGCGGTTCTCCGCCAAGATCCGGGTAACGTCCAAGCCCGCACGGTGCAAACCGCGATCGAGTCGGGCGCCCCGGTGCAAGCTGCTCCGGCAGTGGCTGCTCCGGCCGCCGCCGCTCCCGCGACCTCGGCTCCGGCTGCTGCTGCCGCACCGGCTGCTGGCGGCGACATTATCCTGAACAAGGCCGTCGCCTCGGAACCGATTCCGCCGGCCGAACCGGGCCTACTGGAGAAACGTGGTCCGGACGGCACGTTCCTCGACGAAGTCGAGCAAGAACGCCGCGCCTACTCGCAAATGCTGCAGACGGAAGTTTCGAACACCGTGATCGAAGCTCGCGAGCGGATGTCGGCTGAACCGCAAATTGCGATTCAGGAACTGAAGCTCGCCCTCGAGAACGTCCGCCGCGCTGCGGAACTCGACGCCCCCACTCGCGCGTCGCTCGAAGACAAGCTGTCGATCGCTCTCAAGGAAGCGACCCGTAAGGCGTCGGTGAAGGATGAACTCGATCGTCTCCGCGACGAAGAACTCGCCGCGGTTCGCGAGCAGAAGTACCTCGACGCCCAGCTTACTCGCAACATCGAACGCGAGAAGCAGTTGATGGATCGTTTCAACGCCTTGATGGACGAACGTCGCTACGTCGAAGCGGAAGAAGTCGCGGCGATCGTCAATGAGGTCGATCCGAACGGCGTCACGCCGCGCGTCGCCGTCTTGTGGGCCCGTCAGCAGCGTCACGTCTATCTGCAGCAAGTGACCCGCTCCGCACGGCACGCGGCGGCATGGGACACGATGTTCCAAACGGAGCTTTCCCACATTCCCTTCCCCGACAATCCCCCGATCGTTTATCCCGATGCCCCGATCTGGGAAGAGTTGAGCAAACGCCGCAAGGACCGTTACTCGGTTGACTTGAAGAGCGAAGGCGAAGCAGAACGCCGCATTTACAGTGCTCTGCGTCAGCCGTTGCGTGCTCCGATTTCGGAAGTGGAAGCGCCGCTCAACCAGATTCTGCAGGTGTTGGGCGAAGACTACGACATCCCGATTATCTTCGACAACGCGGCTCTCGACGCCGTCGCGGCGAGCCCCGAAACGGAAGTTTCGATCGAAATCGCCAACGTGACGCTGAAGTCGGCGCTCGAGCTGATTCTGAAGAATGCCGGCGAAGACCTGACCTACATCGTCGACAACGAAGTCCTACTGATCACCACTCAGGAAGAGGCTGAGAAGCGTCTTCAAGTCCGCGTCTACCCGGTTGCTGACCTCGTCATGCCGATCCAACAGCTCGGCGGCATGGGCGGCATGGGCGGCATGATGGGCGGCGGCGGTATGGGTGGCGGCGGCATGGGCGGCGGCGGTATGGGCGGTATGGGCGGCGGCGGTATGGGCGGCGGCGGCGGCGGTATGGGCGGCGGCATGGGCGGCGGCGGTGGCGGCGGTTTCTTCGCCGTTCCCGACGAAGTCAACGCCAAGCCAGCTCCGAAGCCCACGGCGCCCGCTTCCGTTCAGACTCCTGCCCCCGCGCAGCCGAAAGCGGAACCGAAGGTTGGTGGCATCGAGATCGACCTCTCGATGGCTCCGGAAGCGTTCTGGACCAAGTACTTCGCCGAGAAACAACAAGATCAGAATGTCGTCCGCCACGCTGCCAAGCAGCTCATCAAGCAAGGCCACTACGACCACGCAATCGCCCTCATTCAGGCAGCCCTGGCCAACGGCCAGCCTCAAGCCTGGATGTATGAATCGCTCGGCATCGCCCTCGAATTGAACGGCGCCCCGAAGAGCGAGATCGAACGGGCCGTCATGTCGGCCTGCGACTTCAGCACGAGCCCTGAAGAGCTGATGCTGATCGCGCGGTATCTGTCACACATCGGTTTGAACAATCGTGCGGTCGACATTTACCGGCAAGTCGCCAAACTCGATCCGTTGAAGTCCGACGCCTACGCTCTCGGCCTCCGCGCGGCCCAGCGTGCGAACGACGTCGACGGCATTCGTTGGGCGTCGGTCGGGATTCTCAAGCAAGCTTGGCCCGCCGAGCAGCAAGAGATTCGCAACCAAGCGATGCGCATCGCTCAGGCGACCCTCGAAGAATTGCAGGCGGCCGGCAATCAGACCGAGGCCGACCGCTTTCGCCGCGAACTCGACGAAGCGTTGGTTCGCGATTGCGTCGTCAAGGTTTCGTGGTCTGGCGACGCCGACGTCGACCTGATCGTCGAAGAGCCGAGCGGCGCCACCTGTTCGCTCCGTTCGCCGCGCAGCGCCGGCGGCGGCGTCATCCTCGGCGACGACTACGCCAACTTCGAGAAGGAAGATAAATCAGGGTCGTTCAGCGAAACCTACGTCTGTCCGCAAGGCTTCGCTGGCGAATATAAGGTTCGCGTCCGCAAGGTCTGGGGCGATGTGGTCGCCGACCGCGTGACCGTCGACGTCTACAAGAACTACCGCACGAAGGACGAGCAGCATCAACGCCAGCACATCGCGGTCAACAACGGCGAGGACGCCTTGGTGGTTTTCGATCTGGAACAGGGTCGCCGCAACGACCCGATTGCCAATCAACAACTGATTGCTTCCGTCGATCGCCAGGATACGATCTCGCAAGCGGTCATGGCGCAGCAACTCGGCTCGATTTCCGATCCGTCGATCCTCCCGGGCCGGGGCGGCAGCGTCGAAGATTACTTCGACCTCCGTCGCCAGTTGGCTTTCGCCCGTGGCGGGGCCGTCGGTTACCAGCCGGTCATCATCACGCTGCCGGAAGGTTCGCAAATGATCGCATCGGCCGTCGTATCGGCTGATCGGCGCTATGTGCGGATCACGTCGGCGCCCTCCTTCACTGGCATTGGCAACGTGACGACGTTCACGTTCGCCGGTGCAGCTGCTCAAACTGACACTGACACTGGCACTGATACGGCGGACGCAGGCACTGACACCGCTGATGCGACGGATGCTCCAGCCGACAACGCCGACAACCAACTCGACTTCTTCGACTTCTAGTCCGAAGCGGGTCGACTACAGCAACGATTTCTGCAATATCGACAGCTGAGCAATTCCCCGCGATGCGAGACTAAGCATCGCGGCGAGTTGCTCGGCGTCGAACGTCGCTTCTTCGCCCGTGCCCTGCACCTCGACGTAGCGTCCGCCGCCGGTCATGACGACGTTCATGTCGACCTCGGCCGCAAAGTCTTGCGAATAGTCGAGGTCGAGCGTCGGTACGCCGCCCACGATGCCAACGCTAACCGCGGCGACGCTATCGCTCAGCGGCAAAGGCTCGCCGTTGGCGAATCCGGGGGATGAACGCAGGGCCTGCACAAGCGCCACGTAGGCGCCGGTGATCGACGCGGTGCGCGTGCCGCCGTCGGCCTCCAGCACGTCGCAATCGACGGTGACGCTCCGCTCGCCGAGCGCTTCGAGGTTGACGATCGCCCGCAGGCTGCGGCCGATCAGCCGTTGAATCTCCGTCGTGCGGCCGTCGATCTTCGGCCCGCGGTCACGCCCCTTCCGCGGCGACGTGCTGCCGGGGAGCATGTTGTACTCGGCGGTGACCCATCCTTTACCTTGGCCCTTCATCCAGGGCGGCACGCTCTCCTCGATGCTGGCCGTGCAGAGAACGATCGTCCGGCCAGCCTTCACAAGGACGCGGCCCGGAGCGGCGCCGAAGGGGGCGGGGTCGATCGACCAGGTGCGAAGCGAATCAGCAGGGCGGGCGGTGGTCGTCATGTGGTCGTTGGCGATCTTGTGAGAGTTTGTAGTTGAGTGAATCGCAAGCCGCGAGTAGGACGCAGGCGGTTGGTAAGTCTCGCGAAGCGCTGGACTGATCGCTTAAGCGACCAGTCCGAAGCACGCTGGATTCGCGATTCTTGGAGAACGCTTGACGCTCAGCTCTGAGCTCCCAGCAGCCACGCCAGCACGCCCTTTTGCACGTGCATCCGATTGGCGGCCTGCTCGACAATGATGCTGTACGGACTGTCCATTACCTCGTCGGTGACTTCCTCGCCGCGCTTCGCCGGCAGGCAGTGCATAAAGCGTGCGGTCGGCCCGGCGGCGGCCATCAGCTTGCCGTTTACTTGGTAGTCGGCAAAGTCGCGACGGCGTTGGGCCTCTTCGGCCTCCTGGCCCATGCTCGCCCAGACGTCGGTGTAAACGGCCGCGGCGCCGTGGACCGCTTCGACGGGGTCGCGGGTCACCAGGAACTTCACCCCCGGCGCCTTTGCGTGGAGCTTCGCGACGAATGCATCGTCGAAATCGTAACCCTTGGGCGACGCCACGGCGAACTCCACGCCGAGCAAGCCGCACGCCATCGCGAGGCTGCGGGCGACGTTGTTCGCATCGCCGACCCATGCCAGCTTCTGCCCTTCAAGTGTCCCGGCCGACTCGCGAATCGTGAACAGATCCGCCAGCGCCTGGCACGGATGTGATTGGTCAGTCAGCCCGTTGATCACCGAGCAGCTCGAATACTTCGCCGCTTCGACGACGGTTTGGTGCGCCTTCGTCCGCAGGACGATGACGTCGACCATCTCGCTCAGCACCCGCGTGAAATCGGCGATGCTCTCGCGCTTGCCGAAGCCCGCGTCGTCGCCCAGCAGCATGCTGCCGCCGCCAAGGTGCGTCATCGCCGACTGAAAGCTGACGCGCGTCCGCAGCGACTGCTTCTCGAACACCAGCGCCATCATGCGCCCCGGCAGCAGCGGTTCCCGCACGCCGGCGCGAAACTTTGCCTTGAGGTCGGCGCTCAGCGCGAAGATCCGCAGGATCTCGTCAGTGGTCAGGTCCGAGACGTTTAGTAGATGTCTCATGGCACGCTCTTTTCACGTAAAAACGAAATCGCCGCGCCTCTTCGGCGCGGCGCGATTGGATTGAACTACGGCTTAAAATTTCGAATCGCCTCGACGAGGATCGCACATCCTTCACGAACTTCCGCCTCGCTCGAAGTGAGCGCCGGCAGCAGCCGGATGACGTTCCCCTGGGTGACGTTAATCAGCAGCCCGCGGTCCATGCACGCCTGTACCAGCGGCGTGGCGTCGACCGTCAGCTCGACGCCGATCATCAGCCCCAATTGCCGGAACTCGCGGACGTACGGCAACTCGGCGACGAGCGGTTCCAGCAACTCGCGGAACACGCCGCCAAGCTTCCCCGCGGCCGCCAGTAGGTTCTCCTGGTCGATCGTCTCGATCGTCGCGATCCCCGCCCGCGCGGCGAGCGGATTGCCGCCGAACGTCGCCGCGTGCATTCCCGGCCGCAGGCTTGCGGCGACTTCCTTCTTGGCCAGCATCGCCCCGCCGGCGACGCCGCCGCACAGGCTCTTCGCCAGCGTCATGATGTCGGGCGTCACGCCAAAATTCTGATAGGCGAACCACTTCCCCGTTCGCCCGCAGCCAGCCTGCACTTCGTCGAAAATCAGCAGCAGGCCGTTCTCGTCGGCGATCTTGCGGAGCCCTTCGAGGAACCCGGCCGGCGGAATGCGGATGCCCCCCTCGCCCTGAATCGGCTCGACCATAATCGCCGCTGTTTCGCCGTCGACCTTCGCCCGCACCGCCTCAAGATCGCCGAACGGAGCGTAAACGAATCCGGGCACTAGCGGCTCGATCCCCTCGTGATACCTCGGCTGAGCGGTCGCGCTCACGGCCGCGTAGGTCCGGCCGTGAAAGCCCCCCTCGAAGGTGATGATCTTGTAGCGTTCCTTCGGCGTGTGGAGCCGAGCCAGCTTGATCGCCGCCTCGTTCGCTTCGGTGCCGGAGTTACAGAAAAACGCCTGCCCGCCGAAGCTCCGCTCGCTGAGTAGCTTGGCCCACTGCCCCTGGGCTTCCATGTGCCAGGTGTTCGGTACATGGATGAGCTCGGCCACCTGCTCCTGCACCGCCTGCACGACTTTGGGCGGACAGTGGCCAATGAGATTGCAGCCCCAGCCCGGGAAAAAATCGAGATACTTCCGCCCCTGATCGTCCCAAACCCACGACCCCTCGCCGCGGACCAGCGACAGCGGAAACCGCTTGTAGTTCGGAATGACATACTGATCAAACAGCGACGCCGTCTCGGGCGACATCTTCGTAGCGGCGGTGGCGGTGCTCATGGCGGTTTAATTTTCTCACGCAAAGGCGCAAAGGAAAACGCAGGCAATCTGCTTTGCGCCTTTGCGTGAAATCCTTCTGAAATTGGAATACAGGGAATCGTCAACGCGAATCAGACGCCCCGCCCCCTACGCAGGTTCGGCGACCAATTCCGTTCCCACGCCCTGATTGGTGTAGATTTCCAGCAGCAGCGAGTGCCGCAGCCGGCCGTCGATGATGTGGATCTTCCGCACCCCCTTGCTGAGGGTGTCGAGGCAGCCCTCGACCTTCGGGATCATCCCCGCTTCGATGCTGCCGTCCGCCATCAGGCGGCGGGCCTCCGCGGCGGTCAGCGAGTGGATCAGCGAATCGGGGTCGTTCTTGTCCCGCCGCACGCCGTTGACGTCGCTCAGGAAGATCAGCTTCTCCGCTCCCACCGCCTGGGCGACCGCGGTCGCCGCGGTGTCGGCGTTCACATTCAGCCGCTCGCCAGTTTCTGTTTCGCACATCGAAGGAATCACCGGCACCTGCCCGGCGTAGCAGAGATTGTCGAGAATCTCGCGATCGACCCGCGTCACATGCCCGACGTACCCGAGGTCGATCGGCTCGCCCCCCTCCTTATTCGGCAGCGTCAGCCGCTCGCCGAACAGGACGTTGTTGTTCGTCTCGCCGACGAAGTTGAGCGGCATGGCCCGGCCGCCGAACGTCTCGATCCGCTCGGCGATCGATTCGTTGATCTCACCGGCCAGCACCCGCTCGACGATGCCGAGCGTCGCCTTGTCGGTGTACCGCCGCCCCTGAATGAACCGCGACTCCAGGTTCGCCTCGGCCATCGCCCGCGTGATCGCCGCCCCGCCGCCGTGGACGACGATTGGCCGCATGCCGACGGTTTCCATGAAGACGATGTCGACCAGCAGGTGCCCGAGCGCATCGGGATCTTCCATCACGCTGCCGCCGAGCTTGATCACAGTGATCTTGTCGCGGAACTGGCGGATCCAGGCCATCGCTTCGATCAGAACGTCGGCTTTCTCAATCGCTTCTTGCACTTCTCGCTCATTCCCAGTGCGGGCGGAAAATAGGGAGGGAATCGCGTATTCTAAGGGCAAAATCTGCCCGGCGAAAGAGAATTTGGCCCGCGGGCTGCCGATCTCCGCCAGCCTCAAATTTGAACCGCCAAGGACGCCAAGGACGCCAAGGGGAAGACCAAGAAAGTTGGAACCGCCGATGAACGCAGATAGACGCAAATAAATCCATATCGGCGTTCATCTGCGTCTATCTGCGGTTCCTCGCCTTGATCTCGTTCCCTGTCGTGTCCGCCGTGTCGTCGTGGTTCAATTGCTCCGGTTCCCCGCATTTCCTTGGCGAACCTTGGCGTCCTTGGCGGTAAGTCTCCTCTCCCCCTGGCCCGCGACCCAGCCGTCTGCCAAGATAGGCGTCTCGCTCAGAAACCCGTCTGTTTTGCCCCGGAAGCTGCGAAAATGCCCCCCGCCCCCGCCATGGCGATCGTCCTTGCCGCCGGTAAGGGGACGCGCATGAAGTCGGAGCTTCCCAAGGTTCTCGTCCCCGTCGCCGGCCGTCCGATGGTCCGCTACGTGATCGATGCCCTGCGGGCCGCCGGGGTCGAGCGGGTCGTCGTCGTCGTCGGCTACCGGGCCGACCTCGTCCGAACCGAACTCGCCGGCCTTCCCGGCATCGAGTTCGCAGACCAAACCGAACAGCTCGGCACCGGCCACGCCGTCATGATGTGCCGCGAGCAGCTCGCTTCACATGACGGCCCTGTCGTCATCGTCGCCGGCGATTCGCCGATGCTCCAGGCCGACTCGGTCGCCACCCTCTTGGCGGAAGCCCGCGCACGCCGCACTGCTTGCCTCCTCGGCACGGTTCGCCGCGACGATCCGACAGGCTACGGCCGCATCGTCCGCAGCGCCGCCGGCGATTTCACCGGCATCGTCGAAGAAAAGGATGCCACTCCTGAGCAGCGGGCGATCACTGAAATCAACGTCAGCACCTACGTCTTCGACGCGAAAGAATTGCTCGCCGCCCTCGACCAGTTGCGGGCCGACAATTCCCAGCGAGAATATTACATCACCGACTGCCCAGCGATCCTTCTGGCTGCCGGCAAGCAGGTCGCCGCGCTCAACGTGCTGAAGCCCCGCGAGGCCCTCAGCATCAACAGCCCGGAAGAACTTGCTCAAGTGGAGAAAGTCATGAGTGGCGTGTAGCGAGTGACGAGTTCTCTTCGCTCGTCAGCTCCTTTCCTCTCTCGCAACTCGAAACTCACAACTCGCAACCCTCCCTCATGAACGACCTCAAGATCTTCAGTGGCAAAGCGAACCGGCCCCTCAGCCAACAGATTTGCGAGTATCTGGGCGTGCCGCTCGGCGACATTTCGCTCGGCAATTTCCCCGACGGCGAAACCTCGTGCAAAATCAACGAGGACATCCGCGGCCGCGACGTTTACCTGCTGCAGCCGACCTGCCCGCCGGTCAACGACAACCTCTTCCAGCTGCTCGTGATGATCGACAGCTGCAAGCGAGCCAGCGCCGAACGCATCACCGCGGTGATGCCCTACTTCGGCTACGCCCGCCAAGATCGTAAAGACGAGGGACGCGTCCCGATTACCGCGAAGCTGGTGGCGAACCTCATCACCCGCGCCGGCGCCGACCGCGTGCTGACGATGGATCTCCACGCCGCGCAGATCCAGGGCTTCTTCGATGTCCCGGTCGATCACCTTTACGCCGCCCCGGTGCTCAACGAGTACTTCCTCAGCCTCGGCATCCAGCCCGAAGAAATCGTGATCGTCAGTCCCGACGAAGGAAGCATCAAGCGGGCCCTCGGCCACGCAAAGCGGATTGGCGGCTCGGTGGCGATCATCGACAAGCGTCGCATGAGCGCTGAAAAGACCGTGCAGGCGAACATCCTCGGCGGCCCCGTCGCCGGCAAAGTGGCGCTGATGTTCGACGACATGATCAGCACGGCCGGCTCGATCAAAGGCGCCGCGAACGTCCTCCACGAAAACGGCGTGAAGGAAATCCACGTCGGCGTTTCGCACGCCGTCCTCTGCGGCAACGCAATGAACAACCTCCGCGAAGCGAACCTCGCGAGCCTCATCTGCACGAACTCGATCCCGCAACGGGCCGACCAAATGCCGCCGAACACGCGCGTGCTAAGCGTCGCACCCCTTCTCGGCGAAGCGATCAAACGCATCCACCGCAACGAATCGGTGAGCGGGCTGTTCAAATAGCCGCGCGCCGCCACCCCAGCGCACCGCCGACCACTCCGCAACGCCCATTTGGCCCCGCCCGCTCGCGGCGGGCGTTTCCGCTATTCGCACCGCGCACTCACAAGCAGGCATATAATCAGGCGACTCATCCCCTTCGCGTAATCGCCACATGCCCGCTCCCCTCACCCTCGACCATCTCCGCCGCTACGCCATCACGCGTAGCCTCTTCAAACCAACGACGTTGCCGCGCGCCATTGCCAAGCTCGGCTTCGTCCAGGTCGACCCGATTCGCGCGCCGGCCCGAGCGCAAGACCTCACCCTCCGCCACCGCGTTACCGGCTACCGCGCCGGCGATCTCGAAGCACGCTACTCGCGACTCGCCATCGAAGAAGACTTCTTCGTCAACTACGGCATCCTACCCCGCGCTACGCAGCGCCTCATGCATCCGCGCACAGCCCGCGTCGAATGGTCGTCGTCGCGCTGGACGCAGGCGCAAGCCGTGCTCGAGTTCGTCCAAAGTCGCGGCGCCGCACACCCCCGCGAGGTCGACGCCGCCTTTCAGCATGGCACGACGAAAAACTGGTTTGGCGGCAACACGAAGGCCAGCACGCAACTGCTCGACGGCATGCACTACCGCGGCCTGCTCCGCGTCGCCCGGCGAGACAGTGGCATCCGCGTTTACGCCCCGCAACTCGCCCACGAGCAAGATGCTCCGGTCGACCCCGATGCGGCCCTCGACGCCCTCGTCGACGTCGTCGTGGCCAAGTACGCGCCACTCCCTGCCGCGACGCTCGGCCGCTTGGTGATGGCGCTTGGTTCCGCCGCCCCGCAGTGGCGCGACGAGCGCCGTGCAGCACTCTCGCGCACCAAAGCAAGATTGCCGCAAGCAACCGTCGAAGGCTGCCGCTGGTTCTGGCCCGCCGATGAAAACCCCGCCAGCCGCCGCTTCGCCAGCGATGCCGTGCTCGACGACCAACTACGCTTGCTGGCTCCCTTCGATCCCATCGTCTGGGACCGCCAACGCTTCGAGCAGTTCTGGGGCTGGGCCTACCGCTTCGAAGCCTACACTCCGGCGCCGAAGCGCGTCCGCGGCTACTACGCCCTCCCCATGTTGTGGCGCGGTCAAGTGATCGGCTGGGCCAACGCCGCCGTCCGCAACGGCCGCCTGCAACTGCAACCCGGCTACGTCACCGGCCGAGCCCCGCGCGACGCTGCATTTAAGTCGGCGATGCTAGAAGAGCGGGATCGCATGGAGCAGTTCCTCGGCGTGTGAACCCACTGAGTGGGGCGTGGGTAGCCTCGGTTGCCGCCCCAAGTGGCTATCAGGGCCATCTGAGAGTGCAATCCTTCGGGTCGAACTCCCCCGAATTAGCCTCCCGCGGCTGCGCCGCCCTGGGTAGGCGTGTACGCCAACCAGGACTACCCGCTATTGAAGGTCAAATTCGTCGTGATTTCCATTGGCATCGATAAGCTTGAGTTTGCGGCCGCTTCTTTCAACTGTGTATATCTTCGCGCCTCCGCTTGAGGTTTCGACTCTGAGTCGACCGTCGGATAAACGATTCCATCGCAGGCCTTCAGTAACGTCGATACCAGATTGGGCCCCTACTCCGCTGCCATCCGAAAGGAACTCCACGCTCACTCCAGAGGCTGAACTCTTCCAGTTTCCAACGACCTGGTCGTCCGCACAGCCACTAAGCGCAAAGATGGAAGTCACGATGAGCATTGCAATCCAGCATCTAGGTCGCATGTTGGTTTCCTCGGACTGAGAGTGATTGAAGCTACTAAGCAGTGTATGGTGTTAAGTGTATTTTTAATATGGTTTTGTCAAAAATATGCTGGCGATGCAAGAAGGGCGGGTGGCTGGAGCGGCTCTCGGGGGGCTGCAGGGGGCGCGGTTTCGGCTCGAGCGGCTGGTGAGGGAGGTATCGCCGCAAGAGGTGCTCGTTCGCGCTGTCTCGCTCGAGTGGGCTTTTGCGTCTCGCTCGGACGCATCGCGCGGAATCTCAGCCCCAAAATGGGCGGATACCAACAGCCAGGGTCGTAAGACCCTGGTGGTAGTCCCCACAAATGCGAAAACCCCGTAGGGGCTCATACCCCTGTCTACGGAAGGCTGCTCCTCAAGAGTTGTCGTAGCTTTGCCGCTTACGTTCCAGGGTGGCCAGAAATGACAGGTTTTCAATAGCCGTTTGAACCGTCACAATGGGTGTGTGGCGTAAGGTTGCATTTGGTAGGAAGTGTCTGCCACCGGAGCGGAAGCCGACAGTGCGTGCCAGCATTCGCTGCGTTTGTGACGCGTTAGCATCCAGAAAGCGGGGTTAGCGACGCTGTAACTCCTAGCGTCCCAATGGATTACAAATTGTGTCGCCAAAAGTGCGTTTGGCGACACAATTGACTCGCCATCGCAGGTAACGCCCAGAGTGAGGCTGATGCCAACAACAACTACCAACCCGTCTAGTTACCGCTATTGAGTCAGAAACCCCAATTCGCACACTTACCCAACCTACCAATTGCCTCAGCCGCAAACCCACCGCTCCCGGTCCCAGGGACTCGAAAACTCCCCGGTTTCTGGGCTTGAACTCCACAAGGAATCGGGCACAATTGGGAGTTTGCCACTTGTTTGGCGGTCGACAGTATACGCGCGGAAAGCAGTTCACATGTCCGATACGTTGCAGGTTGAAAAGCGGGATTTCACGGGAAAGCGGCGGAACCACCGGTTGCGCCTCGAAGGGAAGCTCCCCGGGATCGTTTACGGCCACGGCGAAGAGCCGGTCAGCGTCATCGTTCCGGCCGACCAATTGCGGGCCACGATTCGCCACGGCCACAAGGTCGTCGAGCTGCAAGGCGCCGCCACCGGTCAGGCCTTGCTGCAAAATGTTGAGTGGGACACCTTCCAACAACACTTGATCCACGTCGACCTGTTGCGGGTCGATGCTAGCGAGCGTGTTGAAGTGGAAGTGCCGCTGCTGATCCGCGGCGAAGCCCCGGGCGAGCACGAAGGCGGCGTCGTCGAGCACCTGATCCACCACGTCGAGATCGAAACCTCGCCGCTCGCGATTCCTGAGTCGCTCCACCTGAGCCTCAAGAATCTCCACCTGAATCAAACGCTGACGCTGGCCGATATCATCGACATGCCGGAAGGCGCCAAGGTGATTGGCGACCCGAAGACCGTCGCCGTGACCTGTCACGAACCGACCGCGGAAGTCGAAGAAGAAGCCGGCACTGGCGCCGCCGAACCCGAAGTCATTGGCCGCAAGGCTGCCGACGACGAGGAAGCGAAAGACAAGAAGTAGTTGGCCTTGGCCGCTTCTCGGTCCCGATAAGCGGCGAGTTAGGCAGGCAGTTAACGATGAAGCTGGTTGTAGGCCTCGGCAACCCGGGACAGAAGTACGAGGGAACGAGACACAACGTCGGCTTCGACCTGATCGACAGGCTCGTGCAGGAAACGGGGGCTTCGGCCCCCCGCTCGAAGTTCGACGGAGAAGTTTGGGAGTGTTTGCTGGAGGGAGAGAAGTCGCTCCTGCTAAAGCCGCTGACGTTCATGAACAAGAGCGGCGGCAGCGTGCGGAAAGCGACTGATTTCTACCAAATTCCGGCAAACGACGTGGTAATCGTCTGTGACGACTTCAACATCCCGCTCGGGCAGTTGAGGCTTCGAACAGGCGGTTCCGACGGCGGACAAAACGGATTGGCCGACACCATCAGGTCGTTGGGAACTCAAGAAGTTCCCCGCCTGCGGATTGGCATCGGCCCGGTGCCGGAACGATGGAATCCGGCCGATTTTGTCCTCGGAAAATTTGGCCCCGACGAGCGCGTCGAAGTCGCCCTCCAGGTGGCTCGATCCGCAGACGCGGTGCGAATGTGGGCGAAGCAAGGCATGCTCCCCGCAATGAACCGGTTCAATGGCAAAGGCAATTAATTTGCTGTTAGCTATTAGCCGTGGGCTGTCGGCCGTCAGTGGTCGGTAGCTCATGGCTAACAGCTTACAGCTCAACTCAGGAGTTCTAGTCTTGGCAGACAACACAGCAGTATACGAAGCCCTGTTCATTCTCGACTCGAACAAGTTCGCTCGGGAACGCGATGGCTTGGCCCGCGAAGTCGAAGCGCTAGTCGAGGCGGTCGATGGCGAAGTCCTGGTCAGCCGTCTGTGGGAAGAGCGTCGCTTGGCGTTCCCGATCAAGGGACAACGCAAGGGTGCCTACTGGCTCATGTACCTGCGCCTCCCGACCCTCCGGCTCACCGAACTAACCCGCTCGTGCGAGATCAACGACTCGATCTTGCGTCAGATGTTCGTGAAGCTGCCGCCGAGCCTGGTCGACGCGATCGTGGCTCACGCCAAGGGCGAGACGCCGGCCGAAGAGCCGGCTGGCGAGCCGGTTGGCGCCGGGGCGGAAGGCTAAACGGAATTTCCACCGGAAGCTGGTACGGCAGGCGGAACATTAGTACACTACTTGGGTCTTGAGCCTGTAAGCGTTAGTCGACCCAAGTCGGCGGAATGTCCGCCTCACAAGGAACCTTTGCCATGGCCAGCTTCAACCGCGTCGTCCTCGTCGGCAACCTCACCCGCGATCCTGAGCTCCGCTACATCCCCAGCGGCTCGGCGGTTTCGGAAATCGGGCTGGCGGTGAACGACCGCGTGAAGAAGGGCGACCAATGGGTCGACGAGACGACTTTCGTCGACGTCACCCTATGGGGCCGCACGGCGGAAGTAGCGAACGAATACCTCAGCAAAGGCTCGTCGGTCCTCATCGAGGGCCGGTTGAAGCTCGATAGCTGGGAAAAGGATGGCCAGAAGCGGAGCAAGCTTCGCGTCATCTGTGAGAAGATGCAGATGCTCGGCGGTCGCGAAGGCGGCGGCGGAGGAGGGGGTGGCGGCGGTGCGGCTCGCGGCGGCAATCGCGTTAGCAGCGGCGCCCGCGCCTCGCAACAATCATCCTCGGACGATTACGGCTCGTACGACGACGGCGGCCCCTCCGGCGGCTTCCCCGACGACGAGATCCCGTTCTAAGCAATACGAGACAAACCAATTAACGCGTTCGCCGGCTTATCCCGCGGCGAGTATCAAGCAAGTGGATTGACGATGACTACGAAGACCAAAAAGGCCAAGAATCCCGCCACCGCTTTTCGCCTGCCGACGGGCCCGACCGGCGGCGTTCAGCTGCTGCTGATCCACAACGTCGAAGATCTCGGCCACCAAGGCGATGTCGTCGAGGTTCGCCTCGGCTACGCCCTCAACTACCTCATTCCGCAAGGCTTGGCCACCGTCGCCACCGACCACCACAAGCGGATGGTCGAGAAGCACCGCGCCAAGCTGCAAGCCATCGAGAAGGCTCACCAAGCCGACCTGCGGAAGAAGGCCGTCGAGATCGCGAAGCAGAGCATCACGATCGAAGCCAACGCCACCGAAGACGGTCACCTCTACGGTAGTGTCGGCGCCCCGGAAATCGTCGCCGCGCTCAAGAAGAACGACATTCAGCTCCACACCGACCAGATCCGTCTGGAAGGCGTGCTCAAGGAACTCGGTCTCTACACCGTCAAGTTCCGCCTGTCGAGCGAAGTCGACGGCGAGCTCAAGGTGTGGGTCGTGCCGCAAGTCGGCGCCGACGCCTAAGTCGCCGCAATGACAATCGAACGCAACCAGCCGCCGGCGCGAGCCGGCGGTTTGGCGTTTAGGGATGAAATTGGTTGCGTCCGCCGGCCTAGGCCGCGAAGATGCAAGCATCCAGCAGGACGAAGGAGCGCAGCATGGCCGAACGCACTTGGCAGGATCGCAAAGGTTCGGACCGTGGCGCCACGTTTACCCCGGCCGCGCCGGAAGTCGACGTCTTCGACCGCAAGTTGCCGCAAAGCGTCGAAGCCGAGCGGGCAGTCCTCGGCAGTATTCTGCTGCTGCCGGAAGTCTTTGACGAAGTGGCGCTGATCCTTCGCGCGACTGATTTCTACGACAACGCCAATCGCCAACTCTTCGAGCATTTGCTGGCGATGCACGACAGCGGCCAGCGCATCGACTTGATGCTGCTCGTCGAACGCCTGAAGACGGCGGAAATCTACGACGCGATCGGCGGCGCTGCGTATCTGGCGGAGATCGGCCGTCAGGTCCCGACGGCGGCCCATGCGGAGTACTACGCGAAGATTGTCGCCGACAAGGCGCTGCTTCGCTCGCTGATCCACGTCGGCATGGAGATCCAAACCGGCGCGTACGATCCCTCCTCCGACACGCGCGAGATGCTTAGCAAGGCTGAGGAAAAGGTCTTCTCGATTCTTGAGACGCGCGGCACTGGCCACGTCACGCAGATCTCGGAAGTGTTGCAGCACTCGCTCGACCGCATTGATGCGCGCATGGAGCATCAGAACACCTCCAGCGGCGTCGAAACCGGGTTCATCGACTTCGATCAGATGACCGGCGGTTTGCAGAAGTCGGAACTGATCATCCTCGCCGCACGGCCTTCCATGGGCAAAACGGCGCTCGCGATGAACATGGCCGAGCATGCCGGACTCACGGGCGTCGCCACGCTGTTCGTCAGCCTCGAAATGGCGGCGATCGAGCTCGGCGACCGCTTACTTTGCTCCGTCGCCCGCGTGAACGGCAACCGCCTCCGCAACGGCACGGTGTCTCACGAAGAACGCCGCAAGCTGATCAATGCGGCGGCCCGCATCAGCCAGGCGCCGCTGTTTATCGACGACGCTCCCAGCCGCACGATGACCGAAATCGCGGCCAACGCCCGCCGGCTGAAGCGGAGCCACGACCTTGGCCTGATCGTCATCGACTACCTGCAGCTGATCGACCCCGACAACTCCCGCGACCCGCGGCAGGAACAGGTGTCGAAGATTTCGCGCCGCCTCAAGGGCCTCGCCCGCGAGATGCAGGTGCCCGTCCTCTGCCTCGGCCAGCTCAATCGGCAGGTCGAATCATCGAGCAGCAACAAGCCGCAGCTCAGCCACCTGCGTGAATCGGGTGCCATCGAGCAGGACGCCGACATCGTGATGTTCGTCCACCGCGAAGAGTACTACATGACGAACGAGGAGGACCGTGAGCAGGTCCGCGGCCAGGCCGACCTGCTGATTCGCAAGAACCGCAGCGGCCCGGTGGGCGAAGTGAAGCTCACCTGGAGCCACGAGTTCACGCGGTTCGAGAACTTCGCGGCGGCTGCTTATGCCGAGTTCGAATCGTACGGCCCGCCGCCTACGGACTTCTAGCGGCCTCGTTGCTAGCGCTCGCTGGCGCCTCGCTCGCAGTTCGGGGAGTTTCCAACGCTCATTTAGCTTGCACGTTCGGCGCCTGCCGCGTGCTAGCGTCTTCGCGAAGCCAAGTGCTAGCTTTGCTTCAATATCGATATTCGCCGCGAATTACGAAGCTGTAACGCTGAGCCGGCGTCAGAAATCGCGCATCGTTGTCGTGTTTTCAGCACGATTTCCGGCCATTTGTTCAACTTCCCTTGCCGCTCAGCCGGGAATTCAGTATTTCTCCGCGGCCTAATTGGCGGCGTTTCGCTGCGCTTGCGCTGCATCGACGCTCGCCAAACCGCTTTTCCCGCAATCCGCACGGCTCTGGGGCCGCTATGCAGCTAGTTTCCACAACTCGATCGCCTCTCCGACTGCTCGCCCTTGCCGGCGCGTTGGCGGCGGCGGCTTGGCTAGCGACGCCGTGCGCAGGGCAAGAAACGCCTGCCTCGTTTAGCAGCGTGGCGGATCAGCTTCCCAGCGTTCGTCCGACGCCGCCTCCGTCCGCGGCTGCGGCCTCAAACGCACCCGCCGAAGAACTCGTCGCTGAAGTCCGCATCGTCGGCAACGAGACGACCAGCAACACGCAAGTCCTCACGAACATCACCACCCGCGCGGGCCGGCCGTTCGACGAAACCGTCGTGCAACGCGACGTTCGCAACTTGGCGAACCTCGGTTGGTTCGTCGACGTGAAGTCGCTCTACGAGCGCACGCCGCAAGGGCGGATCGTGATCTTCCAAGTCGTGGAACGCCCCACGATTCGCTACGTGCAGTACATCGGCAACAAGAAGGTGAAGGACAAGACGCTCGCCAAGCAAACGCTGCTCAAGGTCGGCGGCTCGGTCGATCCCTACGCCGTTCAAGAAGGCAAGCGCAAGCTCCGCGATTACTACGTCGGCAAGGGCTTCAACAACATTCAGGTGTCGATCCTCGAAGGCGACAAGCCGACCGATCAGGGCGTCGTCTACCTCCTCCATGAGGGCGTTTCGCAAAAGATCTGGCGCACGACTTTCGTCGGCAACGACAGCGGCTTTGTCTCCGACGGCCGGTTGAAGACGCTGGTCAAATCGAAGCCGCCGATCTTCTACTTGTTCAAGGGGCAGGTCGATCGAGACAAGATCGAAGCCGACACAGCGACGATCACCGACTACTACCGGGCTCATGGTTACTTCCAGGCCCGCGTCAGCCGCAAGCTCGAAGACGACGAAGACGGCGATTGGGCGACGCTCACTTTCGTGATTCACGAAGGAATCCAGTCGAAGATCCGCAACGTCTCGGTGATGGGCAATACGAAGTTCGAGCAGAAGCCGCTCGAGGAAAAGCTGACGCTCAACAGCGGCTTGCCGTTCGAGCAAGCGAAGATGCAAAAAGACTCGCAGTGGATGCAAGAACTGTACGGCAGCCAAGGCTATGTCTTCGCCGACGTGCAGCCTGAGATCATCTTTCTGGAAGAGCCGGGCGAAGTCGATCTGCGCTACGACATCAAAGAGGGCGATCGCTTCCGCGTGGGCCGCATCTTCGTCCACATCAACGGCGACAATCCGCACACCCGCATTCAAACCGCGCTCAATCGCGTGACGCTCCGACCGGGGCAGATCATGGACATCCGCGAGCTGAAGGCGAGCGAACGTCGTCTGCTCGCGAGCAGCTTGTTCCACATGGACGCCCAGTCGGGCCAGCGGCCGAAGATTACCTATCGCATTCCGGAAGACGCCGAAATCGGCTTGGCTGAACGCGCGACCGGGAACGTCCGCGGACAGAGTCCCGACGACCTCGGCCCGCCAGTGCTCCCGCCGCTCGGTTCGGCGGATGCCGCTCAGGCTCCGTCCCAGTCTCCAGTGATCGTCGACGCGCCGCTCCTGCCAATGCAGCGCGACGAAGTGGAACTCCATTTCGAATTCGACGACGAAGCCCATTTCCGTCGTTGGCATGAAGCGGAAATGCATCCCGAGTTGCCAGTCGCTCCGGCTGCGATCGAAGCAACTCCGACTCCCGCAACGTCGGGGGCGACGCCCGCTCAACCGCTCCCGCGCCCCGGCTATCTTGAGCAGCCGATTTTCCGCGGCCAAAGCCCAACCTCTCCCGAGGCGCTTCCCTACTGGTCGCCGCAGCGTTCCGCGGCGCCGCACGTCGTCCAGCACTCGCCGGCCGAGAACGCGGCGAACGGTTACAACGCCGTCGCTCCGGCTCAAGCGCCGAATCCGAACGATCCCTACGGCTCCATCCAAAACGTCCGCGGCCAGAGCCCCGACGCCGTCAATCAAGCCTACTCGACGCTCCCCGCCGGCGGCGCGCCTGCCGTCAATTACGGCGGCCAGGTGGTGCGAGCCGGCGGAGCAGACGCGACGGTGAACGGCGGCGTGATGCCGGCTCAGTACTCGGGCAACTTGCAGCCTCCGGCTGGTTCCGTGGCGCCGCAGCCGCTCAGTCCGCTCGGCCCGTTGCCGGGATACTCGGTTGATCCGACGAGCCCGCTCTACGCCGGACCACAAGGGTTGCCGAATTATCCGGAGGGAACTGTCGACATTATGGTCGACGGCACCGAAACGCAGACCGGTCGGTTGATGATCGGCTTCGGCGTCAATTCCGACGCCGGCGTCGTCGGTAACGTCGTGGTCGACGAACGAAACTTCGACTGGACGCGACTTCCCACGAGTTGGGAAGACATCCGCAACGGCTCGGCGTTTCGCGGCGCCGGTCAACGCTTCCGCATCGACGCCTCGCCCGGTTCCTCGGTGAACCGGTACTTGGTCAGCTTTCAAGAACCGTACTTAATGGATCGCCCGATCAGCCTCGGGTTGAGCGGATCGTACTTCGACCGCAATTACCGCGACTGGGACGAACAACGCATCGGCGGCCGCATCTCGCTCGGCCATCAGTGGGTCGAGCGCGACCTGACGGCGACGATCGCCTATCGCGGCGAAAACGTGAATATCTACAACATCAACCCGGCCGCCTACGATCCGCCGCCGGGCGGCGTGCCGGAATTGGTCGCGACTGAAGGCAGCAACGTTCTGCACGGTTTCCGCGCGTCGCTCATCAATGACACTCGCGATAGTTCGTTCTTGGCGACGAAAGGTCACTACTTCGAAGTCGGCGGCGAGCAGGTCATTGGAACGTACGACTACCCTCGCGTCGATCTCGACTTTCGCCAGTATTGGATGCTTCACGAGCGTCCCGACCACTCGGGACGTCATGTGCTGAGCTTCAGCACCACGGTCGGCTACACGGGCACGCAAACTCCGATCTACGAAAACTTCTTTGCCGGTGGTTTCGCGACGATGCGCGGGTTCGATTTCCGCGGAGCATCTCCGATTGTGAATGGCATCGAAGTCGGCGGTCGCTTCCAGTGGCTCAACAGCGTGCAGTACCTGTTCCCCGTCTCGGCGGACGACATGCTGCATGGCGTAGCGTTCTGCGATTTCGGTACGGTCGAGCCCGACACGAAGATCCAGAACTTCCGCGTGGCGCCTGGTATCGGCGCCCGCATCACGGTCCCGGCGATGGGCCCGGCGCCGATCGCGCTCGACTTCGCCTTCCCGGTGAGCTACGCGAGCTTCGACGATCGCGAAGTCTTCAGCTTCAGCATGGGCTTCTCGCGTTAGTCGCAGGCCGAGCTGTACCGCTCTTGGCTAAATAAGGCAGGAGAGCGCGTTACAGCACTTGCGCCGCGCTCTCCTGTAGTACTCATCGAAACGACGCAACTGTGCAGCTTCTATCGCTGTCGACGTCGCAGTGCCACGACGCCGAGTCCGAGTAGCGACAGAGCGAGCGTCGCGGGTTCGGGAACGACGGCTTCCCGGGTAATGCCGCTGATGACGTAACTGCCGCCGTCGATATTGAGATCCTCGAGCAACACCGTCACCTGAGTGACGTCGCTGAAGTCGACGCTCGCGAAGCCAGGGTGGCTAAAGGGGAATGAGAAGTTTCCTGGTCCCAGGACTGATTGGTTGAAAGAGCCGGTGGCAATGGCGCCGCCAGCATGATCGCCGCTCTCGATGGTCACTTTGAGATTGGCCGAGACCCCTTGAGGCGAAGTGGCTGTGGTGACGCCGACTGTGACACTGCCCCCGAGAGTTCCGAAATTAATGCCGCCGGCGCCATCGGTCAGTGGCGTGGTGCGGCCATAGTCGAGCAGGAGCGTGAAGAAACTCGGATCTGCGTTCGAGACGTTCGGAATAAAGAAGGTCAGCGAATTGGCGGCGACTTGCTTGCGAGCATTGGGGACGGTGTAGCCGCCGCCGGAGATCGCGATGTAGCGTTCCCCGCCGAGCGTGACGGCTGGACTGACGCCGTCGACGGCTGTTTGCGTGAGGTTAGCGGGCGTGCTCGGCGTCGTGAAGGGTAGCGAAGGTGGCGTCGGGATCGGGCTTAGGTTGATGTTGGTGGCGTCATCGAAGGTGTCGATGGGGAAAGTCGAGCCGTTTGAGACGCCGAGACCTGGGGACATGGTGAGGGCAGCGCCGAGGACGGCTGCCAAAGAACGACGGATACGATGCTTGAGCATGGAGCTTCTCCTTCCGAGTGTGGCGAAAAGTCATGCGTAGAGGCGCACCGGCAATCTGCCGGGCAAGCCGCACGCCCCCAGATTGTGGTCTTTTTCATCGTAGATGTCAAAGAAAAGCGGATCGGGAATTGAAGTTCGCTGAGCGATTTCAATTTTCGGCCATTTTTCTCGCCAGCCGTCACTGCGCAGGCGTCGGCTGATCTGCACACGGACAGTCGCTCCGCGGCATCATCGCCGGGTAGCCTTGCCCGCCCATCGACTGCTGCATTTGTTGCGGCGGCGGGCCGCCCCAGCGTTGGCGAGCGACGTCGAAGTGGCCAGGGTAGGGGCGCTGGTACCAGCTTTGCGTCGCGAGCACCGGCGGCGAAAACGTCGGGAAGAAGCCGCCGTACATGTACGATGGAAACGAGTAGCCAAAGCCGCCGCCGCGGGCGGACCAATCGTCAGCGCCTTGCCGCATCCGCGCGTAGGTTGGCGCCTGTTGCGCCAACGCCGTCGACGCGCCAGCGCCGAGCAACAGCAACGCAACAATTGTGGAGCGGTTGAGGATCGGCGCCATTGCAAACTCTCCGGAAGCATAGAAGGGGCGGAACGCGGGGCGGGCGTTCGCTAGTTCTATGCTAGGCAGGTGCGATGGGCGGACTCAACCCGATTGCGGCGTTGCGTGGGGGGCGCGACCGGCGGTCGCGGCTTTATTGAGGACGCGATTGGTGCGGGGTGGCGCGATTGGCGCAATTGTGCGGGCGGTTAGTCGTTGTCGTCGGCGAACATGCCCGCCGGCGGGTGTTCGATGCTGTCGGCCATCTTGTTGAGGGCTTCGGTCTCGATTTGCCGCACGCGTTCGCGGGTCAGGCCGAGTTCTTCGCCGATTTCTTTGAGCGTCCGGGGTTCGTAGCCATCGAGGCCGAACCGCATCCGCAGGACGGTCGCTTCGCGTTGGTCCATCGTTTGGAGCATCGCGAGCACATGCCGCAGGCTGTCGCTTTCGACGAGCGCGTCGTCGGGGGCTTGTTGCCGTTCGTCCATCACCATGTCGCCCAGCGTCCAGCCCGCTTCGGTCTGGTCGGTCTGGGGGGTGGCGTTGTAGATCTTGATCGCCTTCTTAATGATCGGCAGCTTTTTCTTCGGCAGGCCGAGGACGCGGGCGATTTCTTCAGGCGTCGGGGTGCGATCGAGCTCTTCCGTCAGCCGCGCGGTGGCTCGCCGCCACTTCGACAGCAGTTCGACCATGTACGCCGGGATGCGGATGGTCTTGCCGGTGTTGATCAGCGCCCGCTTGATCGATTGCTTGATCCAGTAGCTGGCGTAGGTGCTGAACCGCGTTCCCATCGCCGGGTCGAAGCCCTCGACGGCGCGCAGCAGCCCCAGGTTGCCCTCCTCGATGAGGTCCTGCAGGGCGAGGCCTTTGCCGGAGTAGCCGCGGGCGATGTTGACCACGAGCCGCAGGTTAGCGCGCACCATCCGGTCGCGAGCGGCCAAGTCGCCTTCGCCAATGCTCGTGGCGAGTTCTTTCTCCTCGCGAGCGTTGAGGAGTGCCGTCTCGTTAATCTCGCGCAGGTACGTTTCCAGCGGCGTTTGAACGGCTGAGGAAACTTTACGCTTGCGGGTGGTGGCTGGCATGGCGCTTACCGTCGCATGGAGTGTGGACAGGGAACCGACTACGGGAACGTCTTACGCAGGCCTCGCGAACAATCCCTGCCCATCGACGGCGATGACGTTCACATTCTCTTCGTATGGTGCTGTGCTAGCTCTATCGACGGTTGAATCGCGGCGCCTCCACAAGCGGAGCCATGTGCACGAGTGGGGCGAATACGCCCAAGGTTCCGGTAGTGCCAAGAAAAAGGGCCCCGCGGGTCGTAACCCGCGAAGCCCTTCGATTTGCTGAAAACTAAGCCGGCGTCGCGTGCGGCGCCGGTTGTAGGGACGATTAGGATTCGTCCGATTCCGACGACGAAGCCGACTTGAACAGCGGACCCGAATCGGCCGAGCCGACGCCGCCCTTGAGTTCCATCGCCGGTTCGCGCGTCGCGCCAGCCGTCGACATGCCGTTGCCGTTGGCTTCAGCGGCCGCTTCGTCTTCTTCGGCCCATTCAACACGCTTCCGCGACAGGCCGATCTTGCGTTCTTCGGTGTCGACGCGAAGCACCTTCACTTCGATGTCGTCGCCAACGTTGACCACGTCCTGCGGGTTCTCGACCTTTTGATCGGAGAGTTCCGAGATATGGAGCAACCCTTCGAGGCCGTCTTCCAGGCCGACGAAGACGCCGAAGTTGGTGATCTTCGTGACTTTGCCCTTCACCAGCTGACCTTGTTGGTAGCGGTTCGGGATGTCAGTCGACCACGGATCTTCGTCGAGCTGCTTGAGGCCCAGGGCGATGCGGCGACGTTCTTGGTCGACCGACAGCACCTTGCACTCCAGCTCTTGGCCCTTCTCGACCAATTCGCTCGGGTGGCTGATCTTGCGGGTCCACGACATGTCGCTCACGTGGAGCAAGCCGTCGATGCCTTCTTCGATTTCGATGAAGGCGCCGTAGTTGGTGAGGTTGCGAACCTTGCCCTTGACCATGCTGCCGGTCGGGTACTTGTCCGAAACCTTTTCCCACGGGTTCGACTGGGTCTGCTTCATACCGAGCGAGATTTCTTGCTTCTGCTCGTCGATCCGCAGGACGACCACGTCGATGACGTCGTCGATGTTGACCAGTTCGCTCGGGTGGCTAATGCGCTTCGTCCACGACATTTCGCTGATGTGGACGAGGCCTTCGATGCCGTCTTCCAGCTTCACGAAGGCGCCGTAGCTCATCACGTTGACGACCGTACCCTTGATGGCCGAACCGACCGGGTACTTCGACGCTACGTTCTCCCACGGGCTGGCCTGACGTTGCTTCAGACCGAGGGCGATCTTCTCCTTCTCGTAGTCGATGTGGAGAACCATCACCTCGAGCTCGTCGTCGATCTTCACCATTTCGCTCGGGTGATTGATGCGACCCCAGCTCATGTCGGTGATGTGCAGCAGACCGTCGATGCCACCCAGGTCGACGAACGCGCCGAAGTCGGCGATGTTCTTGACGATGCCCTTGCGGCTCTGGCCAACTTCGAGCTTCTTGAGCAACTCGGCCTTCTTCTCGGCCCGTTGCGATTCGATCAGGCTGCGGCGGCTGACGACGATGTTGCGGCGGGCCTCGTCGATCTTGAGGACCATGCACTCGATCGTCTTGCCGATGTATTCGCCAATGTCGTGCGGACGACGGATGTCGACCTGACTCGCCGGCAAGAAGACGTTGACGCCGATGTCGACCAGCAAACCGCCCTTGATCTTGCGGGTGACGAGGCCGGAGACGACGTCGCCTTCGTGGACGGTCTCCATGACCTTCATCCACTTTTCGATCTTCTCAGCCTTCCGCTTGCTGAGGACGATCATGCCGCGATCGTCGAGCCAGCCGGTCGAATCTTCGACGTCCTCGACGAGGACGCGGATCACCTGGCCGACTTCGGGTTGATCGGGATCTTCCGGTTCCCACTCATTGCGGGGGATCATGCCCTCGCTCTTATAACCGACGTCGACAAGCACGAATTCGTCGTCGATACGGATGATTTTGCCTTCAACGATCTGATTGACGTCGACGTCGGCGCTGCCAAGCCAACTCACGTCATCGGGAGCCAATTCGCCAATGGCGTCGGTCCAGTCTTCCTCAGAAACGTCGAACTCACGAATAAGATTGCGGTTAACCATAGAAAAAAGTGGGCGGAGCAGAGACTTGCGACCGATCGAGCTCGATCGCCTCTACCAAAAAGAGGGAGCCATCCCCAGCGTCTGGAAGCCGTACGTCGACTTACCGCGGAATAAAGGCGCAGGGACAAGCCCGCCATCCTAGCAAATCGCCGCGAAACGGGCAATCGGGGTAAGTGCTTGCCGGGGCGAGGCTTTCTGCCTGCGCGATTACTTGGCGGCGATGCCGCTATGGGCCTGGACGCCCTGCACGATTTCCGCCAACCGGTCGACCACTTCCTCCGGCGAGAGGCCGTCGGTGAGGAATTCAATCGAATCGCTCGCTTTGGCGAGCCCGCCGTAGGCCCGTTCCGTGTCGCCTTTGTCGCGCAACCGCTGTTTCCGCAGGACTTCGGCCAAATCGACCTCCTCGCCGCGGGCCTGCAGGTCGAGGAACCGCCGTTTGGCCCGTTCTTCCTCGCCGGCGGTGAGGAAGATTTTGCACTCCGCCTGGGGAAACACGACCGTCGCCTGGTCGCGGCCTTCGGTCACCACATCCCGCCCGGCGGCGAAGGCCCGCTGCTGGTCGGTCAGCAGGCGGCGGACGGCTTGGTTGTCGGCGGCATGCTTGGTGAGCGTCGTGATCTCCAGCGTCCGGATCGCGGCGGTTACGTCCTCGCCGTTCATCGAAATGTGGCTGTCGGACAGATCGAGCACCAAACTGGCGGCCACTGCGGCGAGTTGCTCCGGCTGGTCCCAGTCGACCCCCGCCCGATGGCCAGCGAGGGTGACGGCCCGATACATCGCCCCAGTGTCGAGGAAGCGGAAGCCAAGCCTCCGGGCCAAACGGCGGGCAGCGCTGCTTTTTCCGGCGCCGGCGGGGCCGTCGATGGTGACAATCATGGGGTTCTGAGCGAAGCGGGGCTGAAAAATCGCTGCAATTCGAGCGTCTCCCTCCTGTTATCGGGATCGAAGGGGCCGGGTGCAACCGTTGCGCCGAATGAATCGGCGGCTCCCCGGCCAGAGGCCCGTTTTTGCCGCGTTTCAGCGAGCAAACGGTCGTAGCCGCTGGGTATACATTCCCCCCGGCCCGACTAGAATGTCAAACTGGGGGGAAGGTGTACCGACAGTCTGGCGGCTGAGGTGCGCGGCAGTTTGATCGCTGTCGAGGCGCTCGTGGAGCGCTTCGTCACGCGGAAATGCCGTGGATTTCAGCGGAAAATTTGACTGCGCGGTGCGCCTCGATAGATTTGCATATAGAGAAGTAGAGGCACTGCTCTCGCGCGATCGATCCACGCCCCCCGAAGAACAGACTGGTGTCGGGCGTAAAGAGACTCATCGGCTTGCTGAAGCTGCTATTTCAGATAGCTGATTGATCGTTGGGAGCACTTGCGGCGGATCTGAACACTCCGCCGCGGACAATATTCGAACGGAACAGAGGTCACGAATATGGCCAAGGGTGGCGCCGTATGGGGTATCGATATCGGTCAATGCGCTCTCAAGGCGCTGCGATGTCGCCCACATGAGAAGGAACCCCGACGACTTGTCGTCGAGTCGTTCGATTACATCGAATACCCCAAAATTCTGACTCAGCCCGAGGCGGAGCCGGCGGAACTCGTCCGCGAGGCCCTTGAGACGTTCCTTTCCCGGAACGAGCTGGTCGGCGATACCGTTGCGATGTCGGTCGGCGGTCAAAACGGCCTGATGCGGTTCATCAAGCTTCCGCCGGTCGAAGCAAAGAAGATCCCCGACATCGTCAAGTACGAAGCCCGGCAGCAGATTCCGTTCTCGCTCGACGACGTCGTCTGGGATTACCAGCAACTCACCGGCGGCAGCGAAGAAGATGGCTTCGCGCTGGAGCCGGAAGTCGGTTTGTTCGCGATGAAGCGCGACCAGGTCGCTCGTGCCCTCACCCCGCTCGAGAAGGCCGGCATCGAGGTCGATTTGATCCAGCTGGCGCCGCTAGCTGTTTACAACTACGTCTGTTTCGACCGCCTCGAAGAGCTGAAGTCGCAGCCGTACGATCCCGCCAAGCCGCCGTCGTCGACGGTGGTGATTTCACTCGGCACCGACACGACCGACCTCGTCGTGACCAACGGCTTCCGCGTCTGGCAGCGTAACATCCCGATCGGCGGCAACCACTTCACCCGCGCGCTCAGCAAGGAACTGAAGCTCACCTTCGTGAAGGCCGAGCACCTGAAGCGGAACGCGACGCAGGCCGACGACCCGAAGGCTGTCTTCCAAGCAATGCGGCCGGTTTTCAGCGACCTGCTGGCCGAAATCCAACGTTCGCTCGGCTACTTCCAGAGCCTCGACAAAGCGGCCCAAATCGGCGAAGTGATCGCCCTGGGCAACGCGATGAAGCTTCCTGGTCTGCAACGCTATCTCGCGCAGAACCTGGAGCAAGAAGTCCGCCCGATCGAAGACTTCAACCGCCTCTCCGCCGGCAGTGCCGGGGGGAACGCCCAGTTCAAAGAGAACATCCTCAGCTTCGGCCCTGCTTACGGTCTGTGCGTCCAGGCGCTCGGCAAGTCGGAGTTGAAGACCAACCTGCTGCCGGAAGAAATCGTCCGCACGCGGATGATTCGCGCGAAGAAACCGTGGGCCGTTGCCGGCGTCGCGGCCGTGCTCGCGGGGCTCACGTTCAATTACTTCACGCACGTCAGCTCGTGGCAAACCTCCGACGTAAACCGCGACGATTTCAAGTCGGCGTTCAGCACCGCTTCCTCCGCGGCGTCGACGGCTGCCAGCTTTGAAACTGAGCGGACAGGCATTCGCGATGCGGTGACGAAGCTCACTGAGACGCAAAACCAGCTCATCAGCAACGTCGAAGGTCGGCTTGAATGGCTCGACTTGGTGAAGGCGCTCGACGCCGTGTTGCCGCGCGACGAGCGGCCGCGCGAAGAGAAGGCCGATCATGTGATGAGCCGGAAGGAGCTTCACATCACCTCGGTCGACGAGCGTCACTTCACTGATCTTACCGCCGAGTACGTTACGCCGACGGAAGCGCTTTACCTCGGCTCAAAGAACGAAGATGCAGCCGCCGGCGCCGATGCGGCAGATCCGGCCGCGACGGTCGATCCGATGGCTCCGCCCGCTGATCCGGCCGCAGGCGGCGACGTCGCAGCGGCGGGAGGGGGCGGTCTCACGGGACCAGGCTTCGTGGTGCAGCTCACTGGCTATCACTACCACAACGCCGACAAAACAAATCAGACCCGCAAGTTCGTCATCGATTCGCTCGTCAAGGCGCTTGAAGAGGGGACGGTGAAGCTTCCCGACGGCTACGACGAGACGACGAAGCAGTTTACCGGCAAGCTGATCGACGTCCCGCTCAAGGACATGGGTATTAGTCGGGCGTGGCTCGTCGCTGGCAAGCCTCTCAGAAAAGAATACATCGACCCCGACGCCGCCCTGTACGGCGACGGCCAGACGGGTATGGGGCAGGCTGGTTTCAGCAGTTTGGCCGCGAACGCGCCTGGCGCCGGAGTCGCCGCCGAGCCGGGCGCTGATCCAAACGCTGTGCCCGTCGCCAAAGGGTTTGAAGTCGATCGATACGACTTCGTCGTTCAGTTTTGCTGGCAGCCCCGTACGCGGGCGCTGCGGCGTGAAGCAACCGCTGCACGCCTCGCCGCTGAAGCCGAGGCGGCCGCCGCCGCCGCTCAGGCCGCCGCTGAAGGCGAGGCCGGCGTCGAGGGGGCTCCAGTCGAGGAAGCTCCTGCTCAATAACACATCAACGCGTCGTGTTTAGTTCCGCAGCTCTGCCGAATTTCGAAAACATTTATAGCCAGTTTCTCGCTACTTTCGAGCGACCGGTCAGCGATAACGAGCCAACGATAACGAGACTGTTCCATGGATAAAGTTCGTGCCTTCATGAAAGTCGCGTGGACCCAGCGATTCTGGATCCTCAGCGTCGTCGGCGTCCTCGCCGCCGTCATCTGCTGGAGTATGGCCTCGGGCAATCTGCAGCGGCAATTCACGGCGAACAAGACGCAGATCGACGGCAAGTTCGGCGAGATGACCGCCATCACCGGCAAGCAAATTCATGGCAACGAAGTCGTGAATGCCAAAGAACGAGAAGAAGCGAAGAAGATTGCCAATAGCGTGAAGGAACTCTGGCAGAGTCTCTTCGACGCTCAGCGCGAAGAAGTTCTCAAATGGCCGGACGTGCTGGGCGACGATTTCGTCGACTACGTCAAAAACGCCAAATTCGATTCCCAGATCAAACCCGACTTCCGCGATCGCTACCAGAATTACATCAAGAACCGCTTCGAAGGTCTGGTGAAGATCGTCGATGCGAAGAAGATGGCGGTCGACGGAACCGCCGGCTTCGGCGCCGCACCGGGCCGTGAGGGAGCCTTTCCCGGCGGGGCGGCTCCCGGCGCGGAAGTGGAGCTTGACGCCCAGGGCATGCCCATCGAGGAGAACTATCTCGTGCAATGGGGCGACCAAGGAACGCTGCGTCAGCAACTCGAATTTGTCGACGTTCCCACCGCTCGGCAAATCTGGGTGACGCAAGAAGATCTGTGGGTCTACGAAACGCTCTTGCGCGCCATTGCCAATACGAATAAGGAACGTGGCGCGACTCGGCCCGACAATACGGCGATTAGCGTCATTCAGTCGCTGCAAGTCGGCGCTCCGGCAGCGCTGGCGATGGCTCAGGAATCGACGATTCTGCTGCCGGTCGAGGCGATGGCCACCGGCGGAGAGATGATGTCTCCCGAAGGCACGCCGATGGGCCGCGAAGGCGAAATGGGGGCGGGAGGCGCGGAAAGCCTCGACGCGATGCTGCTGGCCAACCGCTACATCGACGCCGAAGGCAAGCCAATTCCCGACGCTTCGAGCGGCGCCGGCGTCGAGTTTCGCCGCCTGCCGATTCGCATGATGCTCTCGATGGACGAACGTTACCTCCCGAAGATTCTCGTCGAGTGCGCGAACGCTCCACTTCCCGTCGAAGTCCAACGACTCCGGATCAATGCGGAAAAATCGGGCACGGACAAGGACAACCAAGCGTTCACGGTCGGCGCCGCGGCAAGCGCCGGCGGCATGGGCGGCGGAATGCCGATGGGACGCGGTATGGAGGGAGGCATGGGGCGTTCGATGGGAATGCCAATGGGACGCGGCATGGAAGGGGGCATGGGAGGGGTGACCCTCACCCCGGTTGAAATCCCCAACATGGTCACTGTCGACATTCAGGGCGTCGTTTACATTTACAATCCGCCTGACGCCGCCGTTCTCACCGTCCCTGGAGACGACGCCGCAGCCTCTGGCAGCGAAACGCTCGCCGCCGGCGACGCTGGAGTCGTGCGTTGAGGAAGTGGCGAGTTGCGGGTTCCGAGTTGCGAGAGTCAAGCAACTTGGAAGCACGCAATTCGCTACGTCGCCGCGTTTAACTCGCAACTCGAATCTCGTAACTCGCAACTTTACCGGCTTCCGAGCAGGACCTGAGCCATGAAAGCAAAACTCAAAGGCGCCAACGGATTCGTGCGATTCTTGCTCAACCATGGCGAGAAGATCGGCATCGCCGCCATTCTCGTCGTTGCGGGAATGCTGGTGTACAGTTCCTTCGGCCGGCCGACCGTCGATGCAACGAAGCAGCCCGATCGACTCAACCAGGCGGCGAGCAGTGCGAATTCGCATGTGCAGCAAATGAGTTGGGAAGCCTTCCCGAAGGAAGATCGGACCGACTTTGCGAGCTTCGAATCTCAGCCGGGGGACAAGTATCTCACGCCCGTCGATCCTCAGCAGTATCCGCCAAAGCCACCGTGGGATGATGACGTCATCCCGCCGGTAAAGCTCCGCCAGGATCCAGTCCTGGTCGCCGCGACCGAGCTTGAGGTGCGCCCCGGTTCTGGTCTGTGGATGGCCGCTGATCCCGAGGTGATTCTCGAGAAAATGCGCGCCGCCGCGAAAGAAGCGGCGGACATGGAACGCGAGGCCGCGGAAGAAGCGGAACGCGCTGCTGCGGAGGGCGAAGGAGGCCGTGGTCGTGGTCGCGGACGTGAAGGGCGCGGCGGCATGGGCGAAGGCCGCGGCGGTATGGGCATGGGCGATATGAGCGGCATGAAGACGAAGGACGGCGCCCTCGTCGTTCCTCCGGCCGGCGGCGCCCAGATGCAAGGCTTCGAAGACATTCGCGAGATGTCTTGGGTGACGGTGCTCGCCAAAATACCAATCAAGCAGCAGTTTCAGATGTATGAGGACGCGCTTGCCTCGTCGCGCGGATTCAATATCACGACCGATCAACCGCAATATCTCGGCTACGTGATCGAGCGGGCGGAAGTCACCGAAGCAGGAACCGGCAAGTTCATGCCGCTCCAAACGATGACGGCCAAGAAGCTCACGGACAAAATGGCGACCTGGCCCCCCTCGCAATCAGTCGATCCAGGAAATCCCAAGTACAACCACCCGCTGCTCACCTACCCGTTACCGCCTATGGTGATGCGAGAATGGGGTAATGAGATTACTCACTCCGATTTTCCGATTCCCACGCCTGAAGATCTCATGCGCGAGGCCGAAGAGGCCGCCCAGCAGCCGCTCATTGAGGAGGATCCGGGAACGGAAGGCGACGACTTCGGCAATGCCGCCAAGAAGCGAACCATGCAACAAGGGGCAATGTACGGTCGTGGCGCGGAAGGTGGCATGGGCGGGCGGCCCCCGGGAATGCCGATGGGCCGCGGCATGGAAGGCGGTATGGGAATGGGGCGTCCCATGGGCCGGCCGATGGGCGGTATGGGACGGGAAGGCGGCATGGGGATGGGAGGCATGGGCGGCATGGGGATGGGCGGTCGCGGCGCCGATGGCGCCATCGAACTCCCCGAATACGTCTGGGACGGCGTCACCAAAACCGTCCTCTTCCGCTTCTTTGACGATACCGTCAAACCGGGCCATCGCTATCGCTACCGCGTTCAACTCGTACTGAAAGACGTCAACGCCGATCAGCAACCGAAGTTCCTCGATCCGACTGTCACCGCTCGTCAAACCAAAGATCCCAAACGCTTCCGGATGAGCGAGTGGAGCGAACCGAGCCCCGTCGCCGTCGTGCCGGAGCCCGGCTTAATCTTCGTCGCCCAAACCAAAGATGTCGCGTCGCTAGAGCCTGAGGCTCGCCTAGTGGTCAAATCCGTCGACAGCGTCAACGCTGCCGAGATTGCCACCAATAATTGGTACACGCGCGGCAGCGTGTTGAATTTTGCGAAGCAGGCTCAAGTCATCTGGTCTTCGCTCTACAAGGTGGATACCGAAGAGCCGCAGGACTCTCCGATGTTCCGCTTCCTCACCGGCTTGACGCTCGTCGACGTCGACGGCGGCGAGCAAATGACGAAGAATCGCAAGCTGACGGCGCCCGCGCGAATGCTCGTGATGGATTCGGCCGGCCGCTTGCGGATGCAGAACGAACTCGATGAAGCGAAGACGATTCGATCGTTCGATTACATCATGCAGCAGAGCGCGGAGGCCGATCGGCGCGCTCGCGAAGGGGCCGAAGAACGCGGCCCAGGCGGTCGCGGCGGGGGCGGGGGCCGGCGGGGCGGATTTTAGGCCGCGCACGGCGGAGCACGAACGCCGTCGCCGACAATCGATGCTAGCAACGCAGACGCCGCGGGATTTCCCGCGGCGTCTTTTTTTGCATCAATCTTGCGAGTGCTCTTGACCCGCTTCTCGCTGGCCGGTATTTAACCCGCCGCTTTTCATCACAACCCGACGCCTCGCTAGGAATCCGCCTCGCGCGGGCTCGACGTCTGTCGAGTATGCGCGATGCGTAGCCGCATCCAACACACACGAATCATGCCCAGTCGCCTGAGCAAACTAATTGGCGTCGCATCCGGGGGAGCCGACGGCGCTCTCGCGTCGTCTCTCGTAAGGAGAACTGAGTTGAGACGGACTACTACTGCCCGAGTCGCAGCGCTTGCACTCGCCACGTTTGTCTGGCAAACCGCCGCCCATGGCGTCGAGGGCCAGCCGAACGCCAACCGCTACTCTGCCGGCAACGACGCCGCTGCGACGGACAACCCGTTCCGCGCCACGGCCGACTCGCCGGCGCTGCCCGACGGCATGCTCGCCGTCCCGTCGACGAAGGCGCCGTCCGCGGCCCCGTCGAACGCGGCCGCTAAGGGGCAGTCGGATCAACTCCTCCTCGACGCCCGCCGGGCGCTGAGCGTCGGCGACTTGCCGCGGGCGCAGCAGTTCTTGGCGAAGGCTCAAGAGCTGAAGGTCGCCTACGACGGCCAAGGCGATTCGCCGCAGGCAGTGGTCGAATCGATCGGCGAATATCAGGAAGCCGCCGCCATGCGGAATCTCAATGGCGGAGCCAACTGGCGAATTGCCTACTCGAAGTTCCTCGTCAAGCAAGCCGACGCCCTGCTCTCTTGGAACGACTTCGACACCGCTACGCGGGCTGCGAACGAAGCCGCGCAGCTGAACCCCCAGTTCAGCGGCAACGGCATCACTCCTCAGGACGTATTGCGTCGCATTGAGCAACGTCGCAAGTCGCCGACGAGCCTCGCCGTGACGGAAGCCCCCGTCCCGACTGCCGACGCGAAGTTGCAGACGCAAATTCTGCTCGGCCAAGCACGGACCGCGCTCGCTGCAGGCAACTTGCCTGAGGCCCAACTGTTGGCAGGCAGGGCGAGTGCGCTCAACGTTCCTGACTCGCAGTTCGGCGTCGATGAAGACCGTCCCTCGCGTCTAGCGCTCGACATTCAGAAGGCGGCGTTGACTGGCGCGACGCCAGCCGGAGTTCAGTTGCCGGCGACGGCGACGCCTGGCGCCGGCGATTTGGTGCAAGCCGCGGCTTCGTCGGAAACCGGCGCTGCCATGAAGCTCGCCCAAGTTCCTGAATTCACTCCGACTCCTCTGCCGAATGCCAAGGAAGCGACTCCGCTCCCGGGCGATCCGGCCCAAATGCTGGAAGCCGGCGAACAGGCTCTCCGCGCCGGTGATCGGGAAGGCGCCTTGCAATCGTTTAAGGCGGCCTACCAGAACCACGCTCAACTCGACGTCCTCGCCCAACAGCGGTTGCAAGGACACTTGCAAATGCTGCAGGGCAATGCTCCGAACGAATCGCTGCCGGTTCCCGGCAACTTGCTCGACTCCGCCGCGGAAGGGCAGGCCGTTTTGGTCCGCCAGCTGTCCGCCGACGTGATCAAGCGGCAATCCGAAGCCGAGAAGCTCCGTTCGACCGATCCGAAGCAGGCCCTGAAGTTGCTTGAAGAATCGCGGGCTCAAGTCGAAGAGTCGCAGCTCTCGCAAGAGTTGAAGTCGCAGTTGCTGCGTCGTATCGAGCTCACGACTTCGGCGACCAACAAGTACATCGAAGACCACAAAGCCGAACTCGATCTCAAGGCGACCAACGACGAGATCCTCGGCGAGGTTCATCGTTCGCAGGCCGTCAAGCTTGAGGTCCAGCAGAAGATGGCCCAGATGGTCGACGAGTTCAACAAGCTTGTTGACGAACATCGTTACGCTGAAGCGGAGGTCGTCGCCAACCGTCTCTACGAGATGGCTCCGGACGAGCTCGTGGCTCAGCAGGTGAACAAGCAAGCGAAGCTCATCCGTCGCGAGCGCTGGAATCAGGACATCATCGCGAAGGCTGAAAACGGCGCCGCGAATATGTTCCTTGACGTCCGCGACACGTCGGCCAAGGCCCTGGCTCACGGCGACACGCCGTTCGCGTTCCCGACCGATTGGGACACGCTCAAGAATCGCAAATCGCTCGACCTCGGCGGCGGACGCAATGCGAAGGAACTTGAGATTGAGCAAAAGCTCAAGACGCCGGTGTTGCCGAAGTACACCGAAACGCCGCTGACGAAAGTGGTGGAAGGGCTCTCGCAGCTCGCGGGCGTCAATATCCATCTTGATCCCCGCGGTCTCAGCCAAGAAGGCGTTCGCAGCGACACGCCGATCACGCTGAACCTGCCGCAGGAAATCTCGCTGAAGAGTGCGTTGACGCTCATTCTTGAGCCGCTCCACCTCACCTACACGATTCAGGACGAAGTTCTGAAGATCACCAGCGAACAGATTCGCGACGGCGACCTGAAGATCGTCACCTATCCAGTCGGCGATCTCGTGATCCCGATTCCGAACTTTGTGCCGACGAACAACATCGGCCTGCAAGGGCTGATCAACGACGCCTACGCGGCGATGGGCGCCTACGGCCCAGGCGGCGTCGGCGGTCCTGTCTCGATGGTGGCGAACAGTCGTCCCGGCCAACCGCGCGTTGCCGGGGCCAACGGTCCCGTTCAAGCTAACTTCAACGCCCCGGCCAACGGGCCCACCTCGGCGCCGGTCGGCGGTCCGGGCGGATTGGGCGGCGCCGCAAGCGCCGACTTCGATTCGCTCATCGACCTGATCGTCTCCACCGTCGAGCACGAAAGCTGGATGGAAAATGGTACGGGCGAGGGTGAAATTCAACCCTTCCCCACCAACCTTTCGCTGGTCATCAGCCAGACGCAGCGGGTCCACGAGCAAATCGCCGATCTGCTCGAACAGCTCCGTCGTCTGCAAGATCTGCAGGTCACCATCGAAGTTCGCTTCATCCGTCTGACGGACAGCTTCTTCGAACGGATCGGCGTCGATTTCGACTTCGATATCACCGATCGGACCGGCCTCAATCCGGCAAGCTTCCAGCCGGGCCAACCGCCGCCAGCGATTGGCGCCAGTGCCTCGGTCGGTTTGAACCCGGCTCCGAGCGAAACGCTAAATCCGAACTACACCGTCGACCTTGATATGCCGTTCCGGCAGGGAAGCTTCTCACTCGCTACTCCGCAATTCGGCTCGCCGCAGGACGTTGGTTCGTTCGGGTTTGCGATCCTCAGCGACATCGAAGCGTTCTTCGTAATCAACGCCTCCCAAGGCGATCAGCGGGCGAACGTGTTGCAAGCTCCGAAGGTGACTCTGTTCAACGGTCAGCAAGCGAACGTCATCGACTCTTCGTTCCGGCCGTTCGTGATCAGCGTGATTCCGGTCGTCGGCGAATTCGCCGCCGCCCAGCAGCCGGTCATCGTCGTCCTCTCCGAAGGCACGATGATGACGGTGCAAGCGGTGGTTTCCGACGATCGACGCTACGTCCGCTTGACGCTAGTGCCGTTCTTCAGCCAGATCGGCGACGTGCAGACGTTCACCTTCGAAGGCTCGGAATCGATTTCGACCTCGAACTCGAACACCGACGACAACGACGGCGAAAGCACGTCGGAAGATGAAACCGAAACGACGAGCCGCAGCGGCACCACGGTGCAGTTGCCGACCTTCCAGGTCATCACCGTCAGTACGACGGTGAGCGTCCCCGACGGCGGTACAGTGCTCCTCGGCGGCATCAAGCGGTTGGTCGAAGGCCGCAACGAGTTCGGCGTCCCGCTCCTCAGCAAGGTGCCGTACATCGACCGCCTCTTCCGCAACGTCGGCATCGGCCGCGAAACGGACAGCCTGATGATGATGGTGACGCCACACATCATCATCCAGGAAGAAGAAGAAGATCGCCTCGGCATCGCCAGCGAACAATAATCGCCGGCCGCTGCTAGAAACTAATTGATCGAAAATTCGCCGCCTTGCCGGGCCATGGATGCAAAATGCCATGGTTCGGCGAGGCGGTTCTTTTTTGCGCGGTGCGACCCCTGATCGCCGCTCAAGCCAAAAGTTATGCTGAATGTTCCAGCACGGGGTTATTTCGAAACCAGCGGACCGACTCAGCATGTCACCTAAAACGATGGCCATCCTCGGAGCCTTACTCGCCGCCACGGGCGTCGGCCTCGGGGCCTATGGCGCCCACGGACTTGAAGCTGCTCTGCGCAGCGCCGGCTACGAAGCAGACCTAGTGAAGCGTCTTGCTTGGTTTGAAACGGGCGTGAAGTACCAACTCTACCACGCCCTCGCGTTGGTAACGCTCGCGGCCTTTGCGATAAGCGTTCAGAGCGGCGGATTGCGAACAGCTTCGATCGCGTTCGTCATCGGGATCGCGCTTTTCAGCGGCTCCCTCTACGGCATGACCTTCCTCGGCGAGGCCTGGCGGAAGCTAGGCATGGTCACTCCCCTCGGCGGTCTCGCCTTCATCGTCGGCTGGATCGCCGTCGCGATCGCCGCCTGGCGGCAGTGAAGCGTTGCCCGCTGTCGTGCCGGCGCATTTAGCCCCGGGCCTAAATAAACAAAGCCGGGACGCCGCCATTGCTGACGCCGTCCCGGCTTTTCAAGTGAAGCGGTCACGCAACCGCAGTTAGGAGTTAAACACAAACCGTCGCTACACCGCCTGCAAGCACTCCAGCTCCTTGGCGAGCCGCTTCCGAGCGACGTGCAACCGCCGCTTGATCGTGCCCACCGGCGCCGAGAACTCGTCGCTCATTTCCACGAGCGATTGTCCTTGGATGTAGAACGCCACGAGCGTGCTCCGGTCGAGCGTCGCCAACCGATCGAGCCCTTCGTTGAGCTGATCGATCCGCTCCCGGTTGAGGAGCGAAGTGATTGGCGCTTCGACCTCGCCGTCGAATCCTTCGAGCGAGTGCGGTTCCACCGCCGTCGCCGGCGGCCGACGAGCAGCCCGGTTAATCGATTGCCGCACGGCAATCGACCGCAACCAGCCCGGGAACGCCGCCGCTTCTTGAAGCTGTTCAAGCTTCTCGAAGGCCTTGATGAAGACCTCTTGCGAAGCTTCTTGCGCCTCGGCGTGGTTCCGCAATCGCTGCCAGCAAACGGCGAGCACCATCCGCTCGAACCGGTTCACGAGCGTTCCGAACGCCTCGTTGTCGCCGTGTTGAGCCGCAGTCACGAGCTCCGCGGTAGTCGCCTCAGTCAAATCAAAGATTGGAGTTTCAAGTTCCATGGTTCTCTCGAGCTTGGGGCCTCGAGCGCCGGACCAGTTGGGTTGGGTCCAAGCGCGAGACCAGTGGCAGCAAGGTCGGAAACCGGCGGCCAAAACGCGAACGTACGCGCTGGGCTCGCCGACGGCCGGCGCCAGATAGGGAGAGATTCTGTAGTTAAGAATCGCAGCCCAGTTATCTGGCGGCGAGGCAACACGTGGCGTGTTGCCCGGAGCGCTGCAGTGCTACGGCACACAGCGCCCCGCCGGTAACGTGCGTTGGTACGCCTGTTACCGTCGTGAGATGCTGTAGCTGTTCGCGCATTGATAGCCAGAAGCGCGACGCGTAGCCCATAAATGCGCACCATTTAGCTGCGGCGGGGCGGCGGTCCGAGTCGCGGCGAATCGTGGCCATGACGCTCGACGGAGCGCTTTGGATGCCAGAATTGCAATTGCGGCTTTGGATGGAACGCATGATGCCCTCGCTGCGCTTGGTGCGCGGCTCGAGAGAGAAAAACAGGAAGCTATCTGGCTGGGGCAGTCATCAGACCGCTAGACCGGCGCCGCCGGCCCACCAGACGCTCCTATGACTCTAGTTTCGGCGAGGAGGTTCGCCAAGGGAATTAAATTTCTCGGAAAAATCGGCGCGAGTGAAACGGCGGGCCGTAAGTGGCTAATTGCCAGGGGGTTACGAAAATCGCCGAGTTCTCGAGGCGACGCCCAGCCAAAGGGACAGTCCCCCGCGGCGGGAACTTTCCGCAGCTAGCGATGGGGGGTAAAGCAGCTAGGAGTCAGTCAGAAGCGGCGTCAGTTGGCCTTCGGCCACTGAGACCGAATTCGACCGCTTCACCAGCTAAGTCGCTGTTCGAATTCCTATTCGCGAATAAGAATTCCCTATGCGTTTGCACCGCTCGCGCATGCCTCTTCACAATCACCGCGAATATATTGCTTGGTAGCGCGCAACCTAGCCCCGGGCTCCGCCCGGGGGTGAGTCTCCACTCCGGTCGGCGGCGTCCTGCGTGAGGCAACCCCCGGGCGGAGCCCGGGGCTCGAAGCGACTTACACGCGGTGACTCAATCAAATCAACTAGGCGGAATCTCATGCAACCGCGGCAACTCGCGCTCGCCCTGGCACTCGTCTCCCTCACGGCAACCGCCGGCAATGCCGCAGAGCCGAGCGAAAAACTCGGCTTCCATATCCAGGCCCATCGCGGCGCCGGCATCAAGGCCCCGGAGAATACCCTCGAAGCGTTCGAGTCGATGTGGGAAGTCGGCGTCACGCCCGAGGCCGATCTTCGCACCACCAAAGACGGCGTCATTGTCTGCTTTCACGACGCCGACTTCCGCCGCGTCGTCGGCAACGTCGACAAAGCGAAGGCAGGGCAGGGGGTCGAGGATCTCACCGCCGACGAAGTGAAGGAGTTAGAAGTCGGCTCCTTCCGCGGAAAGCAGTACGCCGGGCAGCGCGTCCCGACGCTTGCCGACCTGTTCGCCGCGATGCAGGGCCATCCCGACCGGCTCGTCTACCTCGACATCAAGACGGAGAACGTCAACCTCGACCAACTTCAGAAGCAAGTCGTCGACGCCGGCCTCCAGAAGCAAATCATCTTCACGACGAAGCACCACGACCTCATTCGCAAGTGGAAGCAGCGCGTTCCCGAGTCGCTCACCCTCATCTGGAATGGCGGCACCGAAGCGGAACTCAAGAAGCGGCTCGACGACATTCGCGCGAAGGATTTCGAGGGACTCACCCACCTCCAGATTCACGTAAAGGTGATCGGCGATCCGGCCGACGCCGAGCCATTCGTCCCGTCGACCGCGTTCCTCGAATCAGTCCGCGACGAACTCAAAGCACGAGGCATCGTCTTCCAGGTTCTCCCCTGGGAGAACGCCGACCCCGCCGTCTACGCCCGCCTCCTCGAACTTGGCGCCGAGTCGTTCGCCACCGACTACCCGGACGTCACCGTAGACGCGGTGAGGAAATTCAAGAGTCGGCAAGTGGCCAAATGAACGAGAAATAACAGAGCCCGCGAATCACAAAGATTCGCGGGCTCGTTTCCGATCGCATGGGGCGAACGACGCCTATTCGTCTTCGGTCCGCAACTGCGCCAGCACGCTGTAGTCTTCCAGCGTCGTCGTGTCGCCGACCGTTTCCTTGCCGGCGGCAATGTCGCGGAGCAACCGCCGCATGATCTTGCCGCTGCGGGTCTTCGGCAACGTGCCGGTGAACCGCACGTCGTCGGGTTGCGCGAGGGCGCCGATCTGATTGCGAACGTGCTTGATGAGTTCCTTGCGCAGCTCCTCGCTCGGCTCGGCGCCGCGGAGGGTTACGAATACGGCGACCGCTTCGCCCTTGAGCGGATCAGGCCGACCGACTGCCGCGGCTTCGGCGACGCTCGGATGGCTGACGAGCGCACTTTCGATTTCGATCGTGCTGAGGCGATGGCCCGAGACGTTCAGCACGTCGTCGATGCGGCCCATGATCCAGTAGTAGCCGTCGGCGTCGCGACGAGCGTTGTCGCCCGCGAGATACTTGCCTGGGACTTTCTCCCAGTAGACTTCCTTATAGCGTTCCTCATCGCCCCAAATGCCGCGGAGCATGCCGGGCCAGGGATGAGCGATCGTCAGCCAGCCGCCGTGCGTTGCATCGACCTCGGCGCCGGTAGAATCGACGATTTGCGGAATGACGCCGGGGAGCGGCATCGTGCAGCTGCCTGGCTTCGTTGGCGTGGCGCCGGGAAGCGGGCTCATCATGATGCCGCCCGTTTCGGTCTGCCACCACGTGTCGACGATCGGGCAGCGCTCAGCGCCGATCTTCCGGTGGTACCACATCCACGCTTCGGGATTGATCCCTTCGCCGACCGTGCCAAGGACTCGCAGGCTTGAGAGATCGTACTTCTCGACGTGGTGATCGCCCCACTTCATGAACGCCCGGATGGCCGTCGGCGCCGTGTAGAAGAGGGTCACGTGGTACCGCTCGATCAGTTCCCAGAACCGCCCTTCGTGCGGGTAGTTCGGGGCGCCTTCGTACAGCAGCACCGTCGCGCCTGCGGAGAGCGGGCCGTAGGTGACGTATGTATGGCCGGTGACCCAACCGCAGTCGGCCGTGCACCAGTAGACGTCGTTCTCCTGCCAGTCGAAAACCCACTCAAACGTCTTCTTCGCGAACAGGTTGTAACCTGCCGTCGTGTGGCGAATGCCCTTCGGCTTGCCGGTCGAACCGCTCGTGTACAGGATGAACAGCGTCGCTTCGCTGTCGAGCGGCGTGGCGGGACAATCGTCGCTTGCCTCGGCCATCAGCTTGTGCCACCAGAAGTCGCGGCCTTCCTGCATGTGGACCGCTTCGTTTACGCGGGAGAACACAATGCACTTCTCAACCGTCGGCGACTTGGCGAGCGCCGCGTCGACCGTCTGCTTCAACGCGAGGACCGTGCCGCGGCGATAGCCGGCGTCGGCGGTGATTTGGATCTTCGCCTTCGCGTCGTTATTGCGATCGGCAATCGCCTCGGACGAAAAGCCGGCGAAGATCACCGAGTGAATCGCCCCGATCCGCGCGCACGCGAGCATCGCAATGACGAGCTCCGGCGTCAGCGGCATGTAGATTGAAACGACGTCTCCCTGCTGCGTGCCGAGCGACTTCAGCACATTCGCGAACTTGCTGACTTCACGGAGCAATTCGGCGTAGGTGTACTGCCGCTTCTCGCCCGGTTCGCCTTCCCAAATGAGCGCGACCCGATCGCCGCGGCCCTCGGCCACGTGTTTGTCGAGGCAGTTGTACGAGGCGTTCGTCTTGCCGTCGACGAACCACTCCGCGTGCGGTTCGTTCCACTTCAGCGCCTGGGTAAACGGCTCGAACCAGTGGAGTTCTTCCTTGGCGAGTTTCGCCCAAAAACCGGCCGGATCGGCGGCAGCTTCGTCCCATAGCTTCTGGTATTCGGCCATCGACTTGATCCGTGCACGAGCCGAGGCTTCCGCGGTAGGCGGAAACACGCGGGATTCCTGCATCACGGTGTCGAGTTGGCCGGTGGACTGCTGCCCCATGAGAATCTCCGCGAGCGTGAACAATAAGACGGCGCTGATGAGAGCCGACAAGACGGCGGCACAAGAATAGCCGCCGTCTGGCGATTGTAATCGACCGGCGGGAGGCCTTAAAGTGGCCCGGTGCGGTTCACCGCTCGTAGTGGTACCGGCAGGCAATGATGATCAATTGATCATTACTGACGGTGTAGACGAGGCGATGTTCGTCGTCGATGCGGCGAGACCAGTAGCCGGTGAGATCCGCCCGCAGTCGTTCAGGCTTGCCGGTCCCTTCGAACGGAGTTCTCAAACACTCTTTGATCAGCGAGTTGATCCGTTTGAGTAGACGCCGGTCGTGCTCCTGAAACCAGACGTAATCGGCCCACGCAGATTCCGTGAACGCGACTCTCATTTTTCGTCGAGTTCGTGGTCGACGAAAGCGCCTTGCGAGGCCTCGGTAATTGACTGGCGGAGATGAGCCGCGTTGGCGGGCGACTTGAGCAGGTACGCCGTTTCTTGCCAAGCTTCGTATTCTTCGAGCGGCATCACAACGACTTGTTCGCCGGCCGACGTGCTCAGCGCCACCGGCTCGGCGGTGGCGAGCACCCGCGCGACGAAGCCATCAAAATCTTGGCGGGCGCTATCGACTGGAATGACGTTCATCGGATGTTGCATCGCAATTTCGAGGGCTGGCAGGATCGCTCCCCAAATTATAGCTCGAACTCAACCGCGATACACTTCGGACGCTGCCGCGACGCTTGCTCCAGCCTCAAACTTGCAGCCTTGCTCGGCCAGTAGTTGTTCGAGTGCCGAGAGGACAAGGTAAACGTTCGCCGGCCGTGCGCCGTAGCCCATCAGGCCGATCCGCCAGACCTTGCCTTTGAACGCCCCGAGGCCGGCGCCGATTTCGATGCCGAAGCGGTTGAGCAAATCACTGCGAACTTTCGCTTCGTCGACGCCTGCCGGCACGTGCACGGCATTGAGCATCGGCAATTGATACCCTTCTTGCGCGGCGTACTTAATGCCGATCGCGGCGAGGCCGGCCTTGAGTGCGCGGTGATTGAGGGCATGCCGCGCGAAGCAGGCGTCGAGGCCCTCTTCGAGGATGATCGATACGGCTTCGTACAGGCCGTAGCTCATGTTGATCGGCGCCGTATGGTGATAGACGCGATCCGAGCCCCAGTAGTTGGCGAGCATCGTCACGTCGAGGTACCAGCTTTGCACCTTCGTCTTGCGACCGAGAATGACGTCCATCGCCCGCTGGTTGAACGAGACCGGCGCGAGGCCGGGCGGGCAGCTGAGGCACTTTTGCGTGCCGGAGTAGATGGCGTCGATCCCCCACTTGTCGACTTCGACGGGGACGCCGCCGAGCGACGTCACCGCGTCGACCAGCAATAGGGCCCCGGCGTCGTGGACGATCTTGGCGATCTCTTCGATAGGCTGGTAGGCTCCGGTCGACGTCTCGGCCATCACGATGCCGACTACCTTCGGCTTCACCGCGTCGACTGCCTTCTGCACTTCCTCGGGCGTAAAAACCTCGCCCCAGGGGCGTTCGATCTTGGTCACCTTGGCGCCTGCCCGCTCGGCGACGTCGGTCATGCGGCCGCCGAAGACGCCGTTGACACCGACGATCATCGCATCGCCGGGCTCAATGAGATTGACGACCGTCGCTTCCATCCCCGCCGAGCCGGTGCCGCTGACGGCGAACGTCATGCGGTTCGTGGTGCGGAAGAGCTCGCGCAGCCCTCCCTGCACCTTATCCATCACTTGCAGATAGTAGGGATCGAGGTGCCCGACCGTTGGCCGCGCCATCGCGGCGAGGACGCGCGGGTGGATATCGCTGGGGCCGGGGCCGAGGAGCGTGCGGATCGGCGGGTTGAGCGGCGGGAGTGCGGGCATCGTGCGTCCTGTGCTGCGATGGGGTTACTTGGCTGCAGTAAACTCTTGGGCAAGCGCCGAGCATTGCTGGACGGTCATCTCGCCCGGTTGAATCCAGACGCGGTACTTCACGTCGAGCGGCTTCTCCTTCGTCACGTCCGCGACGAAGTACGAACCGAAGCGACCGTAGTCGCGTTCGCTGTAGCGAGACGGCTTAGGGTTCGAAGGATGATCGAGATAAACGACCGTGTAACGCTGGCCGTCGACGACGAAACTGAGAGCGTTCCAGGGGCGGTTTTCGTTCTCGCTATTGCCGGGAGAGTTCGGCTTGTTGTGATCCCAGTTGCGGTAGTCGCCCGGCTTGCCGACGCCGTCGGTCCGCACGTAGTAGGTTTCCTTAGCAGTTTCGTCCGGCACCTTTTGCGTGGCGCGGAACTGAAAGCCCGCGTGCTGCGGATCGCCGTCGAGGTGGACCGTCTGGCCGTCGGAAGATTCGAGGTGCGACGAGAAGTCGATTTGCCAACCCTCGACGCCGTTGTGCTTCTGGCGTTCGATGTCCATCTCGCGGGTCTCGTTGGCAAAGACTTCGCCATCCTTGCCGTGCCAGTCGATCTTCACGATCTGCTTGGCGCCGTCGGCGTCGGCTTCTTCCTCAACGATCTCTTCGTGCGATTGGAACGTCTTGCCGGTGCAGTGCCAGGTATCGCACTCCTTGCCGTTGCCGTAGGTGATTTTGTTAAAGCCGTAGAAGAGGCCGCGATGATGCGGGAAGAGCCCGCCCGGGCCTTTGGTCAGCAGCGTCTTGCCGTCGGGGCTGAAGACGTGATGATACGGTTTGAACGTCTCGCTCCGCTTCTCTTCGCTCGATTCGTCGAGCGTCGGCATCATATAGCGAAACGCCGGCTCGCCGTCGAATAGCAGGTCAACGTGATCGCCCTCGGGCGTTTGCCATTCGAAACCCTCGGCTCCGAAGCACGACGCAGCGACGCTCGCCGCCAGCAAGAAGAACCACACGCCCGCTACTCGAAGACCCATGAACCCATCTCCCCAAGTCGATCGCTAGACGCCGCCCCGCCGCCGGAGCGGCACGGGGGTCTATCGTAACCGACTGGGGGAGCCGGGAGCAAATGTCTGCGCGGGCGAACGATGCGGTCGCAGGCCTTGGTTTGAGAAGGAGAATTGGATCGCTGCACGCAACATAGTTGCGTTGTCACTAGCCCCGGGCTCCGCCCAGGGGTGACTACCCATTCCGTTGGACTACGTCGCGTGGAATAGATACCGACCCCCCGGGCGGAGCCCGGGGCTGAGAATGCAGCTACGGCAGCAGCGCTTCTTCCGTTGCGGCATCCGCCAAATCAAGCGTGAACTCAGCATCCATTTCGACGTCCTCGGCGGTCTGAACGTCGTCGGAGTCCACGCTACAGACGAAAGGGCTCGTCCCCGCCTCGCAATCTCCGAAGCTGATGCCGAGCGCCCGGGCCGCTTGGACGGCGGCGCCTTCGCTGTCGACGAGTCGAATCTGGTGGACCGCCTCGATGATCGGCACGCTGCCCATATCCGGCGGGTTGTAGCAAATCATTTGGCCGAACTTTTTCTCGACGATCAGGCGTACGGCATGGGCGCCGTATTGGGTGGCGAGCACGCGGTCGAAAGTCGTCGGCGCTCCGCCGCGTTGCAAGTGGCCGAGGACCACGGTGCGGGCTTCGCGATGGAGCCGCTCTTCAAGTTCGCGGGCAATCAGCGGGCCGATGCCGCCCAGCTTCTTCTGCGCGCCGCGGCGCTCTTCGCCGACCATTTCGCCGGTCGGGAGGTGAGCCCCTTCGGCGACGACGACCAGCGTAAAATGCTTGCCGTTGACTTCGCGGTCGAGAATTTTGTGGCAGACGTTTTCAAACGTCCACGGAATTTCGGGAATAAGGATCACGTCGCCGCCGCCGGCGATCCCGGCATGCAATGCGATCCACCCAGCGTGGCGGCCCATCACTTCGAGGACCATGATCCGCTCGTGCGCGGCGGCCGTCGTGTGGAGCCGATCGAGCGCGTCGGTCGCACAGGCGACGGCACTCGAGAAGCCAAACGTGTAGGCGGTAGCGGAAAGATCGTTGTCGATCGTCTTCGGAACGCCTACGACCGGGATGCCGTATTCGTGGAACTGCTGAGCGACGGCCAGCGAACCGTCGCCGCCGATGCAGACGAGGCCCTCGATGCCGAGTTGCTTCACTGTACCAGCAACGCCCTCGAGCAGTTCGGGATCAAGATCGACGCGATCTTGCACGCCGACCGTTGCAGCAAAGCGGCCTTTATTCGTCGAGCCGAGAATCGTGCCGCCCTGCGTGAGGATGCCGGCAGTGTTTTTCGGCGTGAGCGTTATGTAACGAACGGGATCGTAGAGTCCCTCATATCCCTTGAGAAAGCCGAGGCACTCGTAACCGAGCTGCCACGAGGCTTTGACGACGCCGCGAATGACCGCGTTGAGGCCCGGGCAGTCGCCGCCGCTGGTGAGAATACCGATCCGTTTGCTCATGGCGTAAATCCTGTGCGAAAGTCGAACGAACAGGAAAGGATAGGTTGCGACGCAGCCCGCGTGGAAAACTTGAGAGAAACCGTTTCAGCCCTCACGGTCGCGGCAATCGTTAGCGATTGACTGCGAATTGTTTGAGCGGAACTGCCCGCTTCCGAAGCAACGGCGAGCGTGAGATTCTGGCGGGAATGATTCAAGTTTCGCGGCCGAGTTGCGGCAAGGCGGAAACTGCGTCGAACTCAATCGCCTCGCAGGCGTCGACCCGCGAGGCGTGCGAGCACTTTCACTTTGCCGACCGCTTCGTTGACGCCGACTTTCGAGGCGCCCGCGCGACGATCGGTAAAGGCGATCGGTACTTCAGCAAACCGTGCGCCGCGACGATGGAGCTGCCAGAGGATCTCTTCGAGATAGGCGTAGCCCGTCGCCTTGAGGTCGCCGAAGTCGAGTTCCGCGAGCTTCTCGACGCGATAGAGTCGGCAGGCGCCGCTGGCGTCGCGCACCGGCGTGCCGAGAGCGGCACGCGTGGCGACGTTCATCACTCGGCTGACAACGCGACGGCCCAGTGGCCAACCGTGGATCTCGCCGCCGTGACAGTAACGCGAGCCGATCACCAAGTCGACGTTGGACGATGCCGCGATCATTCGCGGTAACGCTTCAGGCGGATGGCTCCAATCGGCGTCGAGCGTCGCAAGCCAGTCGTAGCCGCGTTCGATCGACGTCTGCATCGCTGTCCACGACGCCGAACCAAGGCCGAGCTTGCCCGCACGGTGAATCACCGAGAACCAGGGCGAGCGGGCGGCTTCTTCATCGCACCACTGGCCGGTGCCGTCGGGTGAGTTATCGTCGACCACGAGCACGTCGGCGTTGGGGAGCTGCGCGCGGATCGCCGGCACGAGAGTCGGCAGATTCTCGATCTCGTTGTAAGTGGCGATGGCAACGAGCAGCTTCATTCGACGGTCACGCTCTTCGCCAAGTTCCGCGGCTTGTCGACGTCGCAGCCGCGGAGCACGGCGATGTGGTACGCCAGCAACTGCAGCGGGATCGCCGCGACGATCGGCTGCAGGAAGTCGGCCGTCGCGGGGATTTCTAGCACGTCGTCGGCGATCTGAGCGACTTCGTGGTCGCCCTCTTCGACAATCGCGATCACCGGCCCGCCGCGGGCTTTGATCTCCTCGACGTTGGCCACCACTTTGTCGTAGACGCCGCAGCGCGGGACGATGAAGACGCTCGGCGTGTGTTCGTCGACGAGCGCGATCGGGCCGTGCTTCATCTCCGCCGCCGGGTAGCCTTCGGCGTGGATGTAGCTGATTTCTTTCAGCTTCAGCGCTCCTTCGAGCGCCGTGGGGAAGTTGTAGAGCCGACCGAGGTAGAGGAAGTTCTCACAGCCAGCGTACTTCGCGGCGATGCGGCGGCACTCGGCGTTCGTTTCGAGCGCCTTCTCGACTTGCTCCGGCAGCCGTTCGAGGTCGTCGATGATCCGCAAACCCGCTTCGTAGCTGAGGTGATGCAGCCGCCCGAAGTGCAGAGCGAGCAGCGCCATCACGACGCACTGCGAAGTGTAGGCTTTCGTCGAGGCGACGCCGATTTCCGGCCCGGCGTGCAGGTAAATGCCGCCGTCGGCCTCGCGGGCGATCGTACTGCCGACGACGTTGCAAATCGCCATCGTTGGGTGGCCCTTACGCTTCATCTCGCGCAGGGCGGCGAGCGTGTCGATCGTCTCGCCGCTTTGCGTCAGCGCGAACAGCAGCGTCGTCGGCGTCAGCGGCGGGTTGCGGTAACGCAGTTCGCTGGCATATTCAACTTCCACCGGCACGCGGGCGAGCGTCTCGATCATGTACTCGCCGACGAGTGCTGAATGCCAGCTCGTACCGCACGCGGTCAGCACGAAGCGGTCGATCGCTCGCAGTTGTTGCGGCGTAAGATTCAGTCCGCCGAACTTTGCCGTCGCCGCATCGCGATCGAGTCGGCCGCGCATCGCGTTGCGGACAGTTTCTGGCTGCTCAAAGATCTCTTTGAGCATGAAGTGGGGAAAGCCGCCGAGTTCGACGTCGCTCGCGTCGATGGTGAGTTGCTTGACGTCGTGTTCGACGTCCCCCTGGTCGCGATGGACGACGCGGATCGAGTCGGCCGTGATGACGGCCAGCTCATGGTCGGCAAGGTAAACGATCTGATCGGTGTGCCCAGCGAGCGGCGAGCCGTCGCTCGCAATGTATTTTTCGTGATCGCCGACGCCGATGACCAGCGGGCTGCCGAGCCGCGCGGCGACGATTACGTCGGGCCAATCGCGGAAGACAATCGCCAAGCCGTAGGTGCCGCGGAGCTGCGCGAGCGCCGCTTGCACAGCAGCGATCAGCGGCGCGTACGGATCGAGCGCGTCGTCGAGCGACGTCGGCAGCATCGCCAGTTCGTCGGCGATGAGGTGGGCGACCGCTTCGCTATCAGTCTGACTGTGGAAGACGTAGCCCTTCTGCTGCAGTCGCTCTTTGATCGGGCGGAAGTTTTCGATGACGCCGTTGTGCACCAGCGCCAGCACGCCGTTGCCGCCGACGTGGGGGTGAGCGTTTTCGTCGGTCGCTGGGCCGTGCGTCGCCCAGCGGGTGTGCCCGACGCCCAGTGACCCGCGGGCAGGAACGCGCTTCAGCAGCGAGGCGAGTTCGTCGACGCGGCCGGCGCTTTTGACGATCGACAGTGTGCCGCGCTCGGCGCAGACAATGCCGGCGCTGTCGTAGCCGCGGTACTCGAGACGCCGCAAACCTGCGACCAAAAAGTCAGCCGCTTGTTCCGGGCCGATGTAGCCAACAATGCCGCACATACGATCCCTTCGAATTGCGTCGTTGCGAACAGAGGGACGCTAGCATGCCGCGACGCTAGCAATTGCCAGCGTGCGGGTCCGATGCCAGCAGATTAGCACGGCTTGCAGCCACACGGTATGCGAATGCGCCTCCTCCCGCGATTCGCTCTTGGGATGCAGCGACAAACCGGTTACTTTTTCGGCCGCTAAGCCACCTCAACGCGAGTTTGATGCCGCTATGCCGACGCCAATTACCCCGCTTCGCCGGATTCTCGTCATTCCCGCCCGCCGCCGGTCGACGCGGCTGCCGGACAAGATGCTACTGCGGGCTGCTGGCAAGTCGGTCATTCAACATACGTACGAAGCGGCCCAGTCGGTTCGCCACGCCCAGTTGGTGCTGATCGCCACAGACGACGAGGAGATCGCCGCCGAGTGCCGCCGCTTTGGCGCCCCGGTGGTAATGACGAGCCCCGACTGCCCGAGCGGCACCGACCGAGTCGCCGAGGCGGTTGCCGGGTACCCCGCCGCTGAGATCATCGTGAACCTCCAAGGCGACGAACCCGACGCCGACGCGAAGGCAATCGACCGGCTGTTCGAACTCCTCGAATCGACCCCCTCGGCCGCAATGGCGACCCTGGCGACGCCGATCCGCGACCGCCACAAGCTGGACGACCCGTCGTGCGTGAAGGTGGTGTTCGCCGCCGACGGCCGGGCCCTCTACTTCTCGCGCAGCCCCGTCCCCCACGCCCGGGAATGGGACGACCGCCTGCTCGCCGCCGAGCCGGCGACCTTCCACCAGCACATCGGCATCTACGGCTACCGCCGCTCGCTGCTGATGCAGATGCCCAAGTGGCCGGTCAGCCCGCTCGAGCAAATCGAAAAGCTCGAACAGCTCCGCGTTCTTGAAAACGGCGAGTCGATCCTGGTCGCCGTCACGCAACGGGCGACCCGTGGGATCGACACGCCGGAAGACTTTGCCGACTTCGTTGCCAGGCGCGCAGCGTAGGTCAGGCTTTCGTCTGACGGGCAGTACGCTGCGGCCTGGACGATCGCTTGGCAGAAGTAGTTCGGCTAAACCCCGAACTACTTGGCGGCCTGTTTCGTCAGGAACAGCACGTCGGCAGTGCGCGGCTTAAGCTTCACTTCAAGCCCTTGGTCCATCAGCACGGCGCCTGATTCGGTCCAGCTCTTGTCGGAGCCTTGCGATTCAATCTCATACTGCGCTGCTGGATCGAGTCCGCGCAAGCGGAACGTTTGCGTCGGCTGCGTGTTCTCCTCGCGGCGGAACGCCTGTACGACGCCCTTGCCGGTTTCGGGGTTGTTGAACTCCCACGCGATCCAATCCTTCGACGAGATCGAGTGCCGCGTCAGCGGGTAGTAGTCGCCCATGTAGAGCTCGCCAATGCGGGCATGCTCGGCGGAGAGTTCCCGCAGCTTGTCGTAATCGAGCGTTTTGTCCCGCATGTCCCAGGCAGCGGTGAGCGAATTCGCCACGTGGCTGCGGAAGTCGTACTCGTTGATCCCCTCGGTCGTGTTCTGGCCGATGGCGCTCTTGCCGACGAGTGTGCCGTTGCCGTAGTAGGGCAACCAAGAGGAAATCCCGTGCGTGTGCCCCTGTTGGCCGATCGGCTCGAACAGGTAGTCGCTGCGAATCAGCGGCACGCTGCGGCGCAGGGTTTCCAGATCGAGCCGCCGCCCGCCGCTGGAGCAGGTGTCGATGCGCAAGTGCGGGTGATTGGCCAGCAAGCCGTCCCAGTAGGCGAGGTAGCCTTCGACGTAGTGGTTCTCGGTGATGCCTTGCCGATCTTCGGCTTCGCCATTCCGCCAGTACATGAGCGGGTCCATGTTGAAGTCTTGGCGGTAAAGATCGATCCCTTCGCTTTCGATCAAGCCGCTAATGTGCTTGATCGCCCAATCGAGCGCCTCGGGATTGCCGAGGTTGAGGAGTTTCCAACCGTCGAGGTAGCTTTGGTCGCCCGGGTTCGGCAGCGGGCTGAGCAGCCACTGCGGCCGTTCTTTGTCGAGCCAAGTTCCCGCGGCGACTCGTTCCGGCTCGAACCAGACGATCGCCTTCACTCCCTTCGAGTGGGCGTGGTCGGTAATGGCGCGGAGGCCGTTGGGGAATCGCTTTTTATCGACTTCCCACGTGCCGGTGGTCACCCAATTGCCGTCGTTCACGTACCAGCCGGCGTCCATCCACCAGTAGGCCAGCGGCAGCTTCTCTTCGAGATAGCGATCGATCATCTGCTTTTGATTTTCTTCATTCGCGTTGATCATTTCCGCAAACTGATGAGAGCTGTTGGCCAGCAATTGCTGCCCCGGCAGTTTGCCGTCGACCCGCGGCACGTTGTGGGCCACCATCCAGCGGCGCCATGCGTTCTGCCCGTCGACCCAATCGCCCGCGTACCACTGGAGGACCATCAGCGGAGTGCGTGCCGTCTCGCCCGGCGTCAGCTTGAAGTTGGCGTTTTCCTGGCCAGCGCGAATCGCGAGTCCAGTCGTGCCGTCGCGGTCGAACGACGCATTCCACTGCCCCGGCCAGCCAATCGCCACGATGAGTCCCGTGTTGCCCCAGTTCACATTGAAGTACGGCCAGCAGCCATTCGTGCCGCGGCCGCCGAACGAACGGAAGGTCGCCGACGTCCGTTGCGTCAGGCCCATTTCGTAAGGTTCGAAGTCGTTCTGCGCGACGTAGGAACCCTTCATATGGTGCAGAATCGTTTGCGCGTTGGTCGGCACGGTTTGATGGATGTCGAGCCCCTCGATGGCCGACAGCACCGGCGTATCTTTGTCACCCTTGTTGGTGAACCGAACCGTCCATTCGATGTTGGGGTAGTCGGAGTACTTAACGACGACAACCCTCGTCTCGAGTCCGGTCGTCTCGTCGGCCCACACGATCGTGCGCTCCGTGCGACCGCCCTCGAGCTGTTTGTCTTCGCTCGAACGCTTCGCGCGACCCAGCACCGTGGCAGACGACTCTTCGCCCAGCTTGAAGCTGAACGGGAGCTTCGAGACGTCCTCGCCGAAGCCGGCGTCGAACCACTGCTGAGCGATGTTTAGCTCGTTTTCGTAACCGGCTTCAACCCGCGTTGCGTCTGCCAACAATCCCAGCGCGAGGCTTAGTCCAAGGAGAAATCTCACCATTGCCATGTGATGTACCTGGGCGGATCTGAGGAGAAATAGTCCGAGCGAACCAGCGGCGAACGCGAGAGGCGTTCGGCCTGAGGTGTTCGTTCACGTTTTCAAGAAAGGAGATTCGGCGTGGGCCGTGAAGAGAGTGGTCGCTGCGTTAATTGTAATACAGTTAATTGTAATACAATTGTGTCGTTCAGCAAAGTAGCTGCGAGGAATCGAGATCGCAGGACCTAGCCGCACCGACGCTAACCTGCTGCACCGTAGTGAGTTCCCGCCCGCTGTGCAGTGACAGGTCGGTCTCGCGTGCGGTACAGTAGGTTGATGTTCCCTGCAGGCGATCCAGTCCCCGAAATCCCGCTCCCGCTGCTCATCACCGGCGTCGCCGGCGTGGCCGGATACAACGCGTTCGACTACTTCTCGCAGCGGTATCCTGGCCGGGTGATTGGGATTCGGCAGGCCGACAATTGGAAGCTCTCGGCGCCCGGCATCGTCGCGTGCGACGCAGAGGATCGCGAGGAACTGAACCGGTTGTTCGATCGCTGGCAGTTCGGTTCGGTGCTCGATTGCGCCGGCAACTGTGCACTGCGGGCGTGCGAACTCGACACGCGGCTTGCCTGGCGGACGAACGTCGAAGGGCTCGTCAATCTCGCGTCGATCATCGTCGAACGCAACGTGCGGCTCGTGCATGCGTCGATTGATCTCGTCTTCGCCGGTCGCGACGGCGGCAGCTACGTCGAGGGCGATCCGACCGACCCGGTGACCGTCTACGGCAAGACGATGGTCGCCGCCGAGCAGGTGCTGTTCGATTGGTTGCCGCAGGCGTGCACGGTGCGGATCTCGCTGCCGATGGGCGTCAGCTTCAACGGGCACGCGGGGGCGATCGATTGGATTCAGTCGCGGTTCAAGAAAGGTCGGCCCGCAACGCTGTACTTCGACGAGGTGCGTACGCCGACATACACCGACTGCCTCAACCGCTTGTTCGAGCGACTGCTGGCAAGCGATCTCGCCGGTCTCTATCACGCCGGCGGACCAACCCGGCTGTCACTGTACGAGATCGCCCAAGTCGTCAATCGCGTCGGTGGCTACGATCCGAAGACGCTGATGGGCTGCCTGCGGCATGCCGCCGGGCCAATCCCGCCGCGAGCCGGCAACGTGGCGATGGACTCGACGAAGCTGTCGGTCGCGCTCGGCATCGAACCGTTCACCCCATGGCCGTATGACGAATCGCTTGTGCCCACCGGGCCGGAGTGGCACTACGAGCGTGGCCCAGAGCGCGGCTCACCAGAGCTGATCGCGGAGGTGCTCTACCGCAATCCGTACTACGCCACAGTGAACCAGCGATTCGCTTAGGGCTTAGATATCGTCTTCCTTTGCGCCTTCGCGCCTTTGCGTGAGACAATTCTTTGCTGATCTCACGCAAAGGCGCGAAGGCGCAAAGAATACGGAGCGAGTCGATAGCGACTAGCGTGCTCGGAGCCGGTCCCACATCAGTAGCGCGCAGATCGTCTTCGCATCTTCAATCTCGCCGCTCTCGACCATCGCGATCGCCTCGCTCCACGGAACTACTAGATTGTCGATGTTCTCCCCCGCCTCGCGGGCGTGCTCGCCGGCGGTGAGGCCCTCGGCGACGAACGAATGCATCTGCTCCCGCAGGATGCCGGGCGACATGTAGAACGCCGGCATCTCCCGCCAACGCTCGGCCGTGTAGCCGGTCTCTTCCTTCAACTCGCGGACGGCCATCTGCAGCGGCGTTGCCGGCGGCTCCATCGTGCCGGCGGGAAGTTCGACCAGCGTCTTGCCGACGGCCACTCGTTCATTACGAATGAGACAGACATGATCGTCGTCGACCATCGGCAAAATGACGACGGCGCCAGGGTGAATGATCACTTGCCGAGGGCGGTTGCCTCCCTGCCGCGTCGCCTGCATCACCTCAATCACGTCGAACCGAGAGGTTGATAGCAAGAGACGACCATCTGCGGACGACGAATCCATTTGGCTGACTCACGAAACCAGGCAGTTTGGGTAATGACGCCGACGCCCCGCCGGCTCGCTCTCACGGGCTCCCGCAGGGGCCTTTCCCTCGGCAAAACCCGAACATTGTTTGCCACTCTGAGGGGCGACTGATAGGATAGCGAAATCGGGCCGCCGCTGTCGAACCGCTCGGATTTCGACGCGCCGGAGGAGGCGAGAGGCAAGATGAATCGCAGCGCCGCAGGTAGTTGGAGCTTCAGCTTAGGCCGTTGGCGCGGCGTCGAAGTTCGTTTGCACGTCCACTTCCCGATCCTCGTATTGCTGACGCTCTGGCTCGCCAGTTTGCCGACCGTTGGTCGCGTCGGCGACAACGAAGTCTTCACCATTCCGAACGCCAGCCTGGGCCTGGTGATTCTGTTGGCGAGCGTCCTGCTGCACGAAGGGATGCGGGCGCTCGCCGCGCGCCGCGTCGGCGGGCGGACGAACCTGATCGTCATCGGCCCGACCGGGGGTTGGTCACAGCCTCACTTGCCGTCCGATCCGCCGGCCCACCTCGTCACGGCGATGGCAGGTCCGCTGACTTACTTGGTGATCATCATCTCCGCGGCATGCGGCTTGGCGATCGCCGGCGAAGACAATTTGCTCCATATCTTCTCGCCATTTGCACCGCGATTCACCCATCAAGATTCGCTCGGCATGATGGCCCTGCAGATCACGGTTTGGGTGAATACCTGGCTGCTGCTGGTGAACTTGCTACCCGTGCAGCCGTTCGACGGCGCCGAGGTGCTGCGGAGCATCCTCTGGCCGCTGGTCGGCCGAGCATCGGCGTCGGCTTCATCGGCTCACATCGCGTATGGCGCCGCTCTCGTCTCGGCGGTGTTGGCGATCACGTTCCAAGATCAGCAGCTAAACGAATTCGTTCCGCAGTGGCTGCCGCTGGCGCTCCTTTCCGTGCTGCTCCTCTACGGCGGCAACCGTGCCGCTCGCCAACGGCAGTACGATGTAGGTCTCGACATCGACCAGTGGGAGTCGGACGACGAGCAGTGGCTCAATGCCGAATGGATCGACGACGATCGCACCGCCGTCTTGGTCGAGCATCTGCAGCAGAAGCAACAGGAAGTCCTCGACCGTAAGCGGCGGGAACGCGAAGATCGCGAGGATGCGCGGGTCGATGATATTCTCGCCCGGATGCATGAGGTTGGATTCGACCAACTGAGCGAAGAAGAGCAGGCGGTGCTCAAGCGGGCGAGCCGTCGCTACCGGCAACGGCAGCAGCGCGTGGAAGACGTTCCCGGGCGTCCTGGCGCAATCTAAGCCCTCTTCCTGCTCTCCCCAATCTGGGGGATTGCGCGGCGGGCAGTGGTTCCGCCGATGAGGCCGGCGGCCTCATAACCGATACAGTCGCACCAAACGCGGCTATGCACCTCAGGTTCAGCGGCGACCCACACCGCTGCCAGCAACAGCCTGTCCTATGTTTGCAGTGCAGCGATCTCGGTGCGCGCTGGAGTTTCCAGGTCGGCGCCGGCTGCTTACAACCACCACGCTACCTGTCACCTCCGTTGAACCTCACGCTCCCAGAACTCGAAGCACGCCCAGACGGCGCCGATTCACCGGCCGCGGCGGCGTTGCGCGGTCGTACGGAGCCAGCGCTACCTCGCGCCGCATTGCGAGCGCTTGAGGCGGCGTTCAATCAGCCGTTCCTGCTGATCGACGTCGAGAGCGGCGAGTTGAACTACGCGGCCCCGCATGGGTTGATCTGCGATTTTTACCAGCGGTTGCCGCTCATTCAAGAGGTGGTCAACCGCGGCTCGGCGGAGATCGTCGACGAAGAGTCGCCGCTGACGATGATTGCCGTGCCGTTGCGGCAGATGGAACAGGGGCCGCAGCTCGCCGCCATTGGCTTGATCCTGACCTCGCCCGTCGCCGACGAAGCGGAAATCCTCTCTGCGGCTCGCGTCTTCGGGATCGACTCGCGGCGGGCGTTCGCCTGGGCTCAGCAGAACGAGGCGTGGAACCCCCGCGTCGCGCTGCAGCTGGCTGAATCGACAATCGATAACATTCATCAACGAACCAAACTCGCCCACCTAGAGCGCGAGATCAGCGAGGCGGTCGGGCATGCCCGCGATTCCTGCGTGGAGCTCGGCCTGCTCCACCGGTTGGCCCGCGGGCTCGATGTTTCACAGGGGCCGGACGATTTGTGGCGGAGCGCCGTGTCGTGGCTCGCGGAAGCCGTGCCGGCGCAGTGCATCGTCGCGGTGGCTCGCTGCAACGGCGAAGGGGTGCAGATTCCGCTGTTCGGCGAGAACGGCCCGGCCGAACGTTACTTCGGCGAGTATCCGGTGGAACCGCGGGCGCTGAGCGACATGATGGAACGGCTCGGCGGCGTCGCGCGACGGTCGCTGGTGCTGAACCGTGCTCACACCTCGGCGCCGACTTGGGAATACGCCACAATCCGCGAGCTGGCGAGCGTGCCGATCTTGCAAGGGACGCGGCTGGCAGGTTGGCTGCTGGCGATCAACCACGCCGGCGTCGATGGCGACGAGTTCTGCGAGTTCGGCACGGCCGAGATTCGGCTGCTCGAAAGCGTCAGCACGATCCTCGGCGTTCACCGCCACAACACCCACCTGTTCGCGCGGCAGGGCGACCTGTTCGCGGCGTCGGTGCGGGCGCTCACCTCGGCGATCGATGCGAAGGATCCGTACACGCACGGTCACAGCGAACGCGTTGCCCGCGTGGCGGTCTGCATCGCTCAGGAGCTGGGGCTCGACAAGGAACTGCTCGATACGATCTACCTCGGCGGGTTGCTGCACGATATCGGCAAGATCGGCATCGATGACAACATCTTGAAGAAGGCGGGCCCGCTGACGCCGGACGAGCACGACCACATCAAACGCCACCCGCAGCTGGGGTACGACATCCTCAGCGGCGTGACGCAACTGCAGAAGATCTTGCCGATCGTGCTGCATCACCACGAGTCGTGGGACGGCAGCGGCTATCCTCACGGACTGACGGGCGAAGCGACGCCGCTGATTGCCCGCATTGCCGCGGTAGCCGATGCGTTCGACGCGATGTCGAGCGATCGTCCCTATCGTCGCGGCATGGCCGACGAGCAGCTGGATGAAGTGATCCGCGGCGGCGCAGGCCGGCAGTGGGATCCGAACGTCGTCGATGCGTTCTTTGCGTGCCGCGATCAGATTCGGCGGGCGGCGCACGATCAGTTGATCGGGGCGGTTCCGCTGGACCCGTTGCGGTGGATAGACTAGGCGTTCTCCGCGTAGAGCGGGACGCGAGAGTCATCTAACGCACTTCTAAGCGGGAGCTTCTGTGGCACGTGATGCCCGTGATCGAGAGGATCTGTTGCGCGATGCGCGGGGGCTATCGCCGCGCGTGGAGCTCGTGGTCGGGCAGGGGAGCGAGGCCTTCACGTTCTTCGCTGGCTTTCGCGGCGAGTCGTTGAGTCTCTACTTTGGCCATGACCGCGTTTATCACTTCAACGATCGCGGCGAGTTGCGGCGTGCTTATCTGGATGACGTGCTGCTCAAGGCGGAGCAGGGGAGGCTCGTGGCGATGAGTCGTGAGCGGTCGGCTAGCGAGGTGTCGCTTGTTAGTCGGGAGTTGTCGGTGGTTGAGGCTCGCATGTTGCTACATGAGCTGAAGGATTGGTTGCGGGCGCTTAGTGAAGCGTTGGCGGCGGGGGCGTATGAACTGGTCGGCGAGGAGCCGCTGGGTAGCGGGGTGATTGAGCGGTTAGTTGGATGGTTGCGCGCGGGGGGCGATGAAATTCAGATCGCGACATCTCCTCGAGTTAGTTAAAGCCCTGAGAATGTTTGTCTTTGTGGTCCCCTCCCCTTGAGGGGGAGGGTTAGGGAGGGGTGAAAGAAGCGGGTACCAGCGTTCCACCCCCTCCCCAGCCCTCCCCTCAAGGGGGAGGGAGCCACACATTTCATTGTGGGGCTAGACTCGCTACTTGCCGTTTTGCGGGTCGTTCCAGACTTGCTTCTTCGCTTTGAGCAGCCGCTCGGTGTACGACTCGGGTTGAGCGTCGTTCTCTGGTTTGAGCGAAGGCTTCGCTTGCTCTTTGCGCGGCGTGGCGGCGCCGGCGAGCGGTTCGGCGCCAACGGTGGGGGCAGCGCCAGCAGTGGGGGCCGATTCATCCCACTCGAAACGGGTCGCGGCGCGGCGTTCGTCGAGTTGGCCGCTGATTTGCGCCTTGCGGCTTTGCAGGCGGGACATCGTCTCGGGAGCTTCGGGGGCCTTGCTCCGCCGCAGCACCTTGTCGCGCACGGCGGCGAGCGGGACGAGAATCCACGCCGGATCAAACTGCACGCGGCGGATGAAGACGTCGCCCCAGAAGAGGCAGGCGCCGGTCACCACGAGCCACGGCCAGATCGGTTGGTTTGACGAGGCTCGCTCTTGGTCGCGACGGAACGGGTTTTGTTCCGGCGTGAACGGCGAGCTTGCCGCGGCGAGGCCATCCTCGATCAGCACGCCGCTTTTGCCGTTCTTCGGCGCGAGGACGGCGAGCGAGCGGAGGAGCGACAGGTTGGTTTCTTGATCGCGATACTCGGACGAGTAGCCGACGTTTACGCCGGTGCGGATCGGGGCCACGCCGCCGCCGGGGTTCACGACGACCAAGTAGCTGCCGGCTTGGGCTGAATCGAACTCGCCGACGTAGCGGCCGGGCGCCACTTGCTCGACCTGCACGGGGATCGTCGACATGTCGGGAGCGATCGCCGCGGCGGTGATCGACTGCTGATTGGCGAAGTTGTCTTCGGCGTCGAGGGCGGTGACGACGAGTTCGGTCTTGCCGTCGCGGAGGTTCGCGGCGACGGTGTAGTTGCCGGTGTCACCTGTGGGACGCATCGCCCAGCGGACGATCTGGGCGAAGAACTTGTCGTAGCCTTCCCAGGTGGTCCACGCGGTGGCCCAGCGGGCGCCGGCGTCGGTGGTGAGCGCGACCGCCTTGCCGGAGCCGTAGGTCCAAGTGGCGAGCACCGTGGCGTTGTCGGGCGTCGCGGGAAGCGGGCTCCGCAGTTGCACTTCGACGAGCGGGTTTTGCTTGACGCTCGTGAGAACGAAGCCTTTGATCGGCGGGACGCCGCCGTCGAGGCCGCGGAGGAGTTCGCTGTCGGGCGTGAGAATCTGCGGCGTCACCGGTTGCGGCGGCTCGTAGACGAGCGGCCGGGCGACGCGGCGAACTTCGCGGAGAAAGATTCGCGGCAAGGCCCGCGGGTTTTGCACGAAGTAAAATTTGCCGCCGCCGCGGTTGGCGATGTTGGTGAGGAGCGGCACGTTGGCGTCGGCGCCGACGGCGACCGCGGTGACCGAAATCTTCGCTTGCCGCATGCGGCGGACGAGTTCGTCGAACTTTGCGTCGGGCGTTTGGCCGTCGGTGAGCACGATCATGTGCTTCACGGCGGCATTGGCTTTTTGCAGATCGTTGAAACCCTGCACCATGCCGGGGTACATGTCGGTGCCGCCGGCGGAGGCGATCGCGTCGATGCGCTTGGCCACGGTGCGATAGTCCCCGACGACGCGGAGGGGAACCGACTTGTACGGGGTGTCGTCGAACGCGGTAACGGAAATGTAGTCGCGGCGGCCCATCGTCTTCACGGCGGCGATCGCGGCGGCCTTGCTCATGGCGAGCTTCTCGCCATCCATCGAGCCGGAGCGGTCGATCACGATCGCCAGCGCCCCGACCGGCACCACCTCGGCGTTCTTGATTTGGAAGTCGACCGGCATCGCCTCTTCGAGCTCGGTATTGGCCCAGCCGCCGGCGCCGTAGCTGTCGGGGCCGCCGATCATGATCAGGCCGCAGCCGAGTTCGCGGGTGTTGCGGACGAGCATCTTGATTTGCTCGTCGCTGAAGCTGGTGCCGCTGTCGGCGTCTTCGATCGAGCTGCGGGAGACGTTGGCGAGGATCACCGCGTCGTACCGCTGCAGTTCGGCCAGCGAGTTGAAGAGGTTGTCGGTCGCGGTGACTTCGACTTCGAGGTCTTGCGTCCGCAGGCGGTCGACGAGGAAGTCGAACTGCCCCTTGGCGTCGGCGTTCTCGATCAGCAGGACGTTGCCCTTGCCGCGAATGTGGGTGAACGCCGAGGCGACGTTGTTTTGGGCCATGCCGTCGGCCGCGGGATCGGCAGGGACGAAGCGGGCTTCGTAGGTGTAGAAGTCGGACTGATCGATTTCTTGCTGGATCGTGAAGACTTGCTTGCCGGGCGGAATCGTCACTTCTTCCTCGGCGACGACCTCCTCACGCTGGCCGGCTTTGCGAATGACGACTAAGCGACCGGCGATCGCTTCGTCGGAACCTTCCGGCGCGTCGTTGCGGAGGACGACCCGCATATCGAACGGTTGGCTGCGGCGGATGTTCGCGGGGAGATCGACCTTTTCGATCGAGATTTCGTTGCGAGGTTCGAGGTAGACGGGAACGACATCGATGCTGACGCCCCCCTCGGCGGCGGCGCGGGCTTCGCGGTGGGCGTTGCCGAGGTTCTCGTTGCCGTCGGAGAGGAGGACGATCCGCTTGGCGGCGTTGGGGGGGAAGAGGGCTTTGGCTCGCTGGATGGCGGAGGCGAGGTCGGTGTACTCGGGATTGGGGAGCGACTCGAGCCGGCCGGGGACGCCGCGGTCGGCGGAGATGATGGGGACTTCTACCGCCGCGTCGCGGCCGAATGCGATCACGGCGAAACGATCGTCGCGGAGCGTGCTTCGTTCGCCTTCGAGCGAGGCGTCGACGTACTTGAGCATCGCCTGGCGATCGTTCGCGGGGATGCTGAGCGACTGGTCGAGCAGGTAGACGACCGTGAGCTCGTCGCTTTCGCGACGGTACTGGGCGTCGGCGAGTGCAAGGATGATCGCCAGGGCGACGAGCGAGCGAAGCGTTAGGGCGATCCATCGACGCCACGAGCCAAGGCTGGAAAGGCTGCGGTGGCCGAGCCAGAAAAGCACCGGGATCAACGCCAGCAAGGCGAGGTAGCCAGGGCGGTCGAAGACGATCGAGTGCTGAAACATGTTGGAATGATAGAGCGGACGGTGGATTCGGCGAAGCGGCCCGGTTGGTAGGGGCGTGTTAATGTCGTGTCGCGTCTGATGTCGCCTCATGTCGCGAGGTGTATTTTAGGCGACACTAGCTGTTAAGCTGGGTTGTTTTGTGTTGTAACCTGCTGGTGTGAATTGGTTTGTGGCGGCGGCTTAATGTCGCATCTGTCGTGTCGCTTGATATGTCGCTTGTGGGAGGCGTCTCCGACGCCGATTCCACTCTCTACTACACACAGCTCCGGTTGTGCCGCGTTGCTTCGGGGTCGGAGACCCCTCCCACAAATTTTCCTGGCGCGTCATCTTGAGGGGAGTGAAGTGATCAGCGGACGATTCGAACTGCTCGAACCGCTCGAACCGCTCGATTCTTCACTGCGTTCAAGATGACGACGCGCTCAATGGAGACTCGCACAGGCCGCGCGGAGCACCGCCTGGGGCATCTTCGAGCTTAGCGATCTTAGTGGCCGTTTTCATCACAAAAACGGCGAGATTTGGAAGGGGGAGCGATGGCGGGACAGTTGTCGACCGAGCGGTTTTCGAATCGGGTGGAGGATTACGTTCGCTACCGGCCGCAGTACCCAGCGGCGGTGCTGGACGTGCTGCGTGAAGAGACCGATTGGCAGCCGACTTGGACGATCGCCGACATTGGCGCCGGGACGGGGATCTCGGCGGAGATGTTCCTCAAGCATGGGAACGAAGTGATTGCCGTCGAGCCGAACGCTCCGATGCGCGAGGCGGCGGATAGGTTGCTCGCGGGGTACCCCAAATTCCGCAGCGTGGCGGGAACGGCGGAGGCGACGACGCTGGCCGACAGTTCAGTCGACGCGGTGACGGCGGCGCAGGCGTTTCATTGGTTCGATCCGCCGCGAGCGGGCGCGGAGTGCCGGCGGATTCTCCGGCCGGGCGGGTGGGGCGTGCTGTTGTGGAACACGCGGAGAGTCGACGCGACGCCGTTTGCCCGCGAATACGAGTCGCTGCAGAACAAGTTTGACATCGACCCGCAGCGAGCGCGGCACGAACGCGTCGACCCGGCGCGACTCGATCAGTTTTTCGGCGCCGGGAATTGGCGGAAGCGAGCGGTCGACAATGAACAGCGGCTGACGCTCGCCGGGCTGCAGGGGAGGGCGAAGTCTTCGTCGTATCTGCCGGCCGACGGCGATCCGAAGCAGCCGGCGATGTTGGCGGAGCTGGAGGCGTTGTTCAATCAACACCAGCGGGAAGGGGTGGTGGTGATTGAGTATGACACGGAGGTTTATGTGGGACGGATGCGGTAGGCGGTTACGAGCGCGCGGTGCAAAAAATTGAATGTTGAGGTTCCCTCCCCTTGAGGGGGAGGGTTAGGGAGGGGTGACGGAAGCGGGTACCAGCGGTCTACCCCCTCCCCAGCCCTCCCCTCAAGGGGGAGGGAGCCAGAGGTTTCATCCAATTGGGGCGTCCAGTCTTACGGCTGCAGACGCATCACGTCGCGAGCGAACCGGAAAGAACGCCAGCGGCGTTCAAGCATTCAGCCCAGGGTTGATCGCGCGAGCGATCTACCCTGGGGGCAATGCGACCAATCGAATTCCAACCCTGTAGGGGTTGCGACTGTCCGCAAGCATCGCAGCACGATTCAACCCTTACAGGGTTGCCTAACGGATCGTCCATGGAAACCCAGGGTAGATTGCTGCGCAATCAACCCTGGGCTGGATGATTGAATCCCGTTGGGATTCCAGGATGAAGGTTACGAATCGCGAGCGTGGCGACGAGGCCTAGCCGCTACGGCTGCAAACGCATCACGTCGCGGACGAAGTCGGTTCTGGCGCCGCCGTATTGTTGGTACTGGGAGACGAACTGCTGCATTTCCGCCGCCGTCGGTTGGCGGCCGAGCAGCGTTTGGTAGAGGGCGGCGAGGTAGGGATCGCGCTGGTTGCCCATGCGGTCGAAATACTCGGGGCTGCCGAGGATGTAGGCCTGGATGTCTTGCGGCGATTTGCCGGCTTGCAGGTAGTTCTGCCAGGCGTTGAGTTCCGTCGGCAACGCGTCGCGGCGGAGGTACTGCTTGTACCACTGGTTGATCTGATCGAGTTGCCCGACCGCGTAGGTGTTGCTCGGCGGGACGTTGGCGCCGACCTTCACGAGGTTTATTTGAATCGGGGCGGTGTTGCTCAGCAGATTCACCGGAATGGCCGCTGAGCTTTGCAGCAAGATCTTGCCGTTGTCGACGAGGTAGGCGTCGACGGCGTACTTGTGGTCCGGGTAGATCTGCGTGCGGTCGACGGCAATCGCGAACGGAATCGGCGGGTGCTTCGGATTGGTGATCACTTGCTTGCCGACTTCGACGTTTTGCCAATTGGGGTAGGTGACGTCGCGAAGGCGGACGGTGAGCACGGCTTGCTGCGTGAGCGTGACGCGTTCCTTGCAGGTAATTTCGCCGCGGACGCTGGCGGCGTTTTGCTGCGCGAGCGTGACGGGCAAGTTCTGCAGGCGGCGGTTGCGGTTATCGAAGACTAGGAAGTCGACTTTGCCGTTTTGGTCGACGCGGCGGCGGATTTCATCGCCGAGGTCGAACAGGGCGCCTTCGACGTAGCCGACTTGGAAGCCGTCGACGTTGACGATGATGTCGCCGTTCTCCAGCCCCGCCTGCTGGGCTGGCATGCCGGCTTCGACGTCGGTGAGGACGACGCCGGTGTCGACGTTTTGGATGGCGACGCCGAGCCGCCAGGAGTTGGGCTGGGCGTTCCACGAGGGGATGGCGGCCGTCGACGGCAGGAGACTGGGGGCGGCGCTCCAGGCCTCGCTGAGGTCGCGGCTGCGGGCCGAAGCTTGGGTTGCGGTTTGAGCGACGGTGTGTTGGGCGGCGGCACTCACGGTGAACGCGGTGGCGAGCGTGAGTACGTTGAGACGCAAAGTCGGCGTCATGGATGTGGCTCCTGAAGAGGCGGGCAGCTTAGATTTTTAGGAGTCGTTGGTATTGAATCGTTGTGTTTCTGGTCCCCTCCCCTTGAGGGGGAGGGTTAGGGAGGGGTGACTGAAGCTGGTACCAGCGTTCCACCCCCTCCCCAGCCCTCCCCTCAAGGGGGAGGGAGCCAGAAAGCTTTTTGTTGGAAACGCTAGTGAGCCCCGGTCCAGCCTAAGGCGTCGCGCGAGGCGAGGACTTCGTCGCGGCGGAGCGGTAGCAGGCCCGCCTTCACCGCGTCTTCCTGGCCTGAGCGACTCAGCACGTAGCGGAGCAGTTCTTCGGTCATCGGCGGCATCGGCTTGCCGGCTTCCCATTTCACGACGACGTACAGCTGGCGGACGAGCGGGTAACGGGGATCGACTGCTTCGCCCATCTTCGGGGCGGGAACGACTTCGCCGGTGTTCAGCACGAGCGGCAGGACCTTGCCTTTCGTGGCCGGGGCGAGCGAGAGGCTGAGGTAGCCGACGCCGCCGGGGTCTTTGGTGACGGCTTCGCAAATTTGGGCGTAGCCGTTGCAATCTTTGCCTGCGCGGCTCTTGGCGCCTTCGCCGAGGAAGCGATTCACCAGGTAGCCCCAGGCGCCGGTGCCGGTGCTGCGGCCGTAGAGGTTGATCGGCGTCTTGGCGAGCGAGCCAGTGACGCCGACGTCGCCCCACGTCTTGGCGCCAGGGTTCTCGGCAGCCTCGGGATCTTGCAGGATTTTTACCCCCTGCTCCATCGTCAGCTGCTCGAGCGGGTTGTCGGGATGGACGACGACGCCGAGGACGTCTTTCGCCGTGGCGATGGCGACGATGCCGCCTTGCTTGAGCTCAGTTTCGGTGAGAGGGCGGCTGATGAGGCCGATTTCCATCTCGCCGGCGCCGAGCTTCGGCAGGACTTGGCCCGATTCGAACATTGCGACGTCGAGTTTGGCGTCCGGGTGGATGTGCTTCAGGCCGTCGGCCCAGAGGAGGGCGAGCTGGTTCATCGCCGACGAACCGGCGACCGAAAGCTTGCCGCTGATGGGCGCCTTCGGCAGATACGGCGGCAGGCCGCCGAGGAGGTCGGCCTCTTGCGCCGGAACCGCGGCGACGGCGTTGGCGAGATGGGGCTCGACCGCATGCAGCGGCGCGGCGGTGAACGCCATCAGCGTGGCGATGGCCAAGAATGTCGCGAGACGACGCGACACGTGCGTGCGAATTCCCATTTCGCTTCCTCCCAGATGAATCGGCTAGCTCCGTCCGACGAGCACGGATGGCTCGTCGGGGCCGATCATAACGCAAAACTGGGGGGGCTGGGGAGAGGAATCCGGAGTGGGGGAGTGAAGAGTTTGTGGGCGAGGGTGCTAGCAGTGCGAGTGTGCGTTGTGCACGCGGCTGGTCCCGGGCTATCGAGCTCACTTAGCAATACGCTGTTGAAACCTCAAAGGAAATAGAACCTTGAGGTCCCCTCCCCTTGAGGGGGAGGGGTGAAAGAAGCGGGTACCAGGGCGCCTCCCCCCTCCCCAGCCCTCCCCTCAAGGGGGAGGGAGCCAGAACTTTTACTGGTGACTCATAAGCGGTGGTGGACGACCCCCGGGCGCAGCCCGGGGCTAGACGCGGGCTTTCGCTTTCGAGCCGCTGTGCGCTTTGCCGTTGCTCGACGGGGCGAGCAGGTAGCTCATGTCGCCGAGGCGGTCGAAGGTGATCAACTCGGCGAGGCCGGCGGCGGCGAGTTCGGGCCCGCCGACGTAGCGACCGGGGTTGATCCACTTGTCCATGAGTTCGACGGTTGAACCGAACAGCCCGGCAAGAAGGATGTCCATGTCTTTTTCGAGCTGGCCGAAGTGGCGGGCCCACTCGGCAGCTTCGGCGAGGCCGACGTTTTCTTCGCTCTGCCACCGCATCGGGTGGAACAGCAAGACGCTGCAGGGGGTGACGAGCCGCTTTTGGCAGGCTGCGAACGGCCACAGCGCGGCGGACGAGCATTCGCCGGTGACGATGCCGGTGGCCCGCAGGCCGCGGATCTTGATGAGCGTCATCAACGACATCGCGCAGTAGGGGCTGCCGCCGGGCGAGTCGAAGTAGATGAGGCACTCGCCGCCCGGTTCGATGTCGAGCAAGCGATCGGTCAGCTCCGACTCATGTTCGGTGAGGTCGCCAACGAGGGCAATTTCCGGAATGCGATCGTCTTGTTCTTCCTGGCTCATGCGTGTTTCGCTTGCCTCGTCGATGTCGTGTGGGGCTAGATCGGCATCTTAATGTCGGAGCGGCGAATTCCCCAGGGGGACGCTCCGGCACTAGAAAATTGTAGGTCTATTGTGCGAGAACCGCCACGATTTGGGCGGTTCTGTGCGCTCGGGCGAGGGCGTCGCTAGCGGAACGGTTGTTGCCGCTATCCGCTGCGGGCCTTGCGTCTTAGCATAAACAGTCGCGGCGGCGGCCGGCTGGGCGACCCCCTCTGCGGAGTTGCGAAAAAGTGGCGGCGGCTGCCGGTGGTAGCGGTTTTGGGGGTGAGAGTGGGGTGCGGGCGGTTGTGCGCTGCGAGTTGGTTAATGGTCGAAGAAATGGGACGCGGGTGAGTGCGGTTGCGGCGAGGGATGGGCGGACTTGGTTTTGGTTCGCTCCGGCGGCTCGTTGAGCCGCGGCTACTGGCGTTTTTTCACTGTTTGAGATTGATACGGCATGTCTTACGCCAGTCTTCGTGAATGCGTCGATGATCTTGAGCGGCGCCGGCAGTTGGTGCGGATTGAGTCGCCGGTCGACGCCCATTTGGAGGCGGCGGCGATTCATCGTCGCGTCCATGCGGCCGGCGGGCCGGCGCTCTACTTCGCGAACGTGACCGGCTGCCGGTTCCCGATGGTGAGCAACCTGTACGGGACGATGGAGCGGACGCGGTTGATGTTCCGCGATGCGCTGCATGGGGTCGAGCGGCTCGTGCAGTTGCGGGCGAATCCACAGGCGGCGGCGAAGGAGTTTTGGAAGTATTGGCAGGCGCCGCTCGATGCGCGGTTCATGCTGCCGAAGTCGGTGACCAGCGGGCCGATTTTCGCGGGGCAGACGACGCTCAGCCAGTTGCCGCAGATGCAAAGCTGGCCGCGCGACGGCGGGCCGTTCGTGACGCTGCCGATTGTGTACAGCGAAGACGTCCGCGAGCCAGGACTGCGGCGTTCGAACCTTGGCATGTACCGCGTGCAGCTGGCGGGGAACCAGTACCAACGCGACGCAGAAATCGGTCTCCATTATCAAATTCACCGCAGCATTGGCGTGCACCACGAAGCAGCACGGCGGGCGGGCGAGCCGTTTCGCGTGAACGTCTTCGTCGGTGGGCCTCCCTCACTGGCGGTCGCGGCGGTGATGCCGCTGCCAGAAGGAATGAGCGAACTCGGCTTTGCGGGGGCGCTCGGCCGCCGGCGGGTGCGGATGATTCGCCGGCCGGGGGCGCTGCCGATCATGGCTGATGCCGATTTTTGCATCGTGGGGACGATCGACCCCGACCGCTTGCTGCCGGAGGGGCCGTTCGGCGATCACCTCGGTTATTACAGCCTCGCGCACGACTTCCCCGTGCTGAAGGTTGAAGCGGTGTACCATCGCCGCGATGCGATTTGGCCGTTCACCGTCGTCGGTCGGCCGCCGCAGGAAGACACGATGTTCGGGGAGTTGATTCACGAACTCACGGGGCCGATGATTCCCGTCGTGCTCCCCGGCGTGAAGGGCGTCAATGCGGTCGACGCGGCGGGCGTCCACCCGCTGCTGCTGGCGATCGGCAGCGAGCGGTACATGCCGTTCTTGGGGACGCCACAGCCGCAAGAGTTGCTAACGCAGGCGTGTGCGATTCTCGGGCAGGGGCAACTCTCGCTGGCGAAGTATCTCATGATCGTCGCCCAGCAGGACGATCCGAATTTGCGAGTCGACAACATTCCGGCGTTCCTGACGCATGCGCTGCAGCGGGCCGATTGGCGCCGCGATTTGCACTTCCACACGCAGACGACGATCGACACGCTCGACTACTCGGGCGCCGGGTTCAACGCTGGTTCGAAGCTCGTGATCGCCGCCACAGGGCCGAAGCGGTTTGAGTTGGCGACAGAATTGCCGCCGATGATGCCCGTACCGAACGGGTTCCGCCATCCGCGGCTGGTGATGCCGGGCGTGTTGGCGGTCGAGGGGCCGCGTTGCCCGGCGCCGTCGTTCGACTACGACGAGTCGGTTCGCGCGCGGACCGAGGCTCGCGACGCAACGGCAGGGGCGATGCGGCAATTCGTGCGCGATCTCGACGTTGCCCACCCGATGAACCAGTTCCGGTTGATCGTCGTCGTCGACGACACGCAGTTCGTGAGCGAGTCGCTCAACAACTTCTTGTGGGCCGTGTTCACGCGTTCGAACCCGGCGGACGACGTGTATGGCATCGACGAGTTCACGAGCGAAAAGCACTGGGGTTGCCGAGGGGCTCTGATCATCGACGCGCGGGTGAAGGCGCACCATGCGCCGGTGCTGGAGGAAGATCCGGAGATCTCGCGACGAGTCGACGCCCTCGGAGCGCTGGGCGGGCCGTTGCATGGGATTATCTAAGAGAACGATTGAACCACGACGGCACAACGTGCACGACGAAAGATTACATTCTTTAATTCATTTGCGCCTTTGCGTGAGACATCGTTCTGATTGATCTCACGCAAAGGCGCTAAGACGCAAAGAGAAAACGAAGATTACGTATGAGTCGTCGTGCCCGCCGTGTCGTCGTGGTTAGTCTTCCGCAGCTAGTCGCCGCCGTAAAACAGGGTATTCTGACTGCATGGCAACACTGACTTTTCACGGCGCCGCGCGCACTGTTACCGGGTCGAAGTATCTGCTCGAGGCTGATGGGGCCCAGGTGCTCGTCGATTGTGGGTTGTTCCAGGGGCTCAAAGAACTGCGGGAGCTCAATTGGAAGCCGACGCCGTTTGATGTGCGGGCGGTTGATGCGGTCGTGCTGACGCATGCCCACCTTGATCACGTCGGCTACCTGCCGCGGATTGTGAAGCAAGGTTTTAATCGTCGCATTTACGCGACCGATGCGACGCGCGATTTGGCGGAGATTATTTTGCTCGACTCGGCGAAGTGCCAGGAGCAGGATGCGGCGTACGCGAACCGCAAGGGATTTTCGAAGCATCAGCCGGCGCTGCCGTTGTACGATGACCGCGACGTCGAGCGGACGCTGAAGCTGTTTCAGCCGGTGCCGCGCGGCGAGTGGTTTACGCCAGCGGCGCCGATCGCGATGCGGTTTCACGATGCGGGGCATTTGCTCGGCTCGAACATGATCGAGGCGGAGATTCGCAACCGGCCCGATCCGCTGCGGATTTTGTTCTCGGGCGATGTGGGCCGCTATGACGGGCCGCTCTATCACGACCCGGCCCCGCCGCCGGAGTGCGACTATCTCGTTTGCGAAAGCACCTACGGCGATCGCGAGCATCCGGAGACGTCGATTCTCGACGCGCTCGAAGAAGTCGTGCGGCGGAGCGTGAAACGGGGCGGCGTCATGCTGATCGCGGCGTTTGCCGTGGGGCGGGCGCAGCAGCTGCTCTACTTGTTTCAGTTGCTGAAGTCGGCGGACCGCATGCCCGACATTCCGATTTTCATCGACAGCCCGATGGCTTGTGACGCGACGGCCGTCTATCGCGAGCATAGCGAAGACCACGATCTGAGCGACGGCGTCCTCGATCCCGACCACCCCGCGCTCGGCGGCCGGAAGGTGATCCTCGCGCGGACGGCGGCCGAGTCGAAGAAGATTAACCAAACGGCCGGGCCGGCGGTGATTATTGCCTCTAGCGGCATGATGACGGGCGGACGGATCGTGCATCACCTGAAGCAGCGGATGCCCGATCCCCGGAACACGATCATCATCGGCGGTTACCAGGCGGTCGGCACGCGTGGGCGATTGATCGAAGATCACGCTCCGTTCGTGCGGATGTTCGGGCAAGATGTGCCGCTGCGGGCGGCGGTGGAGAAGATTCCGGGGCTGAGCGGACATGCCGATCGGAGCGACTTGCTGCGATGGCTGGGGCAATTGTCGCACGCGCCGAAGCAGACGTTCCTCACTCATGGCGAACCGCACGCGGCCGATGCGCTGGCGGAAGAACTGCGAACGACGCGCGGCTGGAACGTGGCGACGCCTGCATTGGGTGAAAAGGTTCAGCTAGATTAGTCAATCGTGTGAATACAGATCTCACGCAAAGGCGCGAAGGCGCAAAGAAATGCGAGAGAATCGTTTCTAGGACCCGTTTTACTTGTGTTCCTTTGCGCCTTCGCGCCTTTGCGTGAGATAATTCTTCAATGAACAACGAAAATGAGGTGACGCAAAGAGAGAACGTCGAGCGAAATCGCCAAGCGATTCTCGCGTCCCCTAGCTATCGGCTCGCCGAGCTTGATCTCGATTTCATCGGCCGGCCCGAGCAGCGGCCGGTGCGGATGCAGTTGGAACTCGACAAGGCCGAGACGGTGCTGCGGGAGCATGGCATTCGCTCGACCGTGGTGGTGTTCGGCGGGACGCAGATCGTGCCGCTAGAGGAAGCCGAAGCTCGGCTTGCCGCGGCGGAGGCGTACTCACTGGAGAATCCCGATCTGCCGCAGGCGAAGCGGGATGTGCAGCGGGCGAAAAGCCGGTTGGCGAAGAGCCACTACTACGACGAAGCCCGGCAGTTTTCGCGGCTCGTTTCGGAGTTCTGCCAACAAGGCGCCAAGTGCGATCTCGTGGTGATGACCGGCGGCGGGCCGGGGATTATGGAGGCGGCGAATCGCGGCGCCTTCGACATCGGCGCCAAGTCGATTGGCCTCAACATCGTGCTGCCGCATGAGCAGGAGCCGAACTCGTACATCACGCCGGAACTTTGCCTGCAGTTCCATTACTTCGCGATGCGGAAGTTCCACTTCATCTTGCGGGCGGCGGCGCTGGTGATTTTTCCCGGCGGCTTCGGCACGCTCGACGAACTGTTCGAAGTCCTCACGCTGCGACAGACGGGCCGGATGCAAGAAATTCCGATCATTATGTACGGGACAGACTACTGGAACCGCGTGATCAACTTCCAGGCGCTGGCGGACGAGGGCGTCGTGGCGGACGATCATTTGAAGCTGATCCACTTCGTTGACTCGCCGGAAGAGGCTTGGCGGCTGGTGGTGGAGTTTCATCGCCTGGGGCCGTGACCGAATGCGTTGGGCGCACGAAAAAGGCTCGGCGGGTTGAACCGCCGAGCCTGCTGACAATCGTTTGCTGCGGGCAGCAAGTGCTTAGAGCGAGCTCGAGTCGGTCATGTCGCCTTCACCGCGGGTGATCAGGGTTCGCATCACTTGCGGGGCGATCGACTCGTTCAGATAGTGGGCGCTGCCGTCGGCGTACACCGCGTCGGCGCCGCCGGGGTGGAACGAGAAGATCTCGTCGTTCGGGCCGCAGTTGTTCGTCGACCAGCGGCACTCCTCCGGGCCGTTGACGGGCGTGGCGTAGTTGTTGATCACTGGCTTCAAGTTCGCGGCCGTCGAGGTCGGCGGGCCGGAGACGCCGTTGCCGGTGTCGGGTTCAGCCCACCGATTGATCGCGCGGTAGCCGCTGGGAGTTTTGTCGGCGGCATTCGGGATTTCATCGTATTTCGATTTCGTGAACGGCTCCATCTCTTCCCAATTGCGGCCGGCGTCCTCGGCGAGGGCGATCGTGTTGCTCGTGCCATCGCTGATGAGGGCCATCTTGGCGGGGACAAGCGCGAGGGCGCCGTCGGCACGCGAGGCGATGTTATCGCGGACGCCGGTGGTGGGATGGATGTCGGTGTAAACGGTCGGCATGAAGTCGGTGCCGCCGTAGCCGGCCGGATCGGGCTGGCGGATGGAATTCGAAGGGCAGAGGAATGCTTCGATTTGCGTTTTGGCGGCGATCTGGTTCTGCGGGGCGGCGAGGTCGTTGTAGCCGTACTTCAAGTTGAACTGAGCGGCGACGGCCGTTTGTTCGAGGTAGGGCAAGATCTGCGTGAAGGTCGAATGGCGATCGAAGCCGGTTTTGGGCGCCGCCGGGTCAGACCAATCGGTCCCTTCGCCGCCGGAGGGGAGCAGCTTTTTGGCCGACTCGAAGTTGAGAATGCCGAGGCCGATTTGACGGGAGTTGTTGAGGCATTGCGAGCGGCGGGCGGCCTCGCGGGCGGCTTGCACTGCCGGCAGCAGCAGAGCCACGAGCACGCCGATGATGGCGATGACGACCAGCAGTTCAACCAGGGTGAAGGCGCGGCGGGGAGAGATGGAGACGCAGCGGCGGAGTGAGGCGGTCGAGGGGCTCGACGACATAGATCAACTGCCTTTTGGGAGGGCCGATCGAGGCGTGGCTGCGGTGAAATGGCTGGCCACGAGAGAACCGCGATCGAAGTGCTGGCAGATTGTGGGGCGCCTGCATGAAGAGTGAGTGAAGGGGGCATGAATTCGGTGCGCGGGGGGGAGGTTGTGGTGCGCAAATGGCGGTAAGTGCGTTTCTGAAGGGTGGGAGGACGCAATCGAGCGCGTCGATTGCCGGCTACCGTCCCTGCCAATACTCGGGTTCGCGGCTCGTATGAGCAACGGCGACAACGGTGAGATAGGTCGCGTCGTTGCGATAGATGATCTGATACGGGAAATGGCGCATCAGAAAGAAGCGATGGCGGGCGTCGCACTTGGCGAATCGTTCAGGAGTCGCCGCGATCAATCGCAGCGATTGATCGAAGTCGTCGTCAAATCGTTGAGCAACTCGCGGGCTGCGTTGAGCGTACCATGTGAGCGCCTCGGCGTATTCCTGCTCAGCCGGCGAGGAGACGACGATCTCAACCATCGAGTCCCGCCTGGCGGCGAACTCGAGCGCGGACTTCGTCCCAAGGAGCTACCGCGATCTCGCCGGCGTCGATGGCGTCGCTACGTCGATTGGCTTCGGCCATCCAGGCTTCCGATGGCAACGGCCAAGCCTCAGGGGGGGTAGCGTCCCAGAGGGCGTGGATAAGTTGCAGGCGCTCCGTTGACGGGAGGAGTTGGGCGGCGGCGAGGATGTCTTGGAGCGTGGACATCGTGGTTGGACGAAAGGCGGTTGGCGTGCGACGTTCTTGAAATTGTACAAGTTGCGAACGAATGGTGCAAAAAACACTTGGTTCTGCGGAATGCCAATAAAAACAGGGCTCCGACGGTATGCGTCGGAGCCCTGGGGATGGGACGGTTGTTGCTGGTTCGCTCCGGCGGGGCGTTGACCCGCGGCTACCTATTTCTTCGCGGCTTCGCGGAGGGTGACCAGGTACGGCACCGGTTCGCGGCCTAAGGCGTTCAGCACGGTGCCGCCGGCGGTGAAGGTGTGGGTCACCCAGTCGGGCTTGCCGTAGCGCTCGAGCGACGTGCCCCCTTCGCCGCCGCCGATGTAAACCTCGACGCCCGCGTCCTTCATCCGCTTCAGTTGCGGGATGAAGTTCTTCGTGCCGGCTTCAAAACGGGCGTCCTCGAACATGCCGAAGACGCCGTTGTGGAAGGCGACGGCGCCCTTGGGGGCCGAGGCGACGAATTCGCCGATCTTTTCTTCGAATAGCTTGCTGCTCTTCGGGCCGATGTCGAACTGCTGCATGCCGGGCTTCAGGGCGTCGACGGTCGAGCCGTCTTCGATCACCGAGTCGCACGGGACGATGAACTCGATCCCCTTCGCACGGCCGTCGGTGACCATCTTCTTGGCTTGCTCGACGCGATCGCGGGGGATGTAGTAGGGCTTGTCGGAATGCGAGGCTTCTTCGGCGGCGCCGATGCAAACTTCCTTGCCGTCGATTTCGCCGATCGCCTTCCGCAGCGCCATCGCCAGCGAACCGGCGGCGAAGACCTTGCGGATCGTGCCGCGGCCGATCATCGCTTCGAGGTCGTCGAGCTTGTCGATCTTCAAACCGCTGAAGACAACCAGCTGCGTTTGCAGGCACTTGCGCATCGGGCCGTCGAACTCGCCGGCGACGTACTTGCCGAGGGCGACCTGGTCCATCGCGGCGGGGACGATCGTCGAGCTAGCGTCGAGGCTGCCGGCCGAGAGGGCTTCGTTGACGTAAACCTTGGCGACCTTCGCGGCGAGTTCGTTGGAGAACTTGGCAAGCGGCTCGGCCAGCTTCGCGGCGTCGGCAGGCTTCGCCTTCCAGAGAACGCGCTCGATGTCGTAGCGGCGGGTGTTTTCGAGCATCAACACGCTGCCCGGCTTGGCGGCGTCGATCTTCGCCTTCACGGCGTCGGGGATCGTGTTCGTGGTGGCGTCGAACCAGTCGGTGACGAGTTCCACCGGCTGGCCGAGAATTTCGCCCAGGCGGGCGGCGACCTTGTTGAGCGACTTCTCCGGCTCGCGGCCGATGTGGCCGAAGATGATTTGCTTCCAGCCGCGCTCGATGCCGTACTTCAGGGTGTCGACCATCGAACGGAGGCGGACGTCGCCCTCGCCGATCGTGGCGCCTGGCTTGGCGTCGACGTCGCCGCGGATGAGGACCGGCGTGCCGCTGGGGACGCTGGCGAGTGAATCCAACCGCGGAATGGCATTGAGGTAGTCGACCAACTCGAGCGAGGGATTCGCTTCGCGGCCGGCGAGCAGGGTGGTGATGAGCTGTTGGGTCTTTTCGGTGGTGGTGGGCATTGGTGTAGTCCTGTGAATATGCAAACGCCTGGGCGTTTATGAATGACGAATGACGAAACCCGAATGACGAATGGAAGACGCAAGCGAATGGCATTCGTCATTCGTCATGTCATTTGGGAGTTTCCGCCTTGGCGGCTCCCTCTCCCAGCTTCCAGGCCTTCAGGGATTCCGGCGTGGAGACCAACAGTATTGCAGCCTCGGGCGTGTTTGTCAGGGAGAGGCCGGTGAGGGGCTGGGCGTGGCGGAATTGGTCGATCAATTGGCCCTGCGGGTCGAGCCAGACGATCGTGCCGTCGGGGGCGGCGACCATCCAGGCGGGGCGGTTGCCGGGGAGGGTGACGCTTTGGATTCGCTCGACCTGGTGGGTGTATTCGCCGATCGGCAGCTTGTACTGCCAGCGAACTTCGCCGTCGGGGTCGAAGCCGACGACGTTGTACACGCCGGGGGCCTCGACGCTCAGGCCGCAGCAACGGGCGGCGTCGCCTTCGGCTTGCGGGCTGATGGCAAGGTGCATGATCTCGCGAAGGCCGACGACGATTTCTGGCAGCGGTTTGCCATCGGGGCCGAGGACGAAAACGAGGCCGCGGTCGCTGGTGCCCCAGAGGTTGCGCGTCTGGGGGGCTGCGTCCTGCTCTTCCTCTTCGATGACGGGCGGGTTGCTCAGGTCCACGGGAGCGACGGCCAGCTGCACGACTTCGTTGAATGAACGAATCGCCCATTTACGTTTGCCGTCGAGGCCGACGCCTTGCACGCCGACGCCGCCCCGGTAGCCGACGTAGAGCGTTGGCTCGGCATCGGGAGTCAGGGCGGCTAGCTGGACGTCGGCGATGCCTGGATTCTTGTCGTTGGGGAAAGCTAGCGTCTGTTTCCATTCCTTATCGAACAGGTACAGCTTCTGCCAGCCAACGCCGCTGGCGGCGATGAGGCGGTTGCCCGCTTGATCGACGGTGGTGCGGAGGAAGCCATTGCCCGTCGCCTCGTTGCCGGCGATGTCGTGCCGCGCGACGAGCTTGCCGGCGGGGTCGAGTTCCACGATCGCCTGCCCACCGTCGACCGCCAGGATGCGCGGCGCGGCGGCGTTGTTATCGTTGAGAATGAGGAAGTTGCCTGGCTTGGCAACGTCGGTCGCGGCGGCTTTCCACAGCTCGGTCGCGTTAAGTTGCTGGGGTAGCTCTTGCTTGCCGAACTCGGGGCGGGCGACCTCGACGCTGATCACGTCGCCGCTCGCCGCGGCGGCTCGGATGTCGGCCTCGTACTTGGCGGTCAGCTGTTGGTGCTCGTCGCGGGCTTCGGCGGCGAGATCGGCGCCATCGACGACCTTCGAGATCACGTTAGCGAGCTGCTGTGGATCACGGTGTTGCCCGATGTGGAAGTATTGCAGCTTGCCGGTTCCATCGAGAAGCATGAGCGTCGGGGTGCCGGCGACCTGCAGCGCTTCGGAAGTCACCTCTGGATCGCGGAGGATTGGCATAGAGCCCCCCCAATTCTTGAGCGTCCGTTCGGCGGTGTCGTTGGTCACGCGCTCGGGGGCGTCCATGCTTACGGCGTAAAAGGCAAACTTGTCGTTGTCCTTCAACTGCTGATAGACCTTCTCGAGCTCGGGCGTGTGGGCCTTGCAGGGCGCACAATCGGCTTGCCAGAAGTCCAGCAGCACCGTCTTCCCTTTGAGGGAATCGCGCGACACCTTCTCGCCGTCAAGCGTTTCGAAGCTGAACTCCGCCAAGTCTTCGCCGAGGCGCTCCGGCGGCGCTTGCGGCGGGGAGGGAATCAGTCGCTTCACCAAGAACTCGCCTTCGGCCGGCTCTTTCAAGAACGTGCTGCGGTCGATGTCTGGATCGAAGGTCGGGTCTTTGAAATCAATCCAGACCGAAAGATTCGAATAGCGGTCGTCCGGATCGAAGTCGCGACGGGCGTCGCCGAGCGGCAATTCCATGCGGCGCAGGGCGTAGGTTTTGGCGTCGATCCAGAAGATCCGCTTGCCGTTTGCGCTCGTGCTGACGATGCGATGGCAGTTGTTACCTTCGAGCGGCTTGTCGTCGAGATAGCGCGGGGCTTCGTCGTTCGGGAAGACGAGCGCTTCGTCGTCGACGTTCAGCAGCATCGCGAGTTGCGGAAAGACGTCGCTGATCGAGCGATTGTTGAAGATCTCGCGGATCATCGGATCTGGCAGGAAGTTTTCCGTGCTCAGCTTCGTGGGGGTCTTCGTTTCCAGAATCTGCCGCGGCAACTCGGCGGCCGAGGCGCGGGTCACGCTGCGGCTGGAGGCGATGTCGAAACCGCGGGCTGGACCTTCGCCGGGGATCGCTTCATTGAAGCGTAGGCGTACGAAATTCGGCCGGCGGAAGGCGAGCGACATTTCGAAGAAGGGGAGCTCGCGCTCGACCCCTTCGCCGCGGTAGGCATACGACTGCACGTAGGTGGCGTGGTCGGTGTAGCTGCTCGCCTTCTGGTAGGCGGCAAGCATTTTTTCGGCGATCTCGGCGCCGCGGGCCTCGGCGGCGGCCGATTCTTCGCTCACGGCGGGGTCCGAGGAACTGTTGCAGCCGGCGGTCAGCGTGGCGGCAAGGGCCAATAGCAGCAGAAAGCCGCGAAGCGGCAGGGGGGAGAAGCCGGGAGCATCCATGACTCGGTCTCGATGATTTGGACCCGAGGCCCTTGGGCGACGGGGGAGATTGGCAGATACTTGTGTGTTGCTCCTCTCCCCTGAGGGGAGAGGTTGGGTGAGGGAGCCGCAGCGACGGCGTCGTTCGCGTCAGCGTAGGGGCTCCCGCCACTGACAAGACTACCGCCTTGCGCTCGATCGCCACCGGCGATCGTGCTCAGTTGGTCCCTCCCTTCAAGGGAGGGGGATATCTAACGCAACCTACCAGAACGCCGTAGCGGCAGAAACCCCGCGGGGGGAACCGCATTCGGCACGTATTTCAATTCGGGCAATTGATGGTGACCTTTCGGTTTGGGTTGGCGGCGCAATGTGAGTTGCCGCTGGAAGATTACACGTTGTTGTCGGCGACGAGCGACGAGCATCCACTGCTCGCCGATCCGGCGGCGGCGGTCTGTAATGCGCTCGCGGCGCCACGCGGGTTTCCGCCGCTGGCTGCCGCCACAGCGCCAGGCGATGTGACGGCGATCGCTTTTGCGGCGGGGATTCCGCAAGCTAATACGATCCTCCGCGGCGTCGTCGAAGCGATGCTCGAAGCGGGCGTCTCGCCGGCGATGATCACGATCGTGCTCGCGGAGCGACTTGAGGATCAAGCGGCCTTCGAGCAAGAGCTGGCCGCGATGAAGGCCGAGGCGGTAACGATCCAGCTTCACGATCCCGACGACGAGCAGGGGATCGCGATGGTCGGCGTGAACTCAGCGAAGGAGCCGCTGCGGCTCAACCGGACGCTTGCTGAGGCTGATTTCGTGCTGCCGGTGTCGGCGCAGCGGCTGCCTGGGGGAACCCGCCGCGATGAGAGCAAGTTCGCTGGGCTCTTCCCGCAGTTCTCCAATCGCGAGACGGCAGCCCGCGTGCGGACGGAAGCGGGCAGCGAATCGCCCAAGGTGCAAAAGCGGAACCGCACCGAAGTCGACGAAGCGGGCTGGCTGCTCGGCGTGCAGATGACCGTGAGCGTAGTGCCGGGCGCCGACGGCGGAGTTGCCGCGGTGATTGCCGGCGATCCCGATGAAGTTGTGCGCACGGGAAGCGAACTAACGCACGAGATTTGGGAGAAGACCGCCGGCGAACCGGGCGACCTCGTGATCGCCGCGATCACCGGCGACGAGCGCGAGCAGACGTGGGACAACCTGGCTCGCGCTGTGAGCGCCGCGAGTGCCGTGGTGACGCCGGGCGGAGCGATTGCCGTTTGCTGCGAGCTGAATGAACAGCCTAGGGGGCCGCTCAATCGATTGAAGGATGCATTCGACTTCGGCGAGGTGCAGCGCGAGCTTGCGCGGGACGAATCGACCGAAGCCCATCCGGCGATGGTGCTTGCCAAGGCGCTCGAAGAGGGGCCCGTGTACCTGCGGAGCAACTTGCCGAGCGAGGTGGTCGAGTCGCTGGGGATGACGCCGATCGAGAGCGATGGCGAGCTGGCTCGGCTCGCGGCGGGGCGGAATCATTGCATTGTGATTGAAGAGGCGCAGCGGCTGGTGCCGCTGCCGATTGTGCGGGATGAGTGGTGAGCGGGGCACGCTGATAAATCCAAACTTTGTGGTCCCCTCCCCTTGAGGGGGAGGGTTAGGGAGGGGTGACTGTAGCGGGTACCAGGGTTCTTCCCCCCCTCCCCAGCCCTCCCCTCCAGGGGGAGGGAGCCAGAAGGTGTTTGATGGTGGTAAGCGACCCCCGGGCGGAGCCCGGGGCTAGAAAGCGGAATCGAGAATGAACGAAACGCTACAGCACGAATACGCAGCCGCCATTGCCGGCGCGGGCTTAGTGCGCCTGCGCGACTGGTCGACCGTGTGGGCCAGCGGTGGCGATCGGGCGTCGTTTCTCCACAATATGTGCACGAACGACGTGAAGCGGCTCACGCCCGGCGACGGGTGCGAGGCGTTCTTCACCGATGTGAAGGGAAAGATCCACTCCCACGGCTTTCTGTTGGCGGGCGACAACGCGATTCAGATCGTCGCGGTGCCGGGCACGGCGGAGCGGCTCATGCCGCAGCTTGATCGGTACATCATTCGTGAAGATGTGACGCTTGCCGACGAGTCGGCGGAGCTGACGTGGCTGTTGGCGTTTGGCGAGCGGGCGGGGGAAATCGCGGCCGTGGCGCTCGGCGCGGGCGCTGCCGCGGGGCTAGATGCGGCTTGGTCGCATCGGTCGGTCGACGTGGCGGGCGCTGCTGTGACCGTCGTGCGGTGTGAGTTGCTGTGGACTGGCGGATTCTTGCTGGGGTGTTCACCCGCAGCGATTGCCGCGTTGGAAGGGCGGTGGACCGCAGCGGGCGGGACGCTTGGCGGCGAAGAGCTGTGGCAAACCGTGCGCATCGAATCGGCTTGGCCGATGTGGGGCGTCGACTTCGACGCCACGAATTTGCCGCAGGAGGTTTCCCGCGACGCTCAGGCGATCAGCTTTCGCAAAGGATGTTACCTGGGGCAGGAGACGGTCGCGCGGCTCGATGCGCTTGGGCATGTGAACAAGCAACTCGTGGCGGTCGCCTTTGCGGAAGGTGACGTGCCGCCGGCGGGGACGGAACTCTCGCACAACGACCAACCGGCGGGGCGGGTGACGAGCAGCTGCTGGTCGTTGCGGGTCGCAAAGCCGCAAGCGATTGCTATGGTCAAACGGGGGGCCGCCGCAGCGGGCTCTACGCTTCAATGGAGCGGCGGCGCTGGAAGCGTGGCGGGTAGCTGAAGGTCTGGGATAACCGCCAACCTTGTGGGATGGCCCCAAGCTTGTGGGAGGCGTCTCCGGCGCCGATGACGGTCACCACCTCAAGCTATTTCGTTGCTCAACGCCGCTTCGGGGTCAGAGACCCCTCCCACAGATTCTCTTCTTCTCCCCCTGCAGAGCCAGGTCGGCTGTGCAATCGTTTCGACCCGCGGCAGCGTCAGGACGCGCGCGTTCGTTGTGGGTAGAAAATCCGGACTAGGTTGGGTTTTTCGCTCAAGCAGTTTGGTGAAACAGGTGAAGGGTTGCCGCTAGCACCGACGATATCACGAGTAACTCACGTGAGTCTTTGTCGCGTGACACGGCCTGCAACGCGTTTGAATCGCATTCGGCGCCATTCCTCCGAGACGGGGCGCGAGCGAGACGCAACTGACAGAGCCGACGCGCGACTGTATCTCCCCCACCAGTATTCAGGAGCCTCCCGATGAAACGTTACCTGTTGTCGACGCTGGGCGTCGCTATGGCGTTGGCTTTCGCTTCCAACGCTCATGCCTGGGGCATGGGCGGCTGCGGTTGCGCTGCCGAGCCGAGCTGCTGCTACGCCGAGCCGACCTGCGGCTGCGAGCCGTCGTGTTGCGACCCATGTTGTGCGCCGAAGAAGTGCTGCATCTTCTCCCGCCTGAAGGCCAAACTGGCCGCCAAGCACTGCTGTGCTCCGGTCTGCGGTTGCGAAGCCAGCTGCGGCTGTGCGGTTGAGCCGAGCTGCGGTTGCGCCGCCGAACCGTCGTGCGGTTGCGCTGCTCCCTCGTGCGGCTGCGAAGCCAGCTGCGGTTGCGAAGCCTCGTGCTGCGACGACTGCTGCTCGCCCTGCAAGAAGCACTGCATCTTCGCTCGCATTAAGGCTCGTTGGGCTGCCAAGCACGCTTGCTGCGCCCCGGTCTGCGGTTGCGAAGCCAGCTGCGGCTGCGAAGCCTCGTGCGGTTGCGAAGCTGCCCCCAGCTGCGGCTGCAACTGAGCTAAACACGCCATCATTGGGCGTTCTAGCTTAGTGCTGTGACAAGGTGAAAATCGAAAACGGCTCCCTGCGATGTAGGCAGGGGGCCGTTTTTTTGTTGGGGGCGTCAGTTGTCCGTGGTCAGTGGTCAGTTGCTGGGGGCGGGCGTTGGGGGCGTCTTGGCGGGCTTCTCTTCCGCTTTCCTAAAGCCGGCTTCGATGAGTTGCTGGTAGCCCGGTTTGAGGACTTTGACTTCGTAGCCTCGCTCTTCGAGGTACTCGGCGGCGCGGGTGGCGCGGATGCCGACGGCGCAGTGGATGTAGTAGCTGCCCTTCTTGGGGAGCGCTTTGGCGAGTTGCTTCTCGTCCAACTCGTCGGTGAGCGACGTGACGGGCAGGAAGATCGCGCCGGCGACGTGGCCCTTGTCCCATTCTTTCTTGGTGCGGACGTCGACGAGTTTCGCTTTCTTCTCGTCGATCGCCTGTTTGACTTCTTTGAGGGAGTCTTCGGTGAACTCGATCGCGCGGGCCGCGGGCACGACGAGGGCGAGCAGCAAGGCGGCGAGCGTCAGGCGGGGGAGCATGTCGGTTGTTCCGGTGGATATGCTGGCACAGGTTGGCGGCAACTCATTCTAACCGGCGCCTTGGCGGGGCCAATTGGTCGGCGAATGCCGCGATTGCTGGACGCGGGCGTCGTCGTCGGGGAGAATCAGTTGCGGAACGGGCTCGATACTTCACTTCGAAGAACTGTCACGAGCGAGGCATATCATGCGAACGATCTGGCGATCGGCGGGAACCTGTGCGCTGCTGGCGGCTGCTTGGCTGACTGCCTGCGGCGAACGTGGCGCTCTGGCCCAGCAGGCGGCGCCGCTGCCGGGGGGGAATCTTCCCGGGGCGAACCAAGGCGCCAACCGGGCGGGCGGCAATCAAGGGCAGGCGGTCAACGGTTTCGTTGGCGCCGGCAATATCTTCGCTCCGGGCAACGGCGCCAACGGCGGGGCCGCATCGGCCGACTTCGATTCGCTCATCGATCTCATCACCTCCACCGTCGACGTTGAGAGTTGGCAAGAGAATGGAACGGGGCAGGGGGAGATCCAGCCGTTTCCGAATGGCGTGTACGCCGACGCCGATGGAGCACTGTTAGTTCGTGCCGGAGGGGAACGCGCGGCGCTCGCTGCGGTTCGCGCGCATGGAGTTCCGCGCTCCCAGCCCGCAGCGAAGACGCTCGGAATTGAGGCGGTCGTCGAGGCGAAAGCGATCGCAGAGCGTCACTTCACGGAGACTGCTGAGGCTGCACGGCAATCGAGCCCGCTGCGTTACGTTTCGCTCTCGAAGCTCGAGGCGGCGATCGCCCAGCGGCAGGAGCGGCATCAACCACTCGAACCGGCGATGCTCTCGCTGGCCGGCCTGCAGCGCGTGAGTTTTGTGCTTGTGTACCCGGAGACGGGGGATCTGGTCCTCGCAGGCCCGGCGGGCAATTGGGCTGGCGCTTCAACGGGCGGGCTCGTTTCGGTCGAGACCGGTCGGCCGATTGTGCGGCTCGACGATTTGCTCACGCTCTGGCGGCGGCAGCGGACGGAAAAGTCGGCGGCGTTCGGCTGTTCGATCGTGCCGCGGCAAGAGGCGCTGGCGAACACGCAGGCGTTCCTAGACGCCTCCGCTGCGAAGCCGCTGGAGCCGAGCGGTCGGCGGAAGTGGCTTGAAGAGCTGCGCAGCACGCTCGGTATTCAAGACGTCGAATACTATAACATCGACGAAGGTTCGCGGATCGCGACGCTGCTGCTGGCGGCCGACTATCACATGAAGCTGATCGGCATGGGCCTCGCCGACGGCGTGCCGGGGGTGAAGAGCTATCTCGCCACGGTGCGAAATGGCGCCGATGGTTCGCCGCCGCCGATGGCGGTGCTACGGTGGTGGTTCTCGATGCCCGCGTCGACCGTCGAGGCGAGCGACGCGCATGATGCATTCGCGCTACCGGAGCGGTGTCTGTGCGTGCTCAGCGAAAACGAGATGCTGGCCGCTCGCGGACAGCGGGTGCATACGGGGCAGTCGGACGATCTCAATCGGAAGTTTGCTGAGTCGTTCACGCAGGAATTCGCGGCGTTGTCCGCGAAGTACTCCGTGTATGGCGAACTGGAGCGGGTATTTGAACTAGCGCTCGCGCTCGCGGTCATCCAACGCGAGGGGCTGACGGAGAAGGTTGGTTGGACGCCGACGCTGTTGCTTGACGAGCAACGGCTGCGGTTGCCGAGTTCGCCCGCGCCGGCGGCGGTGGAGACGGTGATCAATCACCGCATCATCGGCGGCCGGCAAATCATCGCCGGCGTCAGCGGTGGCGTGTGGGGCGACGGCGGCAAGACGTTGCAAGTATCCGTCGCGACAAGCGACCGCGCCACCGCACTGGCATCAGTCAAAAAACCGATTCAAAAAGCCGCCGCCGGTGGCGGCGCTCAGCCCGAGCAGATCGCATGGTGGTGGGATTGAGTGTGCGATCCAGTGTGCGGGTATTCAGCCCCGATAGGGGCGACATGATGTAGCCGGGGGCGTGAGCCCCCGGACCGCATCGCATCATGCGTCCGGAGCCCCGGAGGGGCGGCACCATTCCCGATTCTAAGAACTCTGCCGCCCCTCGCGGGGCTTCGAGCATTTCACCGGCGAACACCAGGGGCTTACGCCCCTGGCTACAATATTTCGCCCCTTCGGGGCTGGATAGCTCTACGAAGCTTCACGCTTCTGCTCGCCCGGCTCCTCTGTTCCCGCTGCCTCTTCGATCGCCACTTCCGCCGCCGTGGGCGCTTCGCCGGCGGAGACGATCACCTTCTCCAGCAACCGCCGGCGATGTCGACGCAATGCTACGAAGGCAACGACCGCGGCCACTGTCAGCACCACGAGCGTGAAGCCAAGTTCGGCGTCGGTGATGAAGTCGACGATCTCTTCGCCGAAGAAAAACGCGAGCCCGAAGAACAGCCCGACGACCAGCGTCGCGCAGACAAGGTCCCACAGCAGGAACTTGAAAAACGGCATCCGCACGGCGCCGGCGGCGAGATAGACCGGTCCGCGAACGCCGACCATGAAGCGGGCCATCAACAGCACTTTGAAGCCGTGCCGCTCGACCGCGCGTTCGAAGGTGGCTTCGCGGTCGGCGCCAAAGAGTTTCGACAGCTTCGGATAGCGATGGAGCAGGCTGCCAAATCGATAGCCGATGCCGTACATCACTGCGTCGCCGACGAGGGCGCCGAGCAGCGTGGCGGCGAACGCGAATTCAGGCCGTAGTTCGCCCTGAGCGCTCAGCACGCCGGCCCCAACAATAAACACCTCTTCCGGGACGGGCATTCCGCACCCGGTGAGCACCATCAATAGGAAGATGCCCAGGTAGCTGCCGGGATGGAGGAGCGTCGCAAGCACTGTGCCTCGCGGAGTTTCGACGGCATGGCGGCTGAAGACGGTGAGGTAGTATACCCGCACGGCGCAGCAACGGCGCGGGATATTACTCTCGTCGGTCGCTTGAGGGGCGATTCTGAAGCGTAGATTGGTTGCGGGGCGGATTGAAAGACTGGACAGGATAACTGGATTTCGCAGATTGACTGGATTGGCGGTGGTCCGTTGTCAGTCGTCAGTTGCGAAAGACAAGAAATCGCTTTGTGGCTGGTAGCGCTGGCCTGTCTTTGATCCTGTCGATCCGCACCATCCTGTCATCCTGTCCAGTCTTCGAACGCGCAGCTACGCCGTGCCAGCAGGCAGCCAGCGGCCGTGGTGGAGGTTGAACGTGTGCACGTCGAATTCCAAGCTCGCGGGATCGTCGTCGCGCGGGCAGACGAGCACGGCGCCAACCTCGGGATGCGAGGCGCAATACTCCGACGCGCCGGCGGGGCCGAGGATGTAGAACGCGGTCGCTAGGGCGTCGGCCTCAGCGGCCGTGGCGGCGAGCGCGGTGGCCGTGTAGACGCCGTTGGCTGGCCAGCCGGTGCGAGGGTCGATGAGGTGGCCGAAGCGGCGGCCTTCGAGTTCAAAAAACTGCGTGCCGGCGCCCGAGGTGCCGAGGGCTTCGTTCCGCAGCACGATTTCGCCGAGCGATTGTTCGCGCTCGTGCGGGTGGGGAACGGCGACGGTCCAACCCGCCGTATCGCCGCTGCGATCGCGGCCGCGGGCGAGGACGCTGCTACGGCCGCCGTGCGTAAGGTAGTCGTCGAGGCCCCGCTCCGACATCAACTCCGCGACGCGATCGAGCGCGTACCCTTTGCCGATCGAGTTGAAGTTAATTTCGACGCCTGGGCGGCGGAAGAGAATCGAGTGGTTGATATTGTCGAATTGCAAGTTGTCGAAGCCGACGGCCAGCATCGCGGCGTCGATTTCATCTTGCTCCGGCAAGCGGCCTTCGCGTTTGTGGAAGCCCCAGATTTTCGAGAGCGGGCCGGTCGTGATGTCGAACGCCCCGTGCGTGCTGGCGTGGATCCACTCGCAAAGCTCAAGCAGCGCGAAGAGCCGCTGTTCGACCTCGACCGCGCGATCGGCGGCCATGCGATTGATCTCGGCGACCTCAGTGTGGTCGCGGTAAACCGAGAGTTGGTCTTCGAGCCGTTCGACGAGGTCGAGCCCTTCGAGAGCGGCGGCTGCGGCGTCGGCGCCATCGGCGGCGTGGTACTCGATGGCAAACTCGCACGCCATCGCGTGACGGCTCGTCTGGATGCGGGCGTTGTCGGAGGACGAGCGGTGGCGGACTTGCGTCGGATTGCCGGGCGCCGCGGGGCCGCCCGCTTGCGCCAATTTCTTTTGATCGAGCGAGTCGACCGCCTTGTCGGCGAAGCCCCGCGCAGCGTTGAGGAGCGAGCGGCCGAGGCTGTTGCCGCGGAGGAAGTCGCGTCGGGAGGTCGGTTTCTCGTTGGGCATCGATCTATTATAACGTGGGCCGCGTACTTTTAGCCCCTGGCTCCGCCAGGGGGTCGGCGTGAAGCAAGGGTAACGTTCCACGACGTGGTGCGCGACCCCCGGTCGGAGCCCGGGGCTAGAAGAATATCGTCGGGCGGAAATCCCAACCTACGGGAGCTTGTATGTCGGCTGAGTTGATCATTAGCGTTTCGGGATTGCGTGGGATCGTCGACGAGACGCTGACCGATGACGTGGCTCGGCGCTATGCGGCCGCGTTCGCCGCAGAGTTGCCGGCTGGGCCGGTTGTCATCGGCCGCGATGGCCGGGCGTCGGGGGCGCGGTTCGCGCGGGTGATTGGCGAAACGCTCGCCTCGCTCGGCGAAGGTCGCGAGGTGATCGACGCCGGCGTCGCCGCGACGCCGACCGTCGGCGTGCTGGTGCGCGACCTGCGTGCGGCCGGCGGCGTGCAGATTTCCGCGAGCCACAACCCGCCCCAGTACAACGGCATCAAACTCTTCAGCAGCGCCGGCCGCGTCATCCCCGCCGCCGCCGGCCAGCGCGTCTTAGACCGCTACCGAGCCACTGTAGCCGCCGCTCAACGACCGGCCGGAGCGACTACCGCCGCCGTCTCCCCCCTCGCCGACCCAATCACCGCCCACCTCCGCCTCATCGAACAAATCTGCAATGTCCCCCGCATCCACAGCAAACGCTTCCGCGTGCTGCTCGACGCCAACCACGGCTCGGGAAGCGTCCTCGGCAAGGTGCTGCTCGAACATCTCGGCTGCGAAACGATCATCCTCGGCCCCACGCCCGACGGCGCGTTCGCCCACACGCCGGAACCGACCGAAGCGAACCTCGCCGGCGTGCTAAAGGACGTCGTCGAGCGGCAAGCGGCGATCGGCTTCTGCCAAGACCCCGACGCCGACCGGCTGGCGATTATCGACGAGCTCGGCCGCTACATCGGCGAAGAAAAAACGCCGGCCCTGTGTGTCGATCATGTACTACGCAGCGGCTTGCGCGGGCCAATCGTGACGAACTGCTCCACCAGCCGGATGAGCGAAGACCTTGCGGCGAAGTATGGCGTGCCGTTCTTCCGCTCGAAGGTGGGGGAAGCGAACGTCGTCGACAAGATGCTGGAGGTCGGCGCCCTGCTCGGCGCCGAGGGGAACGGCGGCATCATCGATCCCCGCGTCGGGCTGGTTCGCGACAGCTTCGTCGGCATGGCGCTCGTGCTCGACGCGATGGCGGCCCGCGATCTGCCGGTGAGTGCGCTCGCCGACGAACTGCCAGCCTACGCGATTCACAAGTCGACGATCGCCGTACCGAGCGCCGCGATTCCGGCCGCTCTCGAAAAACTGGCGACGGTCTTTCCAAACGCGACCGCCGACCGCCTCGACGGCTTGCGCCTCGACTGGCCGAACGGGGCCTGGCTGCTCGTGCGGCCGAGCAATACCGAACCGATCGTCCGCGCGATCGCGGAGGCGCCCACGATGGAGGAAGCCCGCGAGTTGTGCGAACGCTCAGCGCGAGCGATTACGCCGTGAGGCGAAAAAAATGTTTCGGCTCCTTCCCCCTGGAGGGGAGGGCTGGGGAGGGGGGAGGAACCCTGGTACCCGCCGCCGTCACCCCTCCCTAACCCTCCCCTCAAGGGGAGGGGACCTCAGGGTTTCATTTTTATAGAGTTCTAGCGGCGTGGCGACTTGTAGAGTCGGCGGACTTGCTCCGCACCGATGCGGAGCGCTCTGCGAAGCACGAATCGCGCCAACCACTCGGCGGGCTTCAACGATAGATAGGCCGCGTCGGCTAGCCATGGATTCTTGAGCCGCCGGGCCAGCGGCGGGCCGATGCGATTGTAGAGTCGGCGCAGCCGACGATGCAATCGCGGCGCTGCGATTGCGATGGCGAGCTCCGCGGCTTTGAGCGTTTGGAGTTGCTCGTTCACCGGCATCGAGCGGCCGTCGAACGCGACGACGCGGTGGCTTCGCACGAAACGGCAATGTCCTTGCGCTGCCGCGGTGCAGACGTAGCATTGAGGCGGATCGGTCGGGAGCTTGCTGTAGGCTTCGATCGCCAGGTCCATCGACTTCCGCCAAGCGGCGAGATGCCCAGCCGCCCAGCCGGTGCCGGCGAGCAAATGGCTGATGCGAAACCGATAGCGGCCGTTCGGCAAGGCGACCTGATAGGCGGCGAACGAATAGGCGAGAGCGGCGAAAATGGGGCCGGGCGCGGCGACAAATAGGATCACGAAAGCGAGCATGGCGCCCGATTCGGAGTCGCCGAAGGCGATGAGCGCTGCGAGCAGCAATCCAAGGAGCGCGGAGGCCGTGACGATTTTCAGCCAGCCAAACGCTTTCGCGATTTCCAGGAACAGTCCGCCGAATAGTGCGAGCACAATTCCCAGCCCCACGGCGATGGGAATGATTGCCAGCAAAGCGACCAGGATTAGTGGCGCGTTCTGGAGCGGCTCATTCAGCGCCTCGGCGAAGTAGACCAGGAACACATACCTGCCAAGCCAAGAGGCTTCCGCCGTATAGACCGATCCGCACCCAGAAGCGTTCCGCGGCTTGTGCGGGGCGGAAGGCATAGTAGCCGATCGTGCCCATGCAGTAGAGAAGAAGCGGGTAGAAAGGCCACCCAGCTCGCGCGGTGAGCATGATGCTCGCGTAGACGTCGAAGCCTCCGGACTGCCAAGCGTCGCTCAGCGGCTTGCCGTGGACGGAAGAGGCTGCGAAGCAGACAAGCGGCGTGAGAATGCCCGCGTAGATGTAAGCAAAACGCGTGGCTCTCTTTGGGAAACCATCGTCCTCTGGGCGGGCCTCACTGCTGGAGGACCCCGCAAGCGGAGTTGATGCGTCCAGCGGCGGCGGGTCCGGCGATGACATCGACAAACTCTCCGATGGGGGCGCGGTCGGCGGGGATGGCGACGGGGGCGTAGCGGCAGGAGGTGCCGATGTGCTGGGGGACCGAGGGGATGAACCCCTCGGCTCGCTGTTGGTTGGGATTCTCTTCCGTGAGGGGGGATTCTACTAGGACGCGGAGGGGCATGCCTTCTAGCGATGCGAAGTATTTGTCGCGGAGTTCCGCCTCGACGCGAGCGAGTTCGACGCCGCGGTCGTGTTTGGTTTGCTTCGAAATCTGCTCGCCCATCTCGGCCGCCGGCGTGCCGCGGCGGGGGCTGAACGGGAACATATGGATCTTCGAGAAGCCGACTTGGTGGCAGACGTCGACCGTTTCGGCAAACTCGGCGTCGGTTTCGCCTGGGAAGCCGACGATGATGTCGGTGGTGATTGCCGGGCGATCGAGGCGTTCTTTCAGCAGACCGCAGCGGTCGACGAACCGCTTAGCGCCCCAGCGGCGGCGCATCCGGCGGAGGACGCCGTCGCTGCCCGATTGCATCGAGATGTGCAGATGCGGCGTGACCTTGTCGGGATACTCGGCCATTACGTCGATCAGCTCGCGCGTGACCTCGGTCGCTTCGATGCTCGACATGCGAACGCGGAAGTCGCCGGGGACTTCCGCTAGCGAACGCACGAGGTGCGAAAGCCGTGTCCATTCCGCTTTCGGCAGCGTCCGGTTCCAATCAACGCCGTAGTGGCCGAGATGGATGCCGGTGAGGACGACCTCGCGATGGCCGGCGTCGACGAGCCGGCGGACTTCGTCGGCGATGTGGGCGGCGGGGCGGCTGGCAAGATTCGGCCGCACGTAAGGAATGATGCAAAAGCTGCAGCGGAGCATGCAGCCATCTTGCACCTTCACGTAGGCCCGATGACGGCGGGCGAACCCGCTGATGCCAGTGGGAACGTCGATGACGCCGAAGCGGCCGAGCAAGTCGGGGAGTTCCCGCTTGTCGGTGACGACTTCCGAGACATTGGGTAGCGCCGCGACCTCTTCCGGAGCGCGGGTGGCGTAGCACCCCATCACCACGATCTTCGAGTCAGGATTGTCGCGTGCCAGCCGGCGGATCACTTGGCGGCTTTTCGAGTCGCCTTCATTGGTGACCGTGCAGGTGTTGACGATGCAGAGGTCGGCCGACTGCTCGTCGAGCGCATCTTCGTAGCCGATGCCGAGCAGCCCCTCGCGGACGAACTCGGTTTCGTATTGGTTGACTTTGCAGCCCAGCGTCACTGTCTTAAGTTTCATCGCTATTCCACCGGCTCGATGGTGCTCCACATCGAACCCTTGCTGCCTTCCATATTGTCTTTGCCGTAGGCGTGAATCTGATCCCGCTTCAGTTCGGCGTGTTCCATCGTGGTCGTCAGCACGACCGCTTTGCCGTCGGCGTCGACCGACTTGGCGATCTCCTCGCACTGCTGCTTTTCGTGGCCGAACAGTTCGCGGAGCATCTTCTCGACGTAGTCGAACGTGTGGCCGTCGCTGTCCCACAGGAGGACGTTGTAGCGGGGCTGGCGGCGGTGTTCGCGGTCGGGGGTGGTTTGCTTCTTCGGCGCCACGACCACGACCGTTTCGTCGTCAGGATCGGAGAACATCGACATGGTCGCGTCGTTTCGTTGGAGCGATTCGGGCTCGGCGCCGCCGCAGAGGGGCGTTGCCGGGCCGCGGATGGGCGTAGTGCAGGGGGAGTGGGGCCATTATATTGGTTGCGTTCCCGGCGGCCAAACGGCCCGGACAATCGCTGCCACCCCTCGCTTGAACTGCCGTGCTAGACCAGACGCTTGAGCATATCGACGCCCACCGCCCGAAGTTCGAGGGCGACCTGATGGCCCTGCTACGGATCCCGAGCGTTAGTGCGGATCCGGCCTTCAAGGGGGATGTCCGCCGAGCGGCCGATTGGCTCCGCGACCACTTGGTGAAGCTGGGGCTTACCGTCCACCTGATCGAAACGAACGGCCACCCGATCGTTTACGCCGAATCGCCCCCCGTGCCGGGCGCCCCAGTGGCGTTGGTGTACGGCCACTACGACGTCCAGCCGCCGGACCCGCTCGACGAATGGCAGACGCCGCCGTTCGAGCCCGATGTCCGCGACGGCAAGGTTTTCGCCCGCGGGGCGACCGACGATAAGGGGCAAATGCTGACCCATGTGAAGAGCATCGAGGCGTGGCTCGCCACCGCCGGCAAGTTGCCGCTGCAGGTGAAACTGCTGATCGAGGGCGAAGAGGAAGTCGGCAGCGAGCACCTCGGCGATTTCCTCAAAGAGAACGTCGAGCGACTGGCCTGCGATTGCGTCGTCGTCAGCGATACGAGCCAGTTCGCTCCCGGCGTACCGGCGATCACCTATGGCCTGCGCGGCATCGCTTACTTCGAGTTGAAGCTGATCGGCCCGAAGCAAGACCTCCACTCGGGCGTCTTTGGCGGCGGCGTCGCCAATCCGGCCAACGCCCTCGCGAAGATGCTCGGCGCCCTGGTGGACGCCGACGGGCGGGTGACGATCCCCGGGTTCTACGACGACGTGGCCGATCTCACGGAACGCGAACGCCAGGAATTCGCGGCGCTGCCGTTTGATGAAGCGGCGTTCAAGTCGCAGCTAGGCGTCGAGCACCTCGCCGGCGAAAAGGGGTTCAGCACGATCGAACGCCGCTGGGCCCGCCCGACGCTCGACATCAACGGCCTCACCAGCGGTTACCAAGGCGCCGGCGCCAAGACGGTGCTGCCGGCCAAGGCGACCGCCAAGCTGAGCTGCCGGCTAGTGCCGAACCAAGATCCCCACAAGGTGGCCGCGGGCTTAAAGAAGCGGCTCGAAGAATTGCTGCCGCCGGGGATCAAGATGAAGCTGGTCGAGCATCATGGCGCCCCCGGGGTGGTGTTCCCGCTCGATAGCCCCTACCTGCAAGCGGCGGCCGTCGCCGTGGAGAAGGGCTTCGGTCGCCGGCCCGTCTTCATCCGCGAAGGTGGTTCCATCCCGATCGTCAATACATTCGCATCGCTACTCAACGCCGACGTCCTGCTGCTGGGCTGGGGACAGAACGACGACAATCCCCATAGCCCAAACGAAAAGTTCTCGCTCGACGACTTCCACCGCGGCACGCGTGCGAGCGCGGCGCTGTGGCAGGAGTTGGCGGCGATTAAGAAATAAGCTGCGGTTTCCCGTTTCCTCGCAAATCGACACGCACAGAAAGCATCGCCCCCCATGCTTGATAAGCGCTTTATTCTCGAGAATGCCGAATCTGTTCAGCAGAACTGCGACGCCCGCGGCATGAAGGCCGACGTGGCGCGGTTCGTAAAGCTCGAAACCGAATGCCGCTCGCTGCAGCAGGAAATCGAAGAGCTGTCGCGGCAGGCTAACGTCGTCAGCAAGTCGATCGGCCAAGCGAAGGATGATGCGGAGCGCGAAGCCCGTAAGGAAGAAGGCCGCCAGCTGCGGGAATCGAAGGAAGCGAAGCAGGCCGACTTCGACCGGATCGACGCCGAGGCGGGGGCGATCTACCGCAGCCTGCCGAACATGACGCACCCCGAGTCGCCCCGCGGCGGCGAGGATGCGAGTCGCGAGCTGCGGAAAGGCGCCACGCAGGTGACGCCCATGCGGTTCCCGGTGCAGGACCACGTCCAACTCGCCGAGCAGCACGACCTGATTGATTTCGAAGGCGCCGCCCGCATCGCCGGCCACGGGTTTTACTTCCTGCGGAACGAAGCGGCGCTGCTTGAAATGGCGCTGCAGCAGTACGCCGTCGAACTGCTCGTGAAGGAAGGGTTTACGCCGACGATCACCCCCGACCTCGCTCGCGGCGAGATTTTGGCCGGCGTCGGTTACATTCCGCGCGGGCCGGAAACGCAAATCTACACGGTCGAGAATTTCGACCTGAACCTGGTCGCGACTTCGGAGATCACACTCGGCGGGTTGTACGCCGGCATCACGATCGACGCCGACGACCTGCCGATCAAGCTTTGCGGAATCAGCCACTGCTTCCGCACCGAAGCGGGCGCCGCCGGGCGCGCCTCGCGCGGCCTCTACCGCGTCCACCAGTTCACGAAGGTCGAGATGTTCGCGTTCACGCTCCCTGAGCAGAGCGAGGACATGCACAATTACTTCTGCGAACTCGAGTGCGAAATCTTCGACGGCCTCGGCATCCCCTACCGCGTCCTCGACATCGCCTCGGGCGATCTCGGCGGGCCGGCCTACCGTAAGTTCGACCTCGAAGCCTGGATGCCAGGCCGCGGCGACGGCGGCGAGTATGGCGAAGTCACCAGCACGTCGAACTGCACTGACTACCAATCGCGGCGGCTCAACATCCGCTACAAGACGAAGGGTGAAAAGGGGACGAACTTTGTCCACACGCTCAACGGTACCGCGGTGGCGATCAGCCGAGCACTGATTGCGATCATGGAGAACTGCCAACAGCCCGACGGCTCAATCCTCATTCCCGAAGTCCTGCGGAAGTGGGTCGGGAAGGACCGCATCGGTGGCGCCGAAGACGATGACGAGTAGGTCGTCGCGACCTAATTGATCGAATTCATCCGGAGGCGTGCGAGCCTCTCGCAGCCCGAACCAAATTCTTTTCGCGGAGTGCGTGGTGCGATACTTTTCCCTACTAGCTCTGTTGTCCGGCTCGCTATACGCATCAGTCTGCTCGGCGGAGGGGCATCGCCTCGCCACGCAGGGTAACGACCGCCTCGCAATCGTCGCCCCCGATGGCTCGATCGAACGCGAGAAGCCGTGGGGCGGGATTCACGACATCCACCGACTGCCGAACGGCCACTTCATGGTCCAGCGGGGCGGGGCGGAGGTCGTCGAGATCGATCCGGCGAATGGTCACATCGTCTGGTCGTACGATTCAGCCAAGCAGGGCGGTAATGATGGCAAGCCGGTCGAGGTTCACTCATTTCAGCCGCTGCCTGACGGCAAGCTGATGATCGCCGAATCAGGCCCCGCGCGGATCATCGAGATCGATCGCGAGGGGAAGATTGAGAAGACCATTCCGCTCAAGGTCGAGCATCCGCACCCGCACACCGACACGCGGCTCGTGCGGAAACTCGACGACGGCCACTACCTCGTTTGCCACGAAGGCGACGGCATGGTGCGCGAGTACGACGGGGACGGGAAGATCGTTTGGGAATACGAGGTTCCCATGTTCGATAAGCCGGCGGCGGACGGGCATGGGCCGGAGGCGTTCGGCAACAAGTGCTTTGCTGCCGTGCGGTTGGCGAACGGTAACACGCTCATCTCGACCGGCAACGGCCACAGCGTCATCGAAGTGACGCCGGCGAAAGAAGTCGTCTGGAAGCTGGAGCAAAACGAACTGCCCGGCATCACGCTCGCCTGGGTGACGACGCTCGAGGTATTGCCGAACGGGCAGTACGTCATCGGCAACTGCCACGCCGGCCCGGGACAGCCGACGCTCGTCGAGATCGATCCCAAGACGAAGAAGGTCGTCTGGCAGTTCGATGGCTTCGAGCAATTCGGCAACGCGATGTCGAATTCGTTGCTGCTCGACGTCGACGGCGTGCGGCGCTAGTCAAGCCGCTCGCGTCGGGAATCTTTAACGACCGCTGCTTTCGCTAGGGCATTCTCGCAATCGCGTGGCTGATTCCAAGGGTTCGTCCGCCGGTTCTGCCGGTGGAAATTCTGCGCTCGCGCGTCTAAGTTAAGTGTCGCGAGCAGGCGGCTTCGGCCACGTTCGCTTGGTCTGACTCTTCCTCTCTTTTGCCGCGTGGAGACGCCCGATGAAGTTCGGCATGAACCTGCTGCTGTGGACCGCCCACCTCGACGATTCGATTCTGCCGGTGCTCGATCGGCTGAAGAAGATGGGCTACGACGGCGTCGAAGTCCCCATGTTCGAACTCAATGAGGAGTTTTACGGCAAGTGGGGCAAGCGGCTCGACGACGCCGGCCTTGAGCGTACCGCGGTCACCGTGCGAACCGACGCCGACAATCCGGTGAGCCCCGACGCCGCGATTCGCGCGAAGGGCGTGGCGGGCAATAAGCTCGCGGTTGATTGTTGCGAAGCGCTCGGCGCCGTCACCATGTGCGGCCCGTTCCACTCGGCGCTCGGCAGCTTCAGTGGCGCCGGCCCGACGAAGGATGAGTGGAAGTGGGGCGTCGAAACGATGCGCGAGGTCGCCGAGCACGCCGCCAAGACGGGCGTGACGCTCACGGTCGAGGCCGTCAACCGCTTCGAGTGCTACATGATGAACTGCATGCAGGACGCGGCCCGCTTCGTGCAAGACGTGGCTCATCCCCGCTGCAAGCTGATGTACGACACGTTCCACTCGAACATCGAAGAAAAGAACATCCCCGCCGCGATCGCCACGGCGGCGCCACACCTGGGCCATGTGCACATCTCGGAAAACGACCGCAGCACGCCCGGCAAAGGGAACGTCCGCTGGGCGGAGAACTTCGACGCGTTGGCGAAGACGGGGTACGACGGCTGGATGGTCGTCGAAGCGTTCGGTTTGGCGATGCCGGAAGTCGCCGCCGCCACGAAGATTTGGCGGCGGATGTACGAGAGCGAAGACCAACTCGCGAGCGATGCGCTGGCGTTTATGAAGAGCGAGACGACGAAACGTCGGGGCTAGTCCGGTTCAGGACTGAGCGTGCATGAGAGCCACCGGCTTCGCCGGTGGATGAAGTGCTCGTTCGCCGTGCTTGCGCTACGTCCATCGGCAGAGCCGGTGGCTTTTATCAGTTCGGGAGAACCCCGTTCCTACGTTGGGCTGCGCCGACCAAAAGGCCGATGGCGCCGAGGCCCACGAGCGCTCCGGTCGCGGGTTCGGGAACGGCGTTCATTACGTTCGCAGCGTTCGCGCTGCCGAACGCATTTCGCCACGCCGCGAGGTCGGCTGCGTCAACGTCGCCGTCGCCATTGGCGTCGCCATGCGCGGGCAAGGCGCCGGTGGTTTTGCCGTAGCCGCGCTGCCATGCGAGGAAGTCGCCGCCGTCGACTGCGCCGTTGCCGTCGAAATCGACAGGCGAGAGAGCGACCTTGTCAGAAACGATGAGCCGGTTGCCGCCGCTAGAATAAGTGGCGAGATAGGCGAGCTCGCCTCGATCATTGAATCCGCTGCGCTGGCCATCGCCATTGCCCGATCCGCCCTCGAAAAAAAGCCCATCGAGTGAGCTAAAGAGATCAAAACTGTCCCAAGACTGTTCTTCCACGGCAACCAAGCGCAGTTCCCCGGCCGGAGTCGACGCCCAGATTCCGGCATCATTCCATTCATAAATGCCTGATCCACTCAGCGTGGCCACAAATGCGACCTGGCCGGCGTTGTTGAAGGCCAAGTCGCTGAAACTGAGGAACGACGCACCGTCTGCGCCGGGAGCCAGCGTTCCTTGGAGAGCCAATCTCTGCAAGCTTCCCTGCTTGCGGACCCAAATGCTTTCCATGCCACTGCTGAGTAGGCTTTGGAAAGCAATATCGCCTCGGTTATTAAGCAGTAGTGAAGAAAAGTCAAAGAAGCTTGTATTCCACGTTGACCCCGGCGCAACATCGCCGCTTCGAACCACTGGCGTCGCGACGCCGTCATTTTCGACGTAGATGACAGGATAGTCGTACGCGTTTGTCTTCCACGTCTGCGAGACGTACGCCATCGTGCCTGAAGCATTCAGCACGGGATCTGTTGCGAAGTACCGATGCAATCTTCCCGCTTCGAGCCCGGCCGCTTGACTCCCTTCGCGGGCTACCAGTGAAAGGGCGTTGTTCCGCCGCGCCCAGATGCCAACGTCGTTGCCGGAGCCGACGCCTGTTCCTTGAATCGAGGCGCGGAACGCGATTGCTCCGTTCTGGTTCATCGATGGGTGGCTATTGAAGAACGACTTAAAGCTCGTGCCCGCTGGCGTCCCGGCTGCATGCTGGCCGCCGCGCGCGACGAGGTGCAGCAAGCTCTCGTTCTGTGCCCAGATGCCAGGTTCGTTGGTCGCATCCACGCCGGCGCCGCGAACCGTGCCGCGAAACGCGGTTTGCCCGGCGTTGTTCAAGGTGAGATCGATGAGCGTCGCGAAATCGACGCCTGCCGGCGTGTCGACGGCTTGCGTTCCCTCGCGAGCAATCATCTGGAGGGGGCCGCCTGCGTTCGACCAGATGCCGCTGTTGCTATCCAGGGTGACTCCTGCCACGTTCTCGCGTAGGAGGCCGCCGAAGGCGACGGCGCCTGAGGAATTGATCACCGGATTGGCGGCGCGGCGGAAGAGCGCGCCAGCGGGACCGCCGGGCGCGGCCGATCCTTCACGCGCGACGAGGGCGAGCGCGCCGCCGCCATCCGACCAGACGCCAGTGTCATTCGGCGCGGTCACGCCGCCGAAGTTGTTCGTCAGCGTGGCGGAGAAGGCGACTCGGCCGGCGTTGTTGAGAACTGGGGGCGACGGCCCGTCGGCGGTGATGAAGAACGTGGAGAATTGGCCCGTGGTCCCGGGGGCTGAGTCGCCTGTTTGAGCAACGATTCGATCAGCCGCGATGGCTGGCAAGTTCGTCAGTGCAGCGACCAGAAGAATATGAACAATGCGGAGCTTCATAGAGAGGACTCAGGGGAGCTTTAATCACAGATGCGTGGGCTGCTTGTTGGGCCCGAATCTAAGCGAGACTGCCAGCATACAGAGAGATAGTGGATGTAGCCACCATATTAATGGTTTATTGGCGCGCGTTCCGCAGAAAACGGGAGTTTGCCGTCGACGACGCAGCGGCGGCAGGAATGCTCGATAAAAAGCAACTAAGGGCTCAATCCAAGCTGAGCCGCGCGGTCGAGGAAGGGTTGGGCCGCAGCCTGCCGCCCCGTTTGCCTAAGCAAGATGCCGAGCGTGAGGTTCAGCTCCGGCGAGTCGGGCGTCGCTTCCAGCCCTTCGCGCAGGCATTGTTCAGCCGCGTCGCGCTCGCCCGACTTGAGCAGCGCTTCGGCAAGGCCGACGCGGGCTTCGGCGACTTCCGGCTGCAGCTGAATGGCGCGGTGATACGCTCCGACTGCGGCGGCTGGCTGATTGAGGGCGAGCAACGCATCGCCGAGCTGGAGGTGCGCCAGGAAGTGCTTCGAGTCGAGCCTGATCGCTTCGCGCAGCGGGGCCACGGCCGCGGCCGCGTCGCCCTTTTCCAAAGCGGCCAGCCCTTGTTGATACTGCTCGTCCGCGCTGGCATAGTCTAGCTGCTGCGCAATCTTGCGGGCTTCGGGAACGTCGGGCGTCAGCCGGGCGAGGGCGGTTAGCATCGCCAGCTGCCGAGTCTCGCCGCGGGCGTACATCCGTTCGGCGCCGATGAGCATCGCGGCGATCGCGATCAGCACGGCCCATTTGCCGGCATGGAGGAACGCCGGCACGAAGTTCTCGAATGCCGGCGCCGCGGCGTCGACGAGCGCGTCCTGCGTCTTTCGCTCGCTCACCTTCCAGATGAACCCGTCATAGTAAAAGTGGAGGAACGACGAGGTGACGAACGCGGCGATTAGCCACTGGCGAGCGTCGTCGAGATCGCCGCTGAACATCCGGTCGCCGGCGTGGGCGGTGACGAAGCGGATTGAACTGTACGCGGCGATCGCGGCGAGGTAGATGCCGAGCATCGTCGCCCGATCGCGGAACATGAACCCGAGCGGGCCGAAGCGCTCGCCCGCTTTCTCAAACAGCCGGCGATTGTAGATCCAGACGATCGCGCTGTACTGCACCGCGTGGTAGATCTCGAACATCGCGATGCCGATGAGGAGGTTCGTCGACAGGCGACCGCAGTACCAGTAGAACCAGCCAGTCGACGCGGCGAGCAGCAGCTTAATCCAGTTGATCGGCAAGCCGCGGCGGCTGCGGGCGATCAAGTTGGCTGCGTAGAGAGCGAGGACGATCGCGGAGATGCCGCCGACGATCCAGCGGACCGTGGCGAGCGCCTCCGGGCCGAAGATTGGGAGGCCGCATTGCCACATGGCACTCGCGACGCCGAACATGCGGGTATCGCTGAAGAGGACGCCGGCGGCGAAGATCACCAGGCAGAGGGCGTGGTCGAGCCTCGCATCGGTACGGTCGTTCTCGCCGCGGCGGATGTCGTAGATCCGCATGAAGCCGTAGGTTTGCATCAGCCCATGCCAGGTTCCCCAAACGAGGAGAATCAACTCCAGGCCATGCAGGTGAACCCACGGCAAATGGAGCGCCTGAGCTACCGAGGCGGGTGGGCTGAACAGGAGCGCCAGCGCGAGGATTAGCGGCGGGGCGAGCAGGAACCGCCAGCGGAACCGATTGAAGAGTTCACGATCGCCGTAGGCTCGCATGAACCCGGGCAGGTGGTGCCCGAGCGAAGCGAACGAAATGACGGCCAGGTAGATCTCTTCGGGGCTCAGCCACTGGCGGGCGGCGACCAGCACGGCGGGGACGATTAGCAGCGGCGTGAGGACCAGATAAAACAGGTCCCACGAGGGGGAGACGATCCACGGGCGGCGTGGGGCGGCGGTGGCTGCTGGGGTCGACACGCGGCGAGGCTGGCGGCGGCCAGCGAAGGGCGGAAAGGGGCGAAGAATCGCTTCCATAAGTATGGCGCCAGGGGGCCGCGAGGGTGCCCCGCAATCGGGCCGATTTCGGGCAGATCGGCGGCTGCGGGCAGGTTACAGCCCGCATTTTCGAGCCCCCGGCGGGCCGCGGGCGGGGGTTTTCCTTGGAAATCCGCGGGGCGGTGGTTTATGCTGGAGAGGTCGTCCCCAGGCCGCGGGAGGGTCCCGAATCGGTCCGGCGGCGCTGTCTACCTTTCACGCTGTGATGACCGCCATGAAACGCTCCGTTGCGTCGATGTTTGCCTTGCTGTTTTTGGCTGCCGAAGTGGCGGCTCCGCTGAGCGTTGCCCATGGCGAAGGGGCCCCGAGCCCTGCGGCCGCCGAGTCGGTCGACCTGTTCGATGCGATGAAGAGCGGCTCGGTCAATGCGAGCTTCGTCGCGAAGAACTCGAAGCGCGGCCGGATCATCATGGAGAACAAGACAAACCAACCGCTGACGGTTGAAATCCCCGATGCCTTCATCGGCGTTCCCCTCGCTCAGATGGGCGGTATGGGCGGCGGCATGGGTGGCGGCATGGGCGGCGGTATGATGGGCGGCGGCATGCAAAGCGTCGGCGGCGGCGCTGGACGAGGCGGGGGCGGCGGCGGTCGTGGCGGGGGTGGCTTCGGCGGTGGTCGTGGCGGGGGCGGCGGCCGTGGCGGCTTCAGCATTCCGCCGGAAAAGACCGTTCGCGTCGATGTGCCGCTGCTGTGCATGGACCACGGCAAGCGCGAGCCTTCGTCGAGCAAGCCATACGCGATCCTGCCGATTGAGAACGTGATCAAGGATCCGGCGGTCATCGAAGTGATCGCGGCCTACGCCAACGGCGACCTGCCGACCGGCGCCGCTCAAGCGGCGATCTGGAACATGAACAGCAACGTCGGTTTCGACGAGCTGAGCCAGAAGCTGACCGGCACGGAACGGACTCACGTCCGCGAACCGTACTTCAGCCGTGAGGAGATTCAGGGAGCGATGGCGATCGTCTCCGAAGCCCGCGAACTGACGGCAGGTCAAGAGGTTGAGGCGCGTGACTTCCCGATGCCGGGCGAAGAGACGGCGAAGGAAGTGACTGAAACTGCTAAGCCGGCTGATGAAGCCGCTGCCGCCGAAGAGAAGGCCGACGAGAAGCCGGAAGCTTCTGAAAAGGATGCGAAGCCGTCGCAGGAAGCGGCCGAACCGGCTGCTGAAGTCGAAGCTACCTAATAACTATCGAAGGGTGAGTCTTCCGCTTGCGGGAGGCTCGCCCTTTTTTTATGCGCTGATGGTAAATAAATCGGATTAATACGGGGTAATTCAGGCCCCGTGAATGTTCTGGCTCCCTCCCCCTGGAGGGGAGGGCTGGGGAGGGGGGATGAACCCTGGTACCCGCTGCTTTCACCCCTCCCTAACCCTCCCCCTCAAGGGGAGGGGACCTCAGAGTTGAGTTTTTCTGGGGCGGCCGCCGCTAAGTGAGCTACGCGGCGGCGCGGAAGTCGTTGCGGATTTCGGCGAGCAGTCGCTGAATCTCTTGCTGGTACTCGCTCCGCTCCTGCTCCCAGCGGCGGGCGTCTTGCTGATAGTGCCGCTGTTGGGCGTCGAGTTCTTGCTCGCGAGCCACGAGCAGCGACGCTCGGTTCTCGATGTCGCGATCACGATTGTGGGCCCAACGATCGAGTTCTTGCCGCTGCTGTTGCAGCGCGTTGAACTGTTCGGTGATTTCGAGCCGCGCCGTTTCGAGGTCGCTGCGGCGGCGCTTCAGTTCGTCGCTGGTGAGTTGGAACTGTTCCGTCAAGCGCGCCCGGACGTGGGCGACCGAGCGTGCGAGCGTTGACGGGGCGAGGACGCCTTGCAGTTGCAGCCAAGTTTCTTCGGTGGCCAGTCGCAGTTCGAGGGCTTCGCGCTGCGTGGCGCGGAGTTGCTCGGCGACTTGTTCGAGCGCTTGTTCCCGCTTGTCGAGTTCGGCGTGCTGGTGCGCGAGCGAGCGCGATTGCTCGTCGCTTGCTAAGCGCGAAGCTTCCTCGGCGGACGCCAGGGCGCGGCGTTCACGAACAACCTGATTCTCAAACGCGAGGCGATCGTGTTCGAGCTCGCGTTCCTTTTCACTGATCTGCAGCTGCCGTTCGGCGAGCATCGCCTCGGCGTTGTCGAGGTAGCCGCTGCGCATGGCGATTTGGTCGGCCTGCTGCTGCACTTCGGCGATGCGGCCTTCGACGATGCCGAGCCGTTCGAATCGCTTGAGCGCGGTTTCGATTTCGCGTTGGCGGAACTCCATGCGGCGTTCGTCGTCGACGAGACTGGCGGCCCGCTCTTCGGCGGAGGCCCGCATTTGCTGCAATTCGGCTCGCTTGAATTCGAGCTCGCCGGCCGTTTCGGCCAGGCGGCGTTCGCAATCGGCGAGGCTCGCCTCTTGCGTGATGACGCGCGTTTCGCGGGCGTCGAGTTCTTTTTGTCGTGCGTCGAGGGCGAGCCGCTCGTGCGAGGCGCGTTCGTGTTCGACGTAGAGCTTCGCCTCGCGCGAATCGAGTTCGCGTTGCCGCTTTTCGAACTTTTGCCGCGCGTCGTCGAGTTCGAGCTGCCGCGTGCGGCAGCCGGCAGTTTCGAAGTCGAGCGCGTCGAGCTTGGTTTGTTGCTCGGTGACGCCGAGTTCAAGCTCCAGCTCCTGAGCGGCGAGCTTCTTCTCGCGCTCGCTGAGTTCCTTGAGCCGTTGCATCAGCTCGTCGGCTTCTTCGAGCTGGGCCGCGGCGAGCGTTTGGCGATCGGTGAGTTCGGCTTCCCAAGTTTCGAGCCGTTCCTGCAGTTCGGTCAGCTCGCCTTCGCGCTGATCGATCCAGAGGCGGGCGTTGCGAATGCGGGAATCGAATTCGGCTTCTTGCGAGTTGAGTCGAGCCTCGCGGCGATCGACTTCGGTGAGCCGGCCTTGCAGCCGCTCGGCGAGGTTCGCAGCGTGCTGGGCGATCATGTTCGCCGAACCGAGCAACGGTCCGTCGCCGTCCATGGCCGATGCGTCGTCGAGACCCAGCCAAGCGGGCAGGGCGTCGGCGTCGACTTCGGCGACGACTTCGAGTTGCGGATCGGCGTCGTCGAATGCTTGTTCAGCGGCTTGCCCGGCGATGACGAGTTCGTCGGAGGCGCCGGCCATCGCCATGACGCCGGAGCGCGGGCGAGCCTCGCCCCCCGCGCGGCGGACCGGGTGCGCAGCGTCGAGCCGCATCTCGCGTTGCGGCTGCTCGCGGTTCTCGTCGTCGCTGGGGTGTGGTCGTTCGCTCGCCATGCCGTGATCGAAGTTGGTCGCCCGATGAGGGCGTCGGTGTCCGCGCGGGTGGGGAGCGCAATCGCCCTCACAACCCGCAAAGATTGCCTAACTGGAACGATCGGCACGGCGGGCCGGCAAAGTTTGGCCGAATTGCCTGGAATGAAGTTTTTGGGACGGCGGGAGCTGGCAGTGCTGGCGGCGGAAAGGCGTCTCGCTAACAAGTTGTTTGTGGGAGGCGTCTCCGACGCCGATGTTGGTAGCCACCACTAACGGCTTGGGCTGCTCACCGCTGCTTCGGGGTCGGAGACCCCTCCCACAAATGTTGAATAAAGGTTCGTGTCGCGTTTGGCGTCGCTTGTGAGTCGAGATGCGATTTTTGGCGACATATTGTAAGTCGTTTAGTGTCAGTCGATTAAGTGTGGTTTTTCATGCGATTGGCGAGGCGACAGGCGACAGTTGATGGCAAGTTGGGGGCTTTGTGGTTTTGGTTTGAGCGGTTCGGTTCGCGTTGAGGTTTGTTGGCCGAGTTCGGGCTGTGCGCGCAGCATTTCCGGAACGCTGCGGCGCGATGGACTTCACCTTAGCCGATTGCGGGGCGGTGGTGAGGAGCTATTTTCGGCCACCCCTCTGGCGTGGGGGCGGGGAGATGTCTCTCGCAAAGGCGCAAAGGTGCTAAGGAATACGCAAAGAGGATATGTATTGAATGCGAGCGAAGGCTTCGGAGCGGGTTTTGTGGCGCAACGAAAAGCCCCCGGTTTTAAGAACCGGGGGCTAAGGTTGGGGGATGCGTTGCGGTGGGATCTTGCTGGCTTGATTAGGCCTGGGCTAAGACCTGGATTTTCACGTCGCGGATCATGTCCTTCACGCGGTCGCGGTAGCTCGCCATGTGCGGGGCTTTGAGGTGGGCTTCGAGCGCTGGGACGCTTGACCATTTTTCGATGACGGTGACGACGTTGTCGCGGGCTTCGCCGGTGGAAACGCTCGTCTTCAGGTCGATCGCGGGGCCGTATTCGATGCAGCCGTCTTCGTCGCGGACGATGCTGATGATGCGGTGGAACTCGCCGAGGAACTTCTCGCGAACGCCGTCGGCGAGTTCGATGGTGGCTAGGACGTGGATCATGGCTTCGGTGTCTGTGGGGGAGAGGGAGTCGGCCCCGTTGCGGGAAGCCAGGAAAAACGCTTAGCCCCCGGTTCTTTAAACCGGGGGCCGAGCGGTGATGCGTGCGCTGTTGGGTTCGCGGTTCGCCCCCGGTTTAAAGAACCGGGGGTTAAGCGGGTTAACCCTTGGCCGAGTCGATTGCTTGTTGCAGGCGGGTCTTCGGTTGGACGCCCACGAAGCGGTCGACCACTTCGCCGTCCTTGAAGACCATCAGCGTCGGGATGCTGCTGACGCCGTAGCTTTGCGCGCTGTGGGGCGCGTCGTCGACGTTGAGCTTCACGACCTTGGCCGAGCCGGAGTTTTCGCCGGCTAGTTGTTCGATCAGCGGCGCGATCTGGCGGCACGGACCGCACCAGGGCGCCCAGAAGTCGACCAGCACGGGCTGAGCCGATTTGAGCACTTCGCTGTCGAAGTTGGTGTCGGTGATTTCTTGAATCGCGCCCATGGTATTCCTCCGGTTCCTCGTGGGCCGTCGACGGCGACGGCTCGGTTTGATGATCTCTCTTATTTCCCCGGCAGGTGGTACGGATCAGCCAGGGGAGTGGTTCAATTCAGGCGGTTTTCGCCGATCCGCGATTATCTTGGCGATGGCTGGCGATGTCAACGAACGGCTTTGTTTGGGGAGAGCCCGCGAATCACGCGAATTGGCGCGAATGAAAGACAGGGATTTGCTTCTTATTCGCGGTGATTCGCGTGATTCGCGGGTTGTTCTTCCTCTCATCCAGACGCTTGGCCGTCGCGCGTGGTTCAGACAATCGGGCGATCGATGCGATAGGCGTTTCCTCTAGTTGCCGACCGACGGCGGCGTCGGCGGTTGTCGAGGGGGGCGGGTTGTTCGATACTCATTGTTCGGCGCTCGCTGCGGGGCCGCTCGATTTATCAAAAGAGATTGGAGAATTGCGATGGCTCGGACTCCCAGCACGATGTTGCCGCTCGGCACGGCAGCGCCCGACTTCAAGTTGATGAATGTGGATGGCCGCGAGGTGGCATTGGCAGACTTTGCGGGCAAGCCGGCCCTCTTGGTGATGTTCATGTGCAACCACTGCCCGTTCGTGGTTCACGTGGCGGACGAGCTGGCGCGGCTCGGCAGCGAATACACGGGCCGCGGCGTCGCGGTGGTGGGAATCAACTCGAACGATACGGCGACCCACCCGGCCGACTCGCCCGAGCGGATGGTGGCGGAAGCGGAAGAGCGGGGATACGCGTTCCCGTATTTATTCGATGAGACGCAAGCGGTGGCGAAGTCCTACCGCGCGGCGTGCACGCCCGACTTTTTTCTTTTCGATCAAGATCGGAAGCTGGTTTACCGGGGGCAGCTCGATGACAGCCGACCGGGGAACGGCGTGCCGGTGACGGGGAAGGATTTGCGTGCGGCGCTGGATGCGGTGATCGCGGGAGCGGCGCCGGCAAGCGAGCAGCGGGCGAGCTTGGGATGCAATATCAAGTGGAAGGCGGGGAACGAGCCGGAGTATTTTGGGTAGTGGCGGGGGAACGGTGAGTAGGTGAGTAAGTGATGGGGCGCGCGGAGGGTTCTAGGCCGTCGGGATGTAAAGCCGCGGCCGTTGGCCGCGCGTTTTCGGAAGCGCCGAGCGTGTCCCCGCTTCCGCACTGGCGACACGCCAGTGGCACCCAGAACGCCGCCGGAACGCCCGCCGCGAGCGGACGGGGCTAAATGGGCGTGGTGATGTGGGGAGCGGTTTGGCGGGGCGGGGGAGTGGAGCGCCCCGTGCGGCGGCGATCAGGTCGTGCGCGATTGTTTTAGCAGCGCGGTCACGGCGGCGGGAAGTCCGCCTTTCTGTGCGGCGAGCGTCAGTTGGCGTTCGGCCCAGCTGGGGCCGGCGGCGAGTTGGCGGCAGCGTTCTAAATGCTCGCGGCAGCCGAGGTCTTCGGCGGTGGGCGATAGGCGTTCGACTAAGTTGTCGACAATCTGCGGCAGCGTGTGGGCCGTGTAGGTGTGGGAGTCGACGAGTTGCGCTTTGTTGCCGTAGCGGGCGGCCCGCCACTTGTTCTGCGCGACGAGCATGGGGTGGCAGTCGTGTTGGTAGGCGCCATGGTCGATTTCGTCGGAGAGCGCCTTCACTAAGCACTGCATCAGGGCGGCTAACGACAGCACGTCGCTGAGGTTGCCCGGCATGTCGCACATGCGGATTTCGACGGTGCCGAAGTTGTGGTGGGGGCGGACGTCCCACCAGAGTTCCCGGATCGTGTTGATGAAGCCGGTGCCGACCATGTGGTTCACCAGCCAGACGTATTCGCTCCAGTTGCGCATCAGCGGCGGGAGGCCGGCGGTGGGGAGGCCTTCCATCACCTTCGAGCGGTAGGAGTGAAGGCCGGTCGCTTCGCCTTCCCAGAACGGGCTGCTGCTGGAGAGGGCGAGCAGCGTCGGCAGGTGTCGCATGATGCGGTCGCAGATCATTACCGCTTTGTCGCCGCTGTCGACGCCGACGTGAACGTGCAGGCCGAAGGTCATCATCCGGCGGGCGAGGACTTGCAGCAGGTCGACGAGTTTCAGGTAGCGCTCGTCGGGCGTGACTTGTTGCTCGTCGCAGCGGGCGAAGGGGTGGACGCCGCCCCACCAGAGGCCGAGGCCGAGCGCGTCGGCGGCCGCTTCGACGACGCCGAGCCGGCCGCGGAGATCGCGTTCGGCTTCGCCGATCGATTGGCAGACGTCGGTGTTGATCTCGACGACCGACTGAATGATCTCAGGCTTGAAGCGATTGCCGCCGCGGTCGGGGAGGCGCTCGACGAGCTGGTTGAAGGAGTTCGAGAGGTTGGATGTTTGGAGATCGACGAGGCCGAGTTCGAGCTCGATGCCGAGGGAAGGGTGGCGGTTGGGGGTGAACTCGATGGGGGGCATACGCAGAGGGTTCAGGTGTTGGGGTTCAGGGTTCAGGAGGGAGAAGGGTTTTTGCTGAACCCTGAACCCTTAACCCTAATGGCTACTGATGCAACTTATGCGCCGGCTGCAGGTTCGCAGGCGAGGATCACGGCTCTGGCTAGAATCTTCACTCCAAGTGGCAGGGCGGCTTCGTTCACGTTGAAGGTGGGCGTGTGGAGCGGGCGTATGACGCCGTCGCCGGCGGCGATGCCGAGGCGGAACATGGCGCCCGGGACGTGGTCGAGGTAGCAGGCGAAATCTTCGCCCCCCATGCTCGGGCGGGGGATGACGCGGGCGATGACGCCGGGGGTGGTTTCGGCGGCTTCTTCGAGGATGCGGTTGGCGGCTGCGTCGTTGCGAACCGACGGGATGCCGCCGTCGACGCGGACTTCGATTTGCGTCGCGGTGATCTCTTCGACGCCGCGGGCGATCTGATGAATCTGCTCGATCGTCTGGGCGAGGACGGCGTCGTCGAGCGTGCGGAGCGTGCCGTCAAGTTCGACCTCTTCAGGAATGACGTTAGCGTTCTGCCCGCCGGCGATGCGGCCGAAGCTGAGCACGACCGAGTCGAAGCTGTCGGTGGTGCGGGGGATGAACTGGTAGAGGCTGCTGACGAGCTGCGCGGCGGCGGCGATTGGGTCGCGCGATTCGTGCGGACGGGCGCCATGGCCGCCGCGGCCGCGGACGATGATCGTGACGTCGTTGCAGTTGGCGGTGAACGGGCCAACGCAGAGGCCGATCTCGCCGGTGGGGCGGGGCGGATCGACGTGGAGGGCGAAGATCGAGCTGACGCCGTCGAGGGCGCCGGCGGCGATCAGGCTGCGCGCGCCGGCGGCGGTTTCTTCGGCGGGCTGCAGGATGGCCCGCCAGCGGAGGGGCCAAGGGGCTGCGCCGCTGGCTTCGAGCTTGTGAAGTGCGAGGGCGACGTGCGTGGCGATGGCGGCGTGGGCGTCGTGGCCGCAAGCGTGCATCACGCCTTCGCGAGTGCTGCGGTAGGGGACGTCGTTCGCTTCGTGGATGAGGAGGGCGTCGATGTCGCCGCGGAAGGCGATGCGCGGCAGGCCGGGCGCGGCGGAGCGGTTGTCGGCGAGGACGCCGCAGCCGTCGGGGCCCATGCGGAGGGCGAGGCCGGGTTGGTCGAGCGCCTGGTAGAGGGCGAGGCTGGTTTGGAGCTCGGCGCCGCTCGGTTCGGGGTTCGCGTGGAGGCGGCGGCGCAGGGCGACGAGGTCGGGCGTCGCGTCGGCGACGATGGCGTCGAGGGTTTGTTGCCAAGCGGGCATTGGGGCGGAAGACCCCTCCCATAAAGGGAGGGGCTCGCTGGGGTACGTTGCGGCGTTGTTGCCGCAAGTATACCCCATTCAATGCGCGCGGCACTGCGGGCCGTTGTGGCGTGGTGCGCGACCCCCGGGCGGAGCCCGGGGCTAGACGAACACCGGCGTGACCAGCTTCGGCAGGACGCCGCGTTCGTAGCCCATCGCCAGGAACTGCGTCACGGCGTCGCGGCCGCGGGCGCCGAAGTCGAGCGTCCAGTCGTTCACGTACATGCCGACGAACTTGTCGGCCTGGCTGCGGTCGAGGTCGCGGCCGTATTGCAGGGCATGCTCAAGGGCGGCTTCGCGATGGTCGAGGCCGTACTTGATGCTCTCGTACAGTAGCCGCTGAACTTCTAGCGTCGCTTCGGGGCCGAGGTCCTTGCGGATCGCGTTGGCGCCGAGCGGGAGCGGCAGGCCGGTGAGTTCCATCCACCAGACGCCGAGGTCGACGATCAGCTTCAGGTTGCTTTGGCCGTAGGTGAGCTGGCCTTCGTGGATGATCAGGCCGGCGTCGATTTTCTTGCCGTTGTACTCGCCGCGGTTGACGACCTCGATGATTTCATCGAAGGGGACGACCACATGGTCGAAATCCCGATCGAGGCAGAGCCGCAGGGCGAGGAAGGCGCTGGTGAGCGTGCCGGGGACGGCGATCGTCTGCGTGCGGAGATCGTCGATCGTGCAAAGCTCTTTGGCGATGACCATCGGGCCGTAGCCGTCGCCCATGCTCGCGCCGCAGGAGCAGAGGTCGTACTTGTCGTGCAGGAACGCGTAGGCGTGGATGCTGACGGCGGTCAGCTCAAGTTCGCCCTGGAACGCACGACGGTTGAGGGTCTCGATGTCGACCAGCTCGTGCGTGAATTGGTATTTGCCGGTGTCGATGCAGTCGTTCGCCAAGGCGTGGAACATGAAGGCGTCATCGGGATCGGGGCTATGACCGACGCGGATGAGCTGCTTGGCTTGGGTAGCGGACACGACGGACCTCGGCAGTGGCGGGCTGTTTGGCGGGTTGGGTAAGCAGCCCATCCTACCGATTTCGGCCGGGGCGGCGAAGGGGGCGAGTAGCCGCGGCTCAACGAGTCGCCGGAGCCGAGATAAATGGGGAATGCTGAATGGGGAATGGGGGAAGACGCGACTGCTTCCTAGCGCTTCCGCCATTCAGCATTCCACATTCCCCATTGATTTTTGTGACGCTCCGGCCGGTCGTTGACCGGCGGCTACTGCGATTAGCCCTGCAGTGAGAGGCCGGCGGATTCGTAGTGGGCGCCGGCGAGCGGGGCGATCGGCGTCGAAGGGGCTTCGGACTTCAGCTTTTCGCAGGCTTGCTTCCAGGTCTCGCGCTCGAATTCGAGCAGGTGGAGAGCCGCAGCGAGCGGGGCGGCGTCGTGGTTGAGCTGAGCCAGGGCGAGCTGCCGGAAGGCGAAGGCGTACTCGTCGGCCAGGCGGCGCGAAAGCTCCGAAGACATATCGAGGCCCTGCACGAGCGCTTCGACGATGTCGTTCGTGCGGGTGAGAAAGTTGTCGCACTCGAGGCGTTGCTCGGCGACGTTCCAGAGGAGTTCCGCCTGCCGGCCGAAGCGAATGGCGCCATCGAGCAGCATGAGTTGCAACTCAGGCTGCGAGGCGGTGAGAACGCGACCGTCGAGATAGCGGGCGTTGGCGCTGGCGTACGTCAAAATTCCGTCCCCCTCGGATGATTTGGCTGGCGAGTTACTTTATCGGCATGGAGGGCAGGGCGGCGGTAGTTTGATCGTCGGCGTTGCGTGCTAGCCCCGGGCTCTGCCCGGGGGGGGTAGCGGTGATGGCGCTGCCGGTCGTCGCGGCGTGGTGCGCGACCCCCGGGCGGAGCCCGGGGCTAGGAGTTACGCACCGGTGTAGGGCGCCAGCGGTTTCAGGTCGGCGAGGGCGGACTGGCTTTGCTGCAGTTTCGAGATCACGAGCTCAAGTTGGTAGAACTGGTTCGTCAGACGTTCTTCTTGCGAAGATAGCTGGGTCGTCCACTGATCGAGCCGCAACTCGTTCGACGCGATCGTCGCTTGTAGCGCCTCGCTGCTGGAAGCCATGAGCGAATGTTCGTCGCCGGCCAAACCGTCGACGACTTTTGAGATCTTCATCGCGACGCCGGATTGGGCGTTTGAAAGGAATTGCTCAACGCCGCCCGGATCGTTGGCGAACGCTGACTTCAGTTTCGTTTTGTTGACGGCAAGCTGGCCGTCGGCGTCGACGCTGATGCCGATTTGCTCGAGCGACTGGAAGTTGCCGAGGCCGGCGTAGCGATCGGTAAGCGCTCGCGACAGCCGGGTGTCGATTTGCAGCGCTTCGTTCGTGCCGAACAGCAGGCCGGTGGTGAGGGCGTCCGGGTCGAACGAGGTGAGCTTGTCGAGGTCGTCGCGGAGCGAGTTGTAGGCTTTGACGAACTCGTCGACGGAAGTGAGCAGCGTTTCGTCCGTTTGCGCTACGCCGACGGTGATCGGCGTATCGCTCGCCCCGCCGACGGTGAGATTCAGGCCCGGAATGGCGCCGTTGAAGACGTTGGTTTGGGAACTCACCAGCACGCCGCCGCCAGGGGTGCTGCTGTTGCCGTACAGGATGACCGCGTCTTGGGCCTTCGCGGTTTCGGTGAAGTTCATCGCCGAGGTGCCGGAGTCGATCAGCAATTGGTTCGCCGAGCCGGGGGCGTTGACCGACAGGCTGAGGCGGTAGCCGGTGCCGTCGTAGACCGTCGAGGCGGTGACGCCGGCTTTGAGATCGTTGATCTTCGCGGCGAGGGCCGACAGGCCAGTTTGGGTGCCGGTGGAGGCGGTGAAGGCGCCGGCGCCATTGATGATTTTTTTCCCGCCGATGAGCGTCGATTCGCCGAGGATTTTGAGGTCCTTTGCGGCGGTGCCGTTGCCGACCTCTTCGACCTTGAGCTTCGCCGAGCCCGTGCCGGCGTCTTCGAGCTCGATGCCGGTCTTCGCCGAGTTGAGCCGGGCGACGACCTTCGTGCCAGTCGCCTCGGCCTTGGCGTTGATCGCGTCGATCACCTGGCCGACGGTGGTGATGCCGGAGTCGGCGCCGTTGAGGTCGAGAACCAGCGACTTGCCGTTCGAATCGGTGATGCGAATGTCGCCGTCGCCGATGCCCTTGCCGCCGTTGAGCGACGACAGGGGGACCGCAGCGCTGGAGCTTTGCAGGTTGGAAAGGTCGATCGTGTGCGAGTTCGTGCCGTCGATGACCTGCCGTTCCGTGCCGTTGACGTCTTGTTTTGTGCTGGCGCGGGTGAGGTTGAGCGACTTGGCGATGTCGCCGCTGAGGTCGGTGACGCCGAGCGTGCCCGAGCCGCCGACGACGTCGACGAGGACGATGCCGTCGCCGGCGTCGTTGATGCGGGCTTCGACGCCGTTGGTGAGCTGGTTGATCGAGTCGATGACGTCGCCGACGGTCTTGGGCTCAAGGCCCGACGACTTCATGTTCGCAGTGCGGGCGGCGCCGTTGGAGTCGGTGACGCGGACCTCGCCGAAGACGACCCCCTTGCCGCCGTTGAGCGAGGAGAGGAGCGTCGCTTCGCTCAGCGTTTGGCGCTTGAGGGCGCCGGAGTTTTTGGCGCCGCCGGCTTGATTCGCGGCGAGGCCGAGCTTGTCGGCGGTGTTCGTGGCGTCGCCGTTGGCGATGAGCAGATTGCCGCCGCCGTTGGAGTTGTCGGTGATCACCAAACCGTTGCGCGCGGAGTTGATCGAAGCGGTGACGTTGGGCGACGCGGCGTTGACGGCCGAGATGACGTCGCTAAGCGTTTCGGCGCCGGCGAGATTGACGGAGCCAGTCACTCCCGCGCGATCGGTGATCTGCAGCGTGCCGAGCGTGCCGACTCCCTGGCCGCCGTTGAGGCTGCTGAGGAGCGAATCGCGGAGACCGCTGAGGACTCGTTTGCCGGTGATCGAGGAGCCGCTGGTCGTGGTGGCGATGCCGAGATCGTCGGCGGCGGTGCCGGTGACGCCGTTTTCAACCTTGAAGTCGCTCGACCCCGAGGTGAGGTCGGTGAGTTCCAGCCGATTGCCGTCGCTGGAAATGGCGGCGGTCAGTTTGCCGGCGCCGGCCGTGTTGATTTGTTCGAGGACTTTGCCGAGGGTGTCGGCGTCGTGGAGGTCGATGCCGAGCGACGAGCCGTCGGAGAGCGACACGTCAATGTCGACGATGCCTTGCTTGCTTACGGTGACGCCGTTGCCGTCGTTGAGCGTCGAGAGCTTCGTCCCCGCGTGGAGCCGGAGGATGTCGGCGCCGGTGGCGGTGTTCGCGGCGACGTTCACGCCGCCGAGGCCGAGACTCGCGGCGGTCGTACCGCCAGCGACTTCGGCGACGGTCAGCGAACCGCTGCCGCCGGAGCTATCGGTGAGCACGAACGAGTCGCCGCTGACCGAGGCGTTGACGCCGACGTCGGTGTTGTTGTTGATCGCCGCGACGACGTCGTCGACGGTGCGGGCGAAGCTGAGGTCGATCACCGCGGCGCTGCCGCTGCGATCGGTGATGCGGATCTTGCCGCGTTGCAAGCCGGCGCCTTCGTTGATCTGGTCGAGCGAGATGCCCTGGTCGAGGAAGCCGCCGAAGCCAAACGAAAACGTGCCGCTGCCGAGATTGGCCGAGGCGCCTTCGAAGACCTGACTGACGACTTGCTGCGCCGAGGCGGACTGCACCGGGCGGATTTGGAACGAGCCGATCGAAGGCGTCGAGCCGGTGGCGATGGCGACCTTGAGCAGGCTTTCGTTGCTGGAAGTGGCGGTGCGGGTCGAGTAGACGCTGCTCGTCTTGAGCTTGTTGGCGGTGAACTGAAAGCTGAGCAGCTTCGAGCCGAGCGTGTCGTAGGCGATCTGCTCTTGTTTCAGGCTTTCGTTGCGCGCCGTCAGGATGTCTTTGGGGCGCGCGGCGACCGCCATCAATTGCTTGACGGTGTCCTGGATGTTCAGCCCGGTGACCAAACCGACGCTGGAGGAGATTTTTCCCATACGTTCAGACTTTCGATCGCAGCATCAAGGCGTCGAGTCGGCCGCGTGGAGTTCTCGCCACAGGCAAGCCTACGTCGCGGAGGAGCATTCGCCGAAGCCGGTCGTCGGGCGACGGCGTATCAGGAGTTATCGGCAGAGTTCCGCCAGATACTCCATGCTGTTAACCGCGGTGCTAGCATGCGAGTTCGTCCGGAGTCGGGAGCCCATTCAACGCTGCTTGTCGGAAAAACCGTCATGCGCTGCGTAGTCGGATGTTCTTGAGGCGCCGGCGGTGCGAGCGGGGGAGTTCCCTTGGGCTTTGTCGCGGAGGAGCACCGTCGCCGCTGCGGCGGTAATGGCGTTGCTTTCGCGCGGCGATATGCGCGCAGGCGATTGTGTGGGAGTTGTGAAGAAAGAGCTTTGATTGTCGCGTTGTCAAGATGCCGCGGCGCTGAAAGCGAGTACGTCGCGCGGCGCGACAATCGATGTCTGAATTGTTTGTTTACAACCAGGTGGGCATTGGTAGGATGATCGCCACGCCGCGCTCTGTCGGCGTTTGCTGAACATCAACTGAGATGAAATAGTCGAAAGGACTTCGCTATGTTTCGCGCCGCTGGTTCCTGGTTCATGGCTCTCGCGACGAATGGCCGCAAACGCAAGCTTCGCCGGTCGCCTTCTCTTCCTAAGCGTCGTCAGCCGGGCAGCTTCTCGCGATCGCTGCGAATGGAAGGGCTTGAAGGCCGGCAGATGCTCAGCATGAATGTCGATTGGATCGCTCAGCAAGGCACGACCGCCACGGACGAAAATCGCGGGGTTTCGGCGGATGGCTTGGGCAATGTTTATACGACGGGCTACACCTCTGGAAGCCTGGGCGGCGCGAGTGCTGGCGGCATAGATGCATTATTGAGTAAGTACGACTCTAGCGGCGCGCTCCTTTGGACTCGGCAATTCGGAACGAGTGCTCGTGATGAGGGGCTTGAAGTCTCGGCCGACGGGCTAGGGAATGTGTACATCACCGGGCGCACTGCAGGCAACCTTGCAGGAACCAATGCTGGTAATGATGATGTTTTTGTGCGGAAATACGACGCCAGCGGAACTGCCCTCTGGACGCGACAGTTTGGGACTAGCTCCGTCGACCATTCCAGTGCCATCGTGGCAGACGGCTTAGGGAATATTTACGTCTCAGGCGTCACTTTTGGCAGTCTTGGAGGTCCAAGCGCCGGCGGTATGGATGGTTTCGTGCGCAAGTATGACGCCAGCGGAGCCGTGCTTTGGACTAGACAATTTGGGACCAGCGCTTCGGACGACACTCGCGGCATATCACTTGACGGAATGGGGAATGTGCACGTCACCGGCTACACTAGTGGCAACCTCGGAGGAACAAGCGCCGGGGGGCAAGATGCGTATCTGATGAAGTACAACGCCAGCGGAACGCTTCTTGGGACTCAGCAACTCGGAACTGCTGCCAGTGACGTCGGCACGGGCGTCTCGGCCGATGGGCTTGGAAATGTGTACATCACCGGCGTCACCTTGGGCAATCTTGGGGGAGTCAACGCTGGTGATAGAGATATCTTCGTAAGTAAGTACGACTCTACCGGTACTCTGCTCTGGACGCAGCAGCTCGGAACCGCCAGCTTAGATGTTCCGTCTGGCGGCATGGTCGCCGATGCCTTCGGCGGCGTTTACATCTCCGGTCGTACCGAAGGGAATCTTGGAGGGACGAGCGCGGGGGCATCTGATGCGTTCGTAACTAAGTACGATGCCAGCGGAACGCTTCTGTGGACTGAGCAGTTCGGAACTAGCGGAGACGAAGAAACTTGGGGCATCTCAACCGACGGATTCGGAAGTGTCTATATCTCGGGGCTAACCAACGGAAGCCTCGGCGGAGCTAACGTCGGGCTGGAAGATGTTTGGGTCGCACGTATCCATGAAGATTGGATCGCTCAGCTTGGCACCGCTAGTATGGATGAGGCGAGGGGATCGTCCACCGACGAGTTGGGCAACGTTTACATTTCCGGATTTACCCTCGGAAATCTCGGAGGCACGAACGCGGGCGGCCAGGATGGTTACGTCAGCAAGTATGCGGTCGACGGCACGTTGTTGTGGACTCGGCAATTTGGCACGACGGGGCATGACATTGCTTTTAGCGTCTCAGCCGACGGATTGGGCAACGTCTATGCCGCGGGCTACACCGCTGGGAACCTGGGCGGCGCGAATGCGGGTTTCCTAGATGTCTTTGTGACCAAGTACTCGGCCAGTGGAACTCTGCTGTGGACGCAGCAACTAGGTTCGATCGGAGATGAAATTGCCTACGGTATTTCGGCTGATGGCTTAGGCAACGTCTACGTCGGAGGGTACACCACGGACGTCCTCGCCGGTACAAGTGCGGGAGGTTACGACGCGTTCGTTTGCAAGTACGACGCAAGCGGCGTTTTGCTGTGGACACGCCAGTTCGGGGTAGTTGGCCAGGATATGGTTACCGGCGTTTCCGCTGATGGACTCGGAGGCGTCTACCTTTCAGGACATACGTATGGCAGCCTGGGCGGCGCTAGCGCGGGTCTGAGCGACGCCTTCATTGCAAAGTACGACGCCAGTGGAACCCAGCTGTGGGGCAATCAGATCGGCACGAGCGGACAAGATTCGGCCAGCGGCGTTTCGGCTGATGGATTAGGGAACGTGTACATCTCCGGCACGACCGAAGGGAGTCTCGGCGGCACGCACATGGGAGGCAATGACGCCTACATTGCGAAGTACAACTCCAGCGGGACGCTCCTGTGGATTCGCCAACTCGGAACGACCGCTTATGATCTCGGCTATGCGGTTTCGACGGACGGGATGGGCAATGCGTATCTCGTTGGACGTACCGACGGCAACCTATTCGGCACGAACGCCGGCGCCCAGGACGCATTTTTTACTAAATACGATGCCAGCGGGACGCTCCTGTGGACGGAGCAGTTGGGGACGAGCGGAACGGACATCGCCTATACGGTATCCGCTGATAGCCTTGGAAACGTCTTTGCGGCAGGGATGACGTCGGGCAGCTTGGGCGGGCCATTCATTGGCGTGCGTGACGCTTGGATCGCTCGATTGTAAATCGCTCAACGAAAAAAGCCGGTTCGGTCTGTTGAGGACCGAACCGGCTTCGTTAGGTTTCAATTAACCGCGGTTAGGATTAACCACGGAGCAGCGACAGGACGTTCTGCGGGTTCTGGTTCGAGATCTGCAGCACCGTGGTGCCCGACTGAACGAGAATCTGCGAACGGGTCAGGTTAGCCGATTCCGCGGCGAAGTCGGCGTCGCGGATCGAGCTTTCGGCGTCGCTCAGGTTCACAAGCACGTCGTTGAGGGCGTTCTTGTTGGTTTCGAGCGTCGTCCGTTGGAAGGCGCCGAGGCGACCGCGGAGCGAGGTGACCTGGTCGATCGCTTCGCCGACGATGGAGGCAGCGGTCGTGGTGTCGGTCGCCAGCGAGGCGTTGTTGCCGGTGCCGAGCTGGAACAGCTTGCCGCTGACGCCGCCGAGCTTCGCGGTGTTGACGCTGGCGATGCCGAGGCGAGCTTGCTGGTTGGAGACGACGTCCTGACCGAGTTGGAACAGGGCGCCGCCGCCGTCGATCGTGAACGAAGCCGTGCCGGTGAAGCCAGCGGTGAGCGAACCGCTGATGTCGAGGCTGGCCGTGTTGATGGAGAACTTGTTGCCGTCGCCGGTGACGACCACGCCGTTGATCGAGGCTTGGACGTCGGCGCCGGTGTTACGAGCACGGTCGGCGATGGCCGTCGTGAACGTACCGGTCGGGGTCGACGTGCTGCCTTCGCTGATGACGCGGAGGTCGACGACCGACTTGCTGCCGTAGCTGGTCGAGACCAGTTGGAGCGTCGTGCCGTTGACGACCGCTTCGACGCCGGTGGCGTCCTTCACCAGGTTGATGCCGTCGGCCAAGCCTTGGGCGCTGGTGCCAGCACCGAAGGAAAGGACTTCGGCGCCGTTCGAGCCGGCGAGTTCGAGCACCACGTCGCCGCTGATGCCGCCCGAGGCGGTGACGCCGCCGGCGGTGTTGGCAACGACTGGCGGGGTCTGGGTCGTCGGGCTGTACAGACCATCGCCGGTGCCGACGTTGATCGAGGCGTTGTAGTCGGCGAGGGCGTTGATGGCCGCCGAGATGTCATCGAGGTCGGTCGCGTTCGTGTCGTTGACCGTGACGGTGATGTTGCCCGAACCATCGACGACGGCGGTGGGGGCGCCAGCGGTGACCGAGGCCGATTCGGCGATGGTGACCGTCTTGCCGTTCGCCGAGGCGCCGGTGGTGGCTGCGGTGATGGTGATGGCGCGGCTGCCGGCGTCGCGGCCGCCGGTGAGCGTACCCGCACCGCTGGAGCTGGCGGTGACATTTTCGGTGCCGCCGGTGATGGCCGAGGCCACGAAATCGGTGCCGGCGTTGATGACCGCGTACACGTCGGCGACGGTGTCATTACCGCCAGCGATGTCGACAGAGACCGTTAGCGTGTTCGTGCTGGCGTCGTAAACAGTGCCTTCTGATGCGTTGGCATCGATGAGGACAGTTACCGCACCATTGCCTTCAGCCCCGGCGGCGGGGCCAGCCGCGGCGGCGGTCAGCGTAAAGCCGGATGGGCCGGCAGTGTCGAGGGCGACGGCGCCAGAGGCTTGCGTTACCGTGTTGGCGAACGTGGCGGTCGTGCTGGCGGCAACGCCGGTGACCTGCGCCGGGATGTTCGCGACGTTGACCTGGCCTTGGGTAGCGGCGGCGGTGACGTTCACCGAAACCGACACGCTGCCGGTGGCGCCGAGGTTGGCTTGGTCGATCTTCAGGTCGGCGATGTTGCCGAAGTTGCTGCCGGCCGTCGTGAGGAAGTCGAGGCTGCCGTCGAGCAGGCGGCGACCTTGGAAGGTCGTGGTTTGGGCAATGCGGTTGAGGGCTTCGAGCGAGCTGTCGACCTGGAGTTGGTTAGCAGAGAGTTGCTCGTCGCTGAGGGCGCCGGCGTTCGCGCTTTCCGTGACGAGGCCGCGGATGTCGTTGAGCAGCGAGCTCACCCGGCCGAGGGCGGAGTCGGCGGTGGCGATGACTTGGTTAGCGCGGTCGGTGTTCGTGATGGCGCGCTGAATGCTCGTGATGTCCGAGCGAAGGTTTTCGCTGGCGATCAAACCGGCCGGGTCGTCCTTGCCGGTGTTGATGCGGAGACCGGTGCTGAGCCGCGTGAGCGATTGCTCGAGCGAGGCGTTTGACTGGCGCAACGTGTTGCGAGCGACCAGCGATTGGACGTTTGTGTTGATACGAGTCATTCTTCAAACCCCTGTCAGGTAAGAGCTACTTTCCGACGCGGGCCAGAGCGCTTGGGAGCTGCTCAGTTCTGGCCAGGCATTTGGTCGATCGCACGGCGCCGAGGTCACCCGCCTCGCGTTGTCCACCGTTGTTCGGTTGTCGACGGCTCCGGCGAATCCTCGCCTCTATGCAAGCACTCGCCAGAGTCCATCGCGCCAAGCGTAGGTTGCAATTTGGCGGCGCGCTGAATTTTTTTGGCGAATCCACTGTCCGTGGCAGCTAGAACCGTCGCGAGCGTCTTGTGAGGGCGCTGGCGGCAAGCTCTAGCTAAACCGTCTGTGCGAAATATCGACGGAGTGAAAATAGGTGCTTGAGGGAGTGACAGCACCTTTCGGCGGGAATGCAGGTTGCCGAATGGCGTTTGCTAGACGCGGTCGGCATAGCCGGCAAGATCACGCGCCGGGCGCCAGGATGCCGTAGGCGGAAGGATTGGTGCAATCGTTAGAGTCGATGCGATAAGGCGGCGCGGCGACGACGAGGCAACACGCAGATGCAAACAAGCTAGTTGAGGCTCCCTCCCCCTGGAGGGGAGGGCTGGGGAGGGGGGATGAACCCTGGTACCCGCTGCTTTCACCCCTCCCTAACCCTCCCCCTCAAGGGGAGGGGACCAGAGAGATGTCTTTGGGTTGGGCTCCGAAAGCTCGCTGCTCTACGAATTGCGCCCCAGGCCGCGGGCGTCTTCGGGGCGGAGTTTGGCGGCCTGCTGATTCTCGCGACGGATCGCCTCGTAGACTTCGCGGCGGTGGACCGAGACGTCTTGGGGAGCTTCGATGCCGAGCTTCACTTTGTCGCCGCGGACGTCGACGACGGTGACCACGACGTTGTCGCCGATGATGATGCTCTCGTCGCGAGTTCTGGATAGAACAAGCATGGCGGCGTCTCCCGAATCGCGGCGCGAACCGCGGATTGATGGTGTATCTGGCAGGCGCGCTGTCGCTAGCGACGCCGCGCGTGGTGGTTATCGGTAGGGGGGAGTAGCGAGTTGCGTGTTTCGAGTTGCGAGTGAAAACTTCACGCAACCAACTCGAAACTCGTCGCTCGCAACTTCTTAAGCCGTCAGTCGCATCTCGCCGTCGGTTGGCAAGATCAGACGCACGGGGAGGGGATCTTTGGCGATCACTTGGCGACCCTTGCGGGCGTCGACGTTGATCACCAGCGGAGCACGCAGGTTCAGGGCCAGACCTTCGGCATGGCGGCTGACGACGACGACGACTTGCGCGTCGGTCGGCTCGACCAACTGAAGGGGGGCGAGATCCTGGCGTGCGATCCGCAACTGAAAGTCGGGCACAAAACGTCGCGGACTGACGACGCCGAGGGCGAACTCGGGCTCGTCAATCGATTGCAGCCAACCGAGCGCGGCATTGTGCGCGTCGGCCAGCACGACCCAACGGCGGCAGGAGCGAAGTCCGATCAAACCTTGTTCGAACGTCAGAATGTCCGACGGTCCGATCGAGAGGGCGCCAAATCGAGATGTTGTAATATCCATATCGCTACCCGCACCTTCCTTGAGGCGGTTCCTTTGCTCGACGCCATGTCGAGCGCGCCTGTGCTATCCCACGGCACCCATAGCATCGGCGTCGCGAGGCGGGAGAGGCCAGTAAAAATGCGCGGCTTCTTGGGAGCGGGGCGATCGGGTAGTTTGCGACGGTGGAGAAGACTTGTTCGTCGCTAGTAGTCGTTTGTCAGTTGTCCGTTGTCAGTTGCGGCTGTCGCAGATGCTGACCTCCGCATGTATTCGCCACTGACCACTGACCACGGACAACTGACGCTACAAGTAATTCAAAAGCGACATTTGCAGAATGCTGCCAGTAACGCGGAGCGAAGCTTCGAGCGAAACTTGTCGCGCGGTGAGGTTCGAGATTGCTTCGACCAGATCGACTTCCATTTCGTCGGAGAGCGCGGTGCGGAGTTGGACGTCTTCGTCTTCGAGGTTCTTCTGCGTGACGTCGAGCGCTTGTTGGCGGGCGCCGACTTCCGAACGCGAGAACGTGACGCGCTCGATATCGGCGTCGATCCCTGAGATGGCGTCTTCGATCCCCTTGATGTCGTTCGCCCCGAGGGCGTCTTTCAGGCGAATGAGCGTCGTAAAGACGCTGGGCGTGTCGAGGTAGTTTTTGTCGGCGCCCGACAGCGTGCCGGAGACGCTGGTCGCGCTCGTCGCGTCGGGGGCGACGAGGCCCAGGTATTTCGCGGCTTCGCTGCCCTCGGAAGCAGTGACGGTGATCGGGCTGCCCGAGAGGTTGACGATTTCGATGCCGTTGCCGGTGGCGTTCAGCCGTGCGGCGACGACGGGCGTGGGCGAGTTCTCGGGGCGGTTGTTGATCTGGTCGATGACGTCCTGCACCGTCTTCGCGGCGGAAACGTCGAAGTCGAGATGCGTCGCGCCGGGGCCCGAGCCGAGCGTGATGCGGAAGTCGTTGACGACATTCGGCAGATTGCTGAGAAACCCGGCGGGGGCCGCTTGGCCGCCGGTGGTGATCGTATAGGGCTGGCCGCCGCCGTCGGTGAGGTCGATGCCGTTGCCGTCGGCGCTCAGGGTGGCGGTGATCTGAACGCCGCCTGTGTTGTTCGATGCGTGGCCGTTGATCAGCGCGATGACGTCTTGGACGGTCTTCGCGCCGGCGGTGTCGATGTCGAGGTTCACCGTGCCGCCGACGCCGTCGCTGGCTGCGATGGTGAAGTCGTTGACGATGTCGGGAATGTTTTGCTCGTAGGCGTCGCGTCGCGTCGGAACGCCGACGCCGCGATTGAGGTCGGCGAGCCGCGTGTCTCCGTTAAAAGAGCGAATGCCGAGCTGCGAGGCGGTGCGGCCGCCGTTCTCGCCGATCTGCAAATTGGCGCCGCTGAGCCGCGAGCGAAGGTTGATGCCGCTGCCGTCGGCGTTGATTTCAGCCTGCAGGCCGGCCTCCGACCCGTTGATGATGTTCAGCAGGTCTTCGACGGTTTCGGCTTCGTCGAACGAGAGGGTGTAGGTTGCTTCGCCGCTGACGACGCGGATGCCGCTCGCCAGATCGAGCGGTTCGCCGCTGCCGCCGGAGAACGTGGCCGTGGCGTTGACGCTGACGGGCTGGGTACCGGCCTGAGCGGCGAAGACGGTGTCGCTGGCGTCGATCGTGGCGGTGAAGGTGCCTTCGCTATTGATCGCGGCCGCGACGTTGTTGGCGCTGGAGGCGTTGTTCTTGATGAACACGTAGAGCGTGTTCGCGGCGCCGCCGCTGTTGCCGGTGTTGCCTTGGACGTTGAGAGCGTCGCTCGGCTGGATGAACGAGAGGGGATCGTGCGAGCCGACGCCTTCGGCGCTCGTATCGGGCGTGGCGGTGAAAGTTCCTTCGGCGTTGATGGCGTTCATCACGTCGCCGACGGTCGTCGTCGCGGCCGCCGAGTCGATCGTGATTGTCAGCTGCTTCGACGTGGAGTTGTAGTTGACGCTGGGCGTGGAGCCGAGTCCCGCCTGGCTGTTGACGACGATGTTGACGTTGTTGAACGCCGTGCCGGCGGCGTTGGCGGTGAGCGTAAGGTCGTTGCCCGTGCCGCTGAATTGGAGCGAGGCGGAGGCGGCGCGGGCCGTGGCGGAGTATTGCGCGTATTCGGAGCCTTTGGGAACGCCCGGCGTGGCGCGCAGCAGTTCGTCGTCGACGAACTGCACGGTGGCGCCGTTGTACTGGGGGCCGTTGACGGAAGCGCGAATCAGCAGGTCGTTGTTGCTGCCGGCGGATTCGAGCCGGGTTTGCGCTTTGGCGCCGAGGAGGCTGCTCAGCGAGGTGGTTTTCGTCACCAACGGATTGAGGTCCGTGCCGACGAGCGGGTTGGTGAGTGTGCCGACGTTGTTGAGGATGCCCAACTCGCTGGCCGCTTTGCCGCTGTTCACTTCCTTGACGGAGAGATTGCCGCCGCCGGCAGGGTCGAGCTGCAGCGTGAGCCCCTGCCCCGTGATGGTGGCCGAAACGCGGCGTCCCGCGGGTGGATTCGCTTCGATCAGCCGCACGACGTCGCCGACGGTGGCGGCGTGGCTGATGTCGACGATGCTGGAATTGGTTCCGTCTGAGACCTGGATGGCGCCGTTGGCGCTGATGCCCTTGCCGCCGCGGAGCGAGCTGAGCGGGGTGTCGGCCGTCAGCTGTGGATTCAGGTCGATGCCGCCGAGGACTTCGTTCGAGATGCCGCCGAAAACCGATTGGCCGCTGGCGTTCGTGGAGAAGAGCACGCCCAGATCGGAGTAGGCTTGGATCGACTTGTTGTCGCCGTTGTAGGTGACGTGCGCGCCGTCGTACGAGTAGGGCTCGACGTTGGTTTGCGAGCCGGCGAACAGGTAGCGGCCGCGGAACTGCGTGTTGCCGACGGAGACCAGCTGCTCGATGGCACGGTTGATTTCGGTGATGGCGGCCTGACGTTCCGTGTCGGTCGAGGTCGTGCCCGAGACGCCGAGGGCCAGACCGCGGATGTCGCCCAGCATGCTGGCGACGTTGTTCAGCGCGACGTCGGTGCTTTTGAGGAACGACTGGCCGGTTTCGATGTTCGAGCTGATTTGCGTTTTGCGTTCGAGCAGCCGTTGCAGCGTCATCGCGCGGCGAGCGGCGGGGGCGTCTTCGCTCGGTAGCGTGAACCGCTGGCCCGTGCTGACCTGGTTTTGCAGTCGGAACAGGTCGAGCTGGTCGCCCTGCATTTGCGCGAGCAGGCGCTGGCGGACCAGCAGGCTGCTGACGCGGGTGCTCGGGAGCGGGATGATGCTGGCCATGGCTGGAGACGGCTCTGGGGGCCGGCTGTGCGTGTTTTATGAACCACGCCGGGGTCGGGACGACCCGGCTCGCTGGGTTACAGGTTGACGAGGACGTCCATGAGTTCGGAGAGCGTCGAGATGAATCTCGCCGAGGCCTGGTAGGTGCGTTGGAGCATGATCATGTCGATCGCTTCTTCGTCGAGATTGACGCCGCTGACGGCTTGCGCTTTGGCTTCGAGCGTTTGCTCGAACACGTTGAAGCCGTCCGCCAGCGAGGCGGCGACGGTCGCGCCTTGAGCCGTCTCGTTAATCAGTTGGTCGTAGAGTCCGGTGATCGAGTTGCCGTTCAGGCTCGACAGCCCGGCGTCGTGGAGAGCGACCAAGCGTTGGCCGTTTTCGACGTTGACGCCAATGCCTGCGGACGAGGCGGCGAATTTCGAGCCGTCGGCGGCCACGACGTCGTTGATCGCCAAGGTCGAGGCGCTCGAACCGGTGAAGAACGTGTTGATGCCGATCGAGGCGAGGAAGCCGCTGTTGTCGTCGGCGAACGAGAGCCGCGTTTCGGCGCTGCCGGCTGTGAGCTTCAGCTTGTTGTCGGTAGTGACTTGCGCGGTCACGCCGGCGATGGCGTTGATTTGGTTGACGATCGACCCCAGCGACGAGTCGTCCTGGAGTCCGTCGAGATCGACGTTGATGACGTGCGTCTCGGTCAGCTTGGTGGTCGTGTTGTAGACGAGTAGCTTGAACTGACCGTTCGTCGGCGTGAACGGCAGACCGGCGTCGTCGAGCGGCACGCCGGCGTTGTTCACCGATTCGGTGCTGGTGACGCTTTGGAAGCCGGTGGCGCCTTGGCCTTGCGAGTAGATTTTATTGAACTCGAACGCGAGTGATGCGGCGAAGTTATCGAGCCGATCGAGGAAGCCGCCGACGATCTTGTCGCGGGCTTCGTAAATGCCGTGGAGTTCGCCGCCGGCGACGTGAAGCGGGCTGTTGTTTTCGGCGAACTGGATGGTCGCAACGGGCCGCCCGTCCTTGGTGGCGTAGTCGGTTTTGACTAGCCGGTTCGTGCCCTCGAAAACGAGCAACTCGCCGCCGACGGTCACGTTGACCGCGCCGACGGCGTTTTCCGTGACGTTGACGTCGGCGATTTCGGAGAGGCGTTTGAGGGCGACGCTGCGCTGGCTGCGGAGGGCGCCGGCCTGGCTCGCCGTGGGGTTGCCCCCCTCCAGCGAGACAATTTGAACGTTGAGCTTGCGGATGTTGTCCGTCAGCGAGTTGATCTCGTCGGTGAGGTTGTTCACCTCGATGCCGAACTCTTCGTACGAAGTGTTGACGCGCCGGCTAAGCGTGTTGATCGTGGTGGCGAGCGACTTGCCCGCTTGCACCGCGAGGTTGCGGACGGCCATTTCGTCCGGCTGATCGATCACTTGATCGATGCTATTGAAGAAGTTCGACATCTGCGTGCTGACGTCGGTGTCCGACAGCTCGCCGACGATCGATTCGAGGTCGGTGTAGGCCTTCTGTTGGATGTCGGCGCTGGCGCGATCGCTGGCGACGCCGCGGAGGCGGTCTTCGACGAAGGAGTCGATGTTCTGCACGATGCCGGCGATTTGGACGCCGAGACCGAGCGTGAGATTCCCCAGTTTTTGCACTGGGGCGGGCGTGTAGAGGGTTCGCTCGCGGACGTAGCCCGGCGTGTTGGCGTTGGAAATATTATTTCCCACGACATGCAAGCCGATTTCCATCGCTTGCAGCGTGTTGCCGGCCATCTGAATGGAGCCGAAGAGCGACATAACAAGGCCGATGAGCTAATGGAGAAGCGCCGCGCGTGGGAAGCGCGACGTGACGCCCGACCGGCAGCCCGTTGCTGCCGACCGTCGTCTTTGCGCGCTAAACTCGCGGCGTTTCCTAAACTGCCTGGTCGATGAGCGAGCCTCCTCGTTCCACGAGGCGACCTTTTCCATATGTCGGCTGCGAACGGCCTCCGGTAGCAATGATCTCCAGCATTTGTGAAAGATGTAGGACGGTGCGCTGTACGGCGACCCACTGCGCGAGGCACTCGTGGCGGATGAGTTCCGCCCGTTGACGAGCCTCGGCGACCGGGGTTTTTAGGGCATTTGCGGTCGCACGGGGCAATGCGGCCGAGAGTTCTTCGATGGAGCGCGAGGGGAGCCCCTGGGCGTCGGCTTGCGCGAGAAGTTCTTGCCGGCGCTGCTGGCATGCTTGCAGCTCCGCGGCGAGTTCGCTTTCCCGCACGGTGAGATCGGCGAGGCCCTGATGGTCGCGCTGGATGATCAAATTACGCTTCATCGAGAGGAGCGCGAGAAGCTCGTGCTGCGCCGTCGAAAGACGATGGAGCAACTCGGCGAGTTCCGATTCCCAGTGAAGCGACGTGGCGGCGATCAAGGTTGGCGCCCTCATGAAAGCCACCGGCTCGGCCGGTGGACGAGGCTAGCGGTGAGCCGCCTCGTGATTCGTCCGCCGGCGGAGCCGGCGGCTTTTATGGAGCCGGCAGTTGCCGGCGGTTGTTCGAAATAAGACTTAGCGGCGACGAAGCGAGGAGAGGTCGGTGAGCGACGCCGCGGAAGGCTTATTCACCTTGTCGAGCAGCGCCGCTTCTTTGGGGAACTGACGCTTGAACATTGCGCCGGCGAGATCGCCCGCATTTGACTTCGTCATTTCATCCGCCAGTTGATGATCAAGTTGTTGTTGGAAAATTTTCTCAGCGTTGCCGCCGTTGAAGTAAGCAGGTTCGCCGAGGGTGCTCCGCATCGACTTCATCATCTCGCCGTAGAAGCTCTTGCCGACGAAGTCTTGGAAGGCGTTCTGCAGTTGGCGAGCGCCCTTGAGACGCTGCTCTTCGGACGTGTACGTCGCCCGCAACGGTTCGATATTCGCGGTGCTGTTGAGGTTGATGTTCATGGTGGAATGGAAAGCTACTGCGAAGAAGAGATGTGCTTGGGTTTGTCAGTTGTCAGTGGTCCGTTGTCAGTTGCGAAGACAGGAGGAGTCTTGCGGCGGCGACAGCAGCAACTGACTACTGACCACTGACGACGGACGATTTGCACTTTCTATTCCACAATCAAGCGCCCATGCAATTTTCCGCTACGAGCAATCTCTTTAATAATTTCGATGCGATCTTCGTTCGGCACTTTGATCGAGTTGAGGGCGTCGACCAGGGCATCGAGCTTCGTTGAATTCACTTGCTCGGTGCCGATCGGCGTGAACCCGGGCGGGTCGCCCGCTTCGATGACGACGTTGTTGTGCGAGATGACGACGTCGCCGATGGTGACGTCGCCGCTGATGACGATCGTGCCCGTGCGATTGTTGATGATGACGCGGGCTTCGGGCTCGGCCGAGTAGATGTCGACGTCGAGGATGTCGGCGACGAACGCGACGGGGTTGTCTTGGTATTCTTGCGGAATGCGGACGACGATGTTCGAGGCGTTGACCGCTTGCACGAAGCCGTCGCCTTCGCGGGAGTAGAGCTTGTGGATCGAGTCGACCACTTCCGTGGCGGTTTGGAAGTTGGCGTGGTGTTCTTCGAGGATCAGCGTGATGCAGCCGTTGTGAACGAACGGCGTGAAGACGTCTTCTTCCATCTGGCAGCCCCCTTTGACGATCGCGACCATTGGCGATTCGGGGTCTTGCAGGTGAAGGGCGCCTTCGCACAGGCCGTAGACGCGGCGGTCTTGCGTGTGGGGGCCTTGCAACGCGGCGAACGCGAGCCGGCCGCCGTTAAGACTCTTGCCGTTGATGCCGCTGACATAGCAATCGATTTGATCGCCGCGACGAGCGCCGGTGGCCGGCACGCGGGCGGTGACCATCACGAGGGCGACGTTCTTCACCTTTTCGAGGTCTTGCAGCCCGCTGCGACCGCCGAGGGGGACTTCCGGCACCGGCACGCCCATGATTTCCATCGCGCGAGCGAGCGCCCGCATCGTCGCGGGGTCTTTCGCTTCGCCCGTGCCCGGCAGACCGACGACGAGGCCGAACCCGCGCAGCACGTTCGTTTCCTGGCCCTTCACGCGGACGATGTTCCGCAAGACGGTGCGGGCGTGAAGGTCGCCGGCGCCAACGCCCAGCGAAGCGACGGCGAGCAGCATCAGGATGGCGGAGCGGAAGAGTGTCATAATCGTCAATCGAAAAGCAGGCGATAAGGAGCGACAGGCAGGCGGCTTTAGAACGCCTTGTAGCGATCGTAGAACTTCGCGAACCAACCCCGTTCGTAACCTTCGCGAACCATGCCAACCTCTTTCTTTTTGATGTTGAGGTTGACCATCGAGTCGGTGGTGACGGTGCGATCGGGCTGGATCGACTCGCGGCTCACCTCGCCGTTGAGGAAGATTTTCCAGTTCTCTTCGTTGTTCTCGACGTTCCAGTTGGCCTCGATGTAGAGGTTGCCGTTGGGGCGGATGTCGATCACTTCGGCGCCGATTTTGAACGACATCGCGTCGCGAAGTTCGAGGTCGGATTCGGCCCGGTACTGGCTATTGTTGATGCCCGCGATGCGGGGGTCGCCCGCGGCCTGTTCGGCGAGGCGGATCGATTTGCCGTCGAAGGCGAGCCAGCTGGTGAGGGCCTGGTTGATGAACGAGTTTTTGCGTTGTTCGGCGTCGCCTTCGCTGATCATGCGGGTGCGGTAATCGACGATCACGGTGAGCGTGTCGTGGAGCTGCACCTCGCGGGGGCGATGGTCTTCCGGCAGTTCGCGAAACATGAAGCTGCCGGTTTGCATCGTCGTCCCGGTTTGCGGCTGGGAGGCGATTGGCGCCAGGAACAGGCTGCTGTCCTGAGCGTGGGCCGAGCCGACGAGCAGAGCACTGGCCGTGAACGAGGCGGCGAGCGACGAGCGGCGAAGGTTGTTTGAGAAGAGCGACATGAGATGTTCCGGTGAGGGTGCCGGGGGGAATTGCAATTACCGCGCCGAAGCTGGATTGGAGGCAATTTCAGTCGCCGAGGTTCCGGCGGTGAAGATTTCGAGTTCGCGGACGCCGACCACGCGAGCGGCGTAACGTTCCTTGCTAGCGACCGATTGCACCATCACCAGATCGCCTATTCCGCCATCCTGCTGGGCGATGGCGTAGGTGCGAACCGAGACGCCAGCGGCGCGGGCGCGGATGCTAACGCGCTCGTTGCGGCGAACGACGATGGGCGAGCGAAGCTGGTTGGTTTGGATCATCGAGTCGGGGCGAATCCCTTGGACTGCCTCGTGGCCGATGACCGCTTCGAGCGTCGTGGCCGCCTGAGCGGGGAGGGCGCCGAGGTAAGGACGGAGTTCGACGTCGGTGCGGCGGACGAGGTCGCCGCGGTTGATTGGCTGCAGGGCGAAGATTGCCATCTCTAGGCGATCGACCTTGGCGTAGACCATCGCCACGGGCTTGTCGTTGGCGTGCAGCGTCAGCTTTTGGCGGCCGATCCACGGGGCCTCGCCGCCGGTGAAGCGGATGCTATCGCCCGCCTGCTCGACGATGCCGACGAGCTTCGAATCGGCTTCGACGCGAACATTCCAAAGATCGTGGCCTGTTTGCTGGTAGAGGTGGCGACGCACGGCGGTCGAGAGTTGCTCGGCCGTGAGCTGGACTTCGGCCTCGGTGCGGAGGGCCGGCTGTTGCGGCGCGACAGGCTTCGCAGCGGCGCCTGCAACGGCGCCCGCGGCGGGGGCGACGCTGGCAACAGGTTCGGGGCTTACGGAAACGACCGCGGTGCCGCCAAAGCGAATGCCGCGGACCTCGATGCCGCGCGAAGCGACCAGGTCGCGAATCTCGGCGAGGCGGAGGTACTGCGGCGTGCCAGCGACAGGGGAGGGGATGAGCGGCGTCGCGGCCAGTTGGTCGCGGAGGGCGGCGTCGGCCGATTTGATCTCGGCAATATCGCCCAGCAGGACGACGCTTCCCTTGGCTTCGACGCGATTGCGGAGGATGACCTCGGTCGCGTGGGCGGCGGCGGCCCAGCAGAGGGCGACCGAGAACAGGGCGAGCGTGATGATCTGGCGTGACATGGCGTTGATTACCGAGGCGTAGGCTACCGGGGCGTGCTAGCGTTGCGAGGCTACGTTAGTAGCGGCGGAGGTTCGAGGCGACCTGCATGATCTGGTCGCCGGCCTGGACGACTTGCGAGTTGAGCTCGAAGGCCCGCTGGGTGGTGATCAGGCTGATCAGTTCCTGCACCGGCTGGACGTTGGAGGCTTCGAGCACGCCTTGGCGGACGGTGCCCATGCCGTTGGCTCCGGGGAGGCCGTCGACCGGGAAGCTGGAGGCGTCGGTCTGGCGGTACAAGTTGTCGCCGAGCTTGATCAGGCCGTCAGGGTTCAGGAACTGCGACAGCATGATTTGCCCGGCGTTTTGCAGGGCAGGACTGGAGGCGGTGCTGTACTGCACCTGGCCGTCGGTGGTGACGACGATGTTGGTCGCTTCGATTGGAATCGAAATCGGCGGGTCGATCACCAAGCCGTTTTGGGCCGAGCCGAGGACGACCTGATTATTGGCGTTGATGCCGAAGTTGCCGGCTCGCGAGTAGAGGGTGCCGCCGTTGGTGGCGTCGACGACGCGGAAAAAGCCGTCGCCTTCGATGGCGAGGTCGAGCGGGCGGTTCGTGGTTTCGAACGCCCCCTGCTCGTAGTTGGTTTGCGTGCTGGAGACGCGGGCGCCGAGACCGACTTCGACGCCGGTCGAGGTGATGTTGCCGTCGGCGTCGAGGGCGCCCGGGTAGCGTAGCTGGCGGTAGAACAGGTCCTGGAAATTGGCCCGGTCCTGCTTGAACGCCGTTGTGTTCACGTTCGCCAGATTATTGGCAATGACGTCGAGCTTGGTCTCGAGGGCGTCCATGCCGGTGGCGGCGGTGTAGAGGGTTTGTACGCTCATGGCCGTTTTGATGAGTGAGAGGTGAGGGCTTGGCGGCTCTGTTAGCCCCCGGCTCTGCCGGGGGGGAGCGTCGCGTAGGGCGACGTCTTGCGGTGTGGTGCATTACCCCCGGGCAGAGTCCGGGGCTAGGACGATGGCTTAGCTGCGCGTCGAGAGGAGACGATTGACGAGGCCGCTGATCATGTTGTCTTGGTGCTGAATCATGCGGGTATTGGCTTCGTAGGCTCGCGTGGTTTCGATCATCGACATCATTTCTCGCGTCGGATTGACGCCTGATTCTTCGAGGTAACCTTGGCGGACGTCGCGTTGCTCGTCGGCGACGGGCGTCACCGGAGCGAGCGGGCGGAAGAGGTTGTTGCCCATCTTCACCAGATCGCCGTCCGACTGCGGCTTGGCGAGGCCGATGGCGGTCCAATCGCCGTCTTGCGCGATGTTGCCGCCTGGATAGACCTCCCAGCGGCGGGTGTTGTCGATGAAGATTTCGTTGCCGTCGGCGTCGAGGACAGCCATATCGTCCTGCGTGACCAGGCGGCCGTTCGCATCGATCGTGAAATTGCCGGCCCGCGTGAGGTAGACGTTGCCGTCGGGGTGCTGGACCTGGAAATAGCCTTCGCCGTTGACCGTGAAGTCGGTCGGGATGTCGGTTTGGCGAACGCTTTTTGAGTTCCAGTCGGTTTCGACCTCGGCGATTTTGACGCCGCCGCCCACGTCGTTTTGCGTGCCGCTGTGCGGGTAGTCGCTCTGCTGCTGAATCGCCTGGGCGAAGCGGGCTTGGAACACGGGAATGTCGCGCTTGAAGCCGACCGTCTCCATGTTCGCCATGTTGTTGGCGATCACTTCGAGCCGCTGCTGCTGGGCTTGCGCCCCTTCCGCAGAGATGTACATGCCGTAAGGCATTGTGAAACCGTCGTGCAGGCGTTGCCCCCCTGCATGTTGGTGGACCTGCTCTATGCACGCGGCGTGCCGAGAAAGATCTGCGGAGAATGATTGGAGTTTTCTGCAGCGCAATGCGTGGTGCAGCTGCTAGCAGGCTAGCGGCGCCAGCGGCAGAAGGCGCCGGTCGGTGCCGATCGGCAACCGGCAGAGTTTGCCGGTTGCGGGGAGTGGGCAGTGCACGCCCCAAACAACGAATGCTCTGGCTCCCTCCCCTTGGAGGGGAGGGCTGGGGAGGGGGGAAGAACCCTGGTACCCGCTGCAGTCACCCCTCCCTAACCCTCCCCCTCAAGGGGAGGGGACCACAAGATACATTTCAACCACGCTAGCCTTGGCGGGCGGCGAGGATGATGGCTTCGGCGCCGAGGGTTCGCAGTTCGTCGGCGACGGCTTGGCCGGTTTGCTCGGCGGAGCGGAGGGCCGCGGCGGCGTCTGCTGCGGGTAGGTCGGCGATAAGCGAACTACGGAGGATCTCGCGACCGTCGAGGCTGGCGACCAACCCGTCGACGCGGAGCAACGCGCCGTCGACGCGGCCCCAGGCGGCGATCGGGGCGGAGCAGCCGCCGTGGAGCGCGGCGAGCACGGCCCGCTCGGCGACGATGCCGAGCCGCGTCGCCGCATCGTTTAGTTGGGCCACGATGTCGTGCGTCGCCTGGTCGTCGGCGCGGCATTCGAGGGCGAGCGAACCTTGCCCCGGCGCCGGCAGCATGTGGGGCGGTTCGAGGAGTTCGGTGATCCGGCCGGCGAGGCCGAGCCGGGTGAGGCCAGCGGCTGCCAGCACGATGGCGTCGAACTCGCCCTCGTCGAGTTTGCGGAGGCGTGTGTCGACATTGCCGCGGATGCCGGCGACGTGCAGATCGGGTCGCAAGTGGAGCAGCTGCGCGCGGCGCCGCAAGCTGCCAGTGCCGACGCGGGCGCCGGCGGGGAGTTCGGCGAGCGACGGGCCAGTGCGCGCCACCAGGGCGTCGGCGACGGTTTCGCGCGGCGGCGTCGCGGCGAGCACGAGCCCAGCGACTTGCTCCGTCGGCAGGTCTTTGAGGCTGTGGACCGCGAGGTCGACTTCGCCCGCGAGGACGGCCGCTTGGATCTCTTTCGTGAACACCCCCTGGACGCCGATGCCGGCGACCGGGCCGAGTTGCTCGACGTCGCCGCGGGTAGTGATCTCGACGATCTCGACCGTGGCGCCCAGCTGTGTCAGCTCGGCCGCCACCCAGTCGCTTTGCCAGCGGGCCAACTTACTAGCGCGGGTGCCAATGCGGAGCGGACGAGCGGCGGGCATCAATTTTCCGGACTGAGGCCCGGCAGCGGAGGCGAAGCAGGAAGCTGGCGGAACGAGGTCGCTTTGTAACCTTGTTGCGGCGGAGTCACGACGCCGCAGCTCATGATGTATTGTAACGCCTGTTCCATCGTGATGTTGAGATCGATGGTTTCGCTCCGCTTTACCGTCGCGGTGAACCCCGTGAACGGCATCGGCGACGTCGGCACGAGCACGGCCAGCACCGGCTCGTTCGCCGCACAGGCGATGTCGAGCAGGCTCTCGCCGGTGACGAACGCGAGTTGGTAGATCCCCTTGCGGGGGTACTCGATCGCCACGATCCGCGTGTAGGCGATCTCGGTTTCGTTGAACATGAAGTCGGTCACTTGTTTGACCGACGAGTAAACGTTGCGAATCAGCGGCAGCCGCGTGACGCCGCGTTCGAACTGCGTCCAGAAGAAGCGGCCGATGCCGGCGGCGAGGAACTTGCCGAGCAGATACAGCGTCAGCACGAAGACGCAAAGGAAGATCGGTACGACGATCCGCCGCTGCAGGTATTTGTTTTCGACGTAGAGCTGATAGACGGCGTCGGCGGAAGCCGGCATCGGGCCGTGGCCGACGATCGCGGCGACTTCGTCGTAGTCAGCGGCGGGAATGTACTGCCCGTCGGCGGTTTGACGGTAGGCGGCGCCGTTGATCAGCGCGCGACCCTTCACCGGTTGGTTCGTGGGAACCAGATCGGCGGGGATGATGTCTTTTTCGTGATAGTCGACGAGCAGCGTGCGGGCCGTGTTTTCGAGCGGCACCAGCAGATAGTCGGCGACCGTGTTCCAGACCCACAAGATGATGACGATCGTCAGCAGCGGCGGCAGCAACACGCCGAGGCCGCGCACGATCGCCCGGCGGAACGGGTCGAGCGCGCTTTCGGGCTTCGCGGTGGGCTGCGGCGAGGACATCGGCGGGAACAAAAACAGAGGTAGGAAGGTTCTAGGCGGGAGTGCGGGCAGGGACCAGCACGGTGACTTCGGCGGCGCCGGCGCGGAGCAGCACACGCGCGGCTTCGCTGCACGTGGCGCCGGTCGTCAGAATATCATCGACGATTAAGACGCGGGCGGCCCCTAAATGATAGGACGGGCCTACGACCATTTCTCCCGCCAGATTGCGAAATCGTGCGGGGCGTGATAACCCGACTTGCGGCGGCACATTCCGCACAAGCCGCACCATCTCACCCCAGCACGGAACATGGAGCCGTTCGGCGATCCGCCGCGCCATGATCAGCGGACCGTTGACGCCGCGTTGCCAACGCTTCCAGCGGTGCATCGGAACGGCTGTGACGATATCGATATCCAATTCGGCGAGCTGCGATTCGAACCGCCGCCACGCCAATTCCATCAGCGAATTGGCAGCCACGCCGTTGCGATCGGTCTTGGTACGCATAACGAGTTGGCGCAGCAGCCCCTCGTAACTGCCGAGAGCGAGGGTTCGTTGGAAACGCAGCTTATCGCCGCGGCAGTGATTGCAATCGAGCGTCACGCCGCCAGTGGCCGGCACGGGGGCGGCGCAGCGGGAGCAGACGGGCCAATCGATCAGCTCAAGCTTTCGTTGGCAGGGCGAGCAGATCGAGATCGACGCAGCATCGGCGTCGTGTGCTAAAAGATCGTCGTTGCAGGCCACGCACCGTCGCGGGAAGAGCAGATCGAGCCCCGCCCGATAGGCTTCACTCCACCAGCGACGGCTCGGTGCCAGGGCACGGGACATGCAAACCATCCGCGGTACAAATGATTAGTTGACTGGTGGCTATTGTCTCCGACGCCGCAGTCAATGCAAGCATTTTCCCGCATTCCTTTGCGCCTCTGCGCCTTTGCGAGAGATCGATTAGCAGAAGAATGCCTCACGCGAAGGCGCAAAGGAATAGGGGCAAACTGGCCGAGCTTGACGCTAGCAGCCCGATTGAACTACTCTCCGCGGCTTCTACCCCCGCAGTTTCCGGCGTGCTGGCGATGTTTATCCTCAATCGATACCTGCTCCGGCAATTCGTGCAGGTCTTCGCCATCTGTTTTTTGAGCCTCACCGGCCTCTACATCGTTATCGATGCGTTCGGGCACCTCGACCACTTCTCGTCGTATGCCGAGAAGGGGGGCAGCCTGTTCGGCATCATGACCAAGTACTATGCCTACCGCACGCTCTCGTTTTTTGACGGGACGAGCGGCATCCTGGCGATGATCTCGGCGATGTTCACCGTCACCTGGTTGCAGCGGCATCAGGAACTGACGGCGATCATGGCGGCCGGCATTTCGAAGATGCGAATCATGAAGCCGATTTTGTTAGCCGCGGTGACTGTCAGCTTGCTTGGCGTGGCGAACCGCGAACTGGTGATTCCACGCGTCCGCGACGAACTGACCCGCGATACCAAAGATCTCGGCGGCGATGCGGCCCGCGATTTGGAGCCGCGCTTCGATCGCAACGGCATCCTTATCGGCGGCGAGAAGATCGTGATGGCCGAGCGGAAGATCGTGAAGCCGGCGTTCGTGTTGCCGGCGGAGTTGGCGAAAAATGGCCAGCAACTCGTGGCGGCCGAAGCGTTTTACACAGATCCAGTGGACAATCGGCCGGCAGGGTTTGTGCTGACCGGCGTCACGGCGCCGTCCCGCGTCGATCGCATGGCGTCGGTGATGGTGGAGGATCAGCCGGTGATCGTCACGCCGCAAGATGCGTCGTGGCTTGGTGCGGACCAACTGTTCGTCGTCAGCGATTTGCCATTCCCGCTGCTCGCGAGCGGTTCGAACTGGCGGAAGTACGCGTCGATCGGCGAACTCATTCACGAACTGAACGACCCGGGAGCCGACCTCGGCTCCGACGTGCGGGTGACGGTTCACACGCGGATCGTGCAACCGCTCATGGATGGCACGCTGTTGATGCTTGGGTTGCCGCTGATGTTATCGAGGAGCAATCGCAACATCTTTCTGTCGATTGGCATCTGCATGGGCGTGGCGACGGCGTTCACGCTGATCGCGTTGGCATGCCAGTCCTTGGGATCAGTGAATATGCTGCGGCCGTCGCTGGCGGCGTGGCTGCCGCTGCTGATCTTCGTGCCGGTGGCGGCGGCGATGAGCCAGACGCTGCGGACGTAGCGGGCGGACAGGCAGGCATTTCCGGACTCTAGCCTCGGGCTCCGCCCGGGGGTGGCGTTGCGTAGCAGGGCGCGTTGCGAGATGGCGGCCGACCCCCCGGGCGGAGCCCGTGGCGAGTTGGGCGAGGGTTGAGCATTGCTCCTGGGGCCGATAGGCTGGAGCGTCTCGTTTTCCAAGCATGCTGCACGAGATAATCCCGGCAGCAACGATAACCCTCGGACAACAACCCTCGCACAACCGACTCTGGAGCTGCTATGAAAGTCGCCACGATGACCACGAACAAGGGCGTCATTCGCCTCGAATTGTTCGCCGACAAGACCCCGAAGACCGTTGAGAACTTCGAGAAGCTCGCGAAGAAGGGCTTTTACGACGGGCTGAAGTTTCATCGCGTCATTGAAGACTTCATGATTCAAGGGGGTTGCCCCGAAGGAACCGGCACCGGCGGTCCTGGCTACAAGTTCGGCGACGAGTTCGTGGCGGACCTGAAGCACTCGGGCCCTGGCATTCTGTCGATGGCCAATGCCGGCCCGAACACCAACGGCTCGCAGTTCTTCATCACGCACGTGGCGACCCCGTGGCTCGACGGCAAGCACACCGTGTTCGGCAAGGTGCTTGATAAGGGGCAAGACGTCGTCAACAAGATCAAGCAAGGTGATAAGATTGAGACGTTGGTGATCTCGGAAGAGTAAGACAACTCGTCCGTTTAATAAGCTTGGGAAGAGGCTCGCTTTGGCGGGCCTCTTTTCGTTTTGTTTGAAGACCGCAGGGATGAACCCCGCGGCTCGCGGGGGAACGACGCGCGCGGGAGTGCTTGGTGCTGTTGTGACGGATGTAGCGATGGGGCGGTTACGGGAATGTAATCTGAGCGGCGAGCTATCTTTTCAGCTGATAAAGGATTCGCACCACGCCGAGCCGCTCCGCTGACATGCTTCACGTTCGCGAAATCAACCAACTTGCCGAGTTAGCGACGCTCCGAGAGACCTGGAATCGCCTCCTGCAGGCGACTCCGCGGTACTCGTTCTTCCAGACGCTCGAATGGCTTGAAGCGGCGTGGAGCCACTATCCGCAGCAGCGGCTGCGGGCGGTGATCGTGGAACGCGACGGCGAGACGATTGGCATCGTGCCGTTTTGCGTGCGGACCGAACGGCGCCGCGTCGGCTCGGTCGAGGTGCTCACCTACCCGCTCGATGATTGGTCGACGTTTTACGGCCCGATCAGTGCGGAACCGCAAGTGGCGATCCGTGCGGCCTTGCGTCACGTGATGGAGACGCCGCGCGACTGGGATCTCATCGATCTCCGCTATATCGATCAGGCGGCCCCCGAATACATGACGATTGGCGAGACGCTGCGCGGCGCCGGGGCGCGGCTGTTCGTCCGTCCGCGGATGGAAGTCCGCTTTTGCAGCATGGCGGGCGGTTGGGACGCGTACGTCGAATCGCGGTCGCGCAACTGGCGGCGGCAGATGCGCCGCGACGTCGAGGTGCTCGAAAAGCATGGCGCCGTTGAACTTGTGCGGTATCGCCCCGCTCCGGGCGGAACGGGGCGTGACGCGCGGACCGCAGAGGTTTACGAGATTTGCGAACAGATCGCCGCGCACAGTTGGCAAGCGGATGCCGAGTCGCAAAGCACGCTGTCGTCGCCGCGGGTGCGCGACCTGTTGTTTGAAATTCACTGCCGAGCGGCGGCGCTAGGGATGCTCGATACGAACATCCTCACCGTCGGCGGCCGGCCGGTGGCGTTCAACTACAACTACGTCGCCGCAGGGCGAACTTACGGCTTGCGGGCCGGGTTCGATCCGACGGCGGAGATGGAACACTGCGGCCGGATTCTGCTCTTCAAGATGCTGGAAGACTCGTTTGCCCGCGGCGACGAAGAGTACAGCTTTGGCCCGGGGCGGCAGGTGTATAAAGACCGGTTCGCCACCGAGATGCGGCAGGCGTATACGTTCCGCGCCTATTCGGCGGCGACGTTGAAGTCGCGGCTGATGAAATGGCGGGAGCAGATTGCGGACAGCCTTTACTCAGAGCGAGAGTTGAACGAGATGGGGCTCGTCGACTGAGCAAGGCGAGGGTGGTAGCGGCTTCTGCTGAGTGAGCTAGCGTCGGGCTACAGATGGGCGTGGGGGATTCGCCCCCATGGTCGCGCAGCGCGTCGGGCTAGGTTTTTGTGCCGATTCTGTGGCATGAACACCAAGCCCTTCTCTGCTCCGCGCCGCCATGCTGACCACCACTGAGCTGAACGACATCGACGAACTTGACGCCATCCGTCCCACGTGGCGTCGTCTTTGGTCGCAAACGCATCGAGCCAGTTTCTTTCAGACGCTCGAGTGGCTCGAAACGACTTGGAAGCACTACCCCGACTTGCAGAAACTGCGGGTGATTGTCGTCGAACGCGACGGCGTTCCGGCTGGCATCGTACCGTTCTGCGTCCGCGCCGAACGCCGTAAGGTCGGCATGTTGCGGATGTTGACTTATCCCCTCAACGATTGGGGGACGTTTTACGGACCGATTGGTCCCGATCCGGCGACGGCGTTTCGCGCGGCGATTCGTCGCGTGCAATCGACGCAGCGCGACTGGGATCTGATTGATCTCTGCTGGGTGGACGAAGCGGCGCCGGAGTTTCTGGCCGTTGGGCAGGCGATGCGTGACGTGCGGTTGCCGTTTTTTAGTCGGCCGCGGATGGAAGTGCGGATCTGTCGCATGGAAGGGACTTGGGAAGAATTCGTTGCGAAGAAATCGCACAACTGGCGGCGGCAGATGCGCCGCGACTTGCAGCAGCTTGAGCAGTTGGGCGAAGTGCGGCTGTTGCGCGGGCGACCAGAGCCAGGCGGGCAGGGGACGGAGGCTGCGCACTTCGAGCTTTACGACCTGTGCGAGCAGGTCGCCCGCAAAAGCTGGCAGGCCGACGCCGAGTCGCAAAGCACGCTCTGCTCGCCGCTCGTGCGGAAGGTGCTGCTGCCGTTGCACCGGCATGCGGCGGCGCTCGGAATGCTCGACGTGGCGGTGCTGATGGTTGGCGGTCGGCCGGCGGCCTTCTTCTATAACTATGTCGCTGGCGGGAACGTCTACGGCCTGCGAATGGGCTACGACCCGGCGGAAGAACTCGCCGGAGCGGGCAAAATCTTGCTCCACAAGATGATCGAGGACTCGTTCCGGCGGGGCGATCGGGAATATTCCTTCGGTCCGGGGCGACAACCTTACAAAGATCGGTTCGCCACTGAGATGCGGCATGCCTACACTTTTCGCCATTATTCGCGCGGCTCGTTGCGCTCACAGATGATGCAATTGCGCGAGCGGGTCTACGCGAGGCTGATGACGCCCCAGCAGATCATCGAGCGGGAGCTCGTGACCTGATCCGGAGCGGGGAGCGGGTCGCCAGGAGACTTGCGAGTTGGGTATATTGAGGCGACCCAGCTGGCGGCCTCAGCCAGCGCCACTCGACGACTCCCCGGAGAGACTCCCGCGATGGTTGCCCGCCTTACCGCCTGCCTGGCGGTTCTGTTGATGTTCGCCACTGTGGTCCGTGCGGCCGAGAACGTGCCGCCGAAGGGATTTGTGGCGCTGTTCGACGGCAAGGATCTCAAAGGTTGGAAGGGTGGCTCGACGGCCGACCCGAAGAAGATCACGCCCGAGCAACAAGCCACTTGGGACGCCGACGTGCCGAAGCATTGGAGCGTCGATGATGGCGAGTTAGTGAGCGACGGTCACGGTCCGCATTTGGTCACCGATAAGAACTACGGCAACTTTGAGTTGTGGGTTGACTGGAAGCTCTCGCCGAAGGGCGACAGCGGCATCTACCTGCGCGACACGCCGCAGGTGCAACTGTGGGATCCGACCAATGAGGAAGCCCATCAGCATGGTTCTGACAAGGGCTCGGGCGGTCTGTGGAACAACCAAAAGGCCGAACGTTGGCCGAGCGAAGTCGCCGACAAGCCGATCGGCGAATGGAACCGCATGTACGTCCGCATGGTGGGCGACAAGGTCACCGTCGTGCTGAACGACAAGAAGGTTGTCGACAACGTTGTGCTGGAGAACTACTTCGACCGTGCGTTGCCGGTGATCCCGGAGGGGACGATCCAGCTGCAGACGCATGGCAGCGAAACGCGATTCAAGAACGTCTTTGTGCGTGAGATTCCCGCGGACGAAGCGGCGAAGTTGCTGTCGGACATCGGCGGCGGCGAAGAGGGCTTCGTCGAGCTGTTCAACGGGAAGGACCTCGCGGGCTGGATTGGCGCGACGAAGGACTACGAGGTCGTCGACGGGGCCATTCAGGCCAAGAAAGGGGCGGGCGGCAACCTGCTGACCGAGAAGGAGTACGACAACTTCGTGGTGCGGCTGGAGTTCAAGCTGCCGCCGGGCGGAAACAATGGCCTCGCGATTCGCTCGCCGGGCCCTGAGAAGAACCCGGCGTACGACGCGATCGAGCTCCAGGTGCTCGACGATTCGCCGGAGCACTATCCCGATCTGCACGATTACCAAGCTCACGGAAGCGCCTACGGGCTAGTCCCCGCTACCAGGGGGTATCTCAAGCCGGTCGGCGAGTGGAACTACCAGGAAACGGTCGTCGATGGCGACAAGATCGTGACCACCCTGAATGGCCACAAGATTCTCGACGCCAATCTGACCGAGGCCCTCAAGAAGCCGGCCGATGGGCTGGAGCATCCGGGGGCGACGCGCCCCAAGGGGCACTTCGGGTTTGCGGGGCACAGCGACCCCGTGGCGTTCCGCAACGTGCGGATTAAGGAATTGAAATAGTTCCGCGCCGCGGGGCAACGGCCCGCCGGAGCGGTAACTTGAAGGGCTTGGAGCCTCTTTTCCCGTTGCTCCGGCGGGTCGTTGACCCGCGGCTCCGTCTTGAAATTGCGCGAAGCCGATACTCGGGACGCGGCTTGTGGCAGTTTGGGAGTTCCGTCTAGAATACGCCCTTCCGCTTCCGATAGCGTTCGGCGAATTGGATGCTCCGAACGACCAGCGCACGAAATCCCACCAAGATCATGCCCGAATTTCCCCCGCTGTTTGTCTTCGCCGTGATTCTAGTCGGCTTTGTGGCGACGAATCTGGCGCTGACGCATCTGATCGGCCCGAGGAAGAAGACTCCGGTTAAGGATATGCCCTACGAGTCGGGCATGGATCCGATCGGGGATGCGCGGCAACCGTTTAACGTACGGTTCTGCTTGGTCGCGATTCTGTACCTCGTCTTCGATATTGAACTGCTGTTCCTCTATCCGTGGGCGGTCAGCGCGTTCAGCGATGACGGCGGAATCCCGGTGGAACTCCGCGGTACCGTGTTTGGAATCATGCTGGCCTTCATCGCCACGCTTGTGATCGCTTACATCTATGCGTGGCGGAAGGGAGTGTTCAAGTGGCGGTAGGAATTCCTGATAACGTCTTTGTGACGAAGCTCGACGCGGCCGCAAACTGGGCCCGTACCAACAGCCTGTGGCCGATGCCGTTCGCGACGGCCTGCTGCGGCATCGAGCTGATGGCGACCGCTTCGTCGCGGCACGACTTGGCCCGCTTCGGCGCCGAAGTGATGCGGTTCACGCCGCGGCAGTGCGATCTGTTGATCGTCGCCGGTCGCGTCGTGATGAAGATGCTCCCCGTGCTGCAGCGGATCTGGATGCAGATGCCGGAGCCGAAGTGGTGCATTTCGATGGGTGCCTGTGCCTGCACGGGCGGCGTGTTCGACACCTACGCCGTGGTGCAGGGGGTCGATCGCTTCATCCCGGTCGACATGTACGTCCCCGGTTGCCCGCCGCGGCCCGAGCAGTTGATCGCCGCGATCATGGAGATGCAAACCAAGATCAAGGAAACCGGCACGTTCAACGGCCGCGAGTTCGCTCAACGCACCTCGCCGACCGGCCCGCTGCCGTTCGAGGTCGATGAACTCCGCCGCCGTCGCGAAATGACGCCGGTGCCGGGCCTCGAGATTTACGGTCAGCACCCGCTGACGCCCCGGTAGGTATTAAGTTGAGTGCAGTAGCCCTAAGACGCGGGAATGACTGAATGACGAAATCCGAATGACGAATAAAGGAAGCGAATTTCATTCGTCATTCGTCATTCGTCATTCTGCCTTCGTCATTTGCCTCGCATTGTGGTTCAAATCAAAAGAAACCAGTCCATGCCCAGCCTCGCAGAGATTCAAGCTAAGTTCGGCGCCGAGATCGATGAGTCGTCGTTTCGCGACAATCGTCGGATTGTCGTGCCGTCGGCGAAGATCTACGAGATTCTGTCGTGGCTGAAGGATGGCGGGTTCAACATGCTGGTCGACGTCACTGCCGTCGACTACCTGGAATACCCGGAAGCGACCGATCGGTTTCACGTCATTTATTCACTGCTGAACATGGACAGCGGCGAACGGCTGATCGTGAAGACGCCGCTTAACTTGCCGGAGCTGGAATTGCCGACGGTGACCACCCTCTGGATGGGCGCCGACTGGATGGAACGAGAAGTGTACGACATGTACGGGATTGTCTTCGCGGGACATCCCGACTTGCGTCGCATTTTGATGCCGGATGAATTTACCGCGTACCCGCTGCGGAAGGACTATCCGCGGAAGGGGTTTGGAGAGCGGCATAATTTCCCGGTGATCACGCGAGCAGAGAGCTAGACGTAGGTCGGGCTTTCAACCCGACAGGCTTGCTGAGTTGGTTTGAAGAACGGTCGGGCTGACATGCAGTTCGGCCGCCACGTGACGCCGTCAGGCTAAAAGCCTGACCTACAGAATCAGGCTGAAGGCCTGACCTACAAAACATGCCCCTCGCTGTATCAGACGCCGCTGAAATCGATTCCGTCGACCAGGAATACCTGTGGACGCTGAACTTCGGCCCACAGCACCCCGCGACGCACACGACGCTGCGCCTGGTGCTGACGCTCGACGGCGAAAAGGTCGTCAAGGCGGTCCCGCACATCGGCTATCTGCATAGCGGGTTCGAGAAGCTGGGCGAAGATCTCGACTTCAATCAGTACGTCACAATCGTCGACCGGATGAACTATCTGTCGCCGATGGCCAACGAAATTTCGTGGCATCACACGGTCGAAAAGCTGCTGGGGATCGAGCTGACCCCGCGCTGCAAGTATCTCCGCACGATCTTGGCCGAACTGATGCGGCTGCATGATCATTTGCTTTCGTGCGGCGCCCAGGCCCTCGATCTCGGGGCGTTCACGGCGTTTCTTTACGCCTTTACGCAACGCGAGAAGATTTACGACATCGCGGAATACGCTTCTGGCCAGCGGTTTCATGCGAGCTTCACCCGCGTCGGCGGCGTGATGTTCGATGTGAACAACGACTGGATCGCGAAGGTCCGCCGCTTTACCGAAGGCTTCAAGCCGGTCCACGCGGAACTGCACCGCCTGCTGACTCGCAATCGTATTTTCGTTGATCGCTGCAAGGGAATCGGCGTTCTGTCGAAGGAAGACGCGATCAACCTGAGCGTCACTGGCCCGCTGGCCCGTGCGAGCGGCGTCGTGCGGGATCTTCGCAAGGACGAACCGTACCTCGCCTACGCCGACCTCGATTTCAAGGTCGTCTGCGCTAATGGCGGCGACGTCTACTCCCGTTATCTCGTCCGCATGGCCGAGATGATGGAGAGCATCAAGATCATCGAGCAGGCGATCGAGAACATTCCCGCCGGTCCGGTGAACGTCGACGCGGTGACCGACATGGTGCTGCCGACGAAGCCGGCCGTTTACCGGAGCATCGAAGGGCTGATTCAGCACTTCGAGGTCCTGATGCCGAACCGCGGTTTCCCCGTGCCGGTGGACGAAGTCTACGGCGCTACGGAAGCCCCGAACGGCGAGCTTGGGTTCTACATCGTCGGCGACGGCACGAATCGCGCGTATCGCGCTCGCACCCGTCCGCCGTCGTACATTCATTTTTCGATTTTCCCCCACCTGATTAAGGGGCACCAGTTGAGCGACGTCGTCGCCGTGCTGGGCAGCCTCAACATCATCGCGGCCGAGTTGGATCGCTAACCAGCGGTTAAGCACTGAAACGATGCCAGTACTATCAGAACAAATTCGCGAGCGGATTCGGGCCGAGTTCCCGAAGTACCCCGATCGACGCGCGGTGACGTTGCCGGCGCTGCACATCGTGCACGACGAGCTACGTCAGGTTTCGCCGGAAGCGATTCGCGAGATCAGCGAACTGCTCGAAATTCATCCGGCCGAGATCCACGACACAATGTCGTTCTACCAGTTCTTCCGCGAGCCCGACCGGCCGCTGGGGAAGCGTCGGGTCTGGGTCTGCCGCAGCATTTCTTGTATGCTCCGAGGCGGCGAGGAACTGCTCGAGGGTCTGTCCCACAAGTGGCATGTCGGTCCTGGCCAAACCTCGGCCGATGGATCGGTGTCGCTCGAATATGCCGAGTGTCTCGGAGCGTGCGAAGGAGCGCCTTGCATCCTCGTCGACGACGAGTGCCACATGAACGTCTCGCAAGAAGACGTGGAGAGGATTGTGGGCAAGCAGTAGCGTTGCGGATCGCCCGCGCGTCGCGCAACCTCAAACGAATTAGTTAGCCGAGGGTTCAGGGTTCAGGGTTCAGGAAATACTGGCCCCTTTATTTCCTGTCCCTCCTGAACCCCGAACCCTGAACCCTCCCCAATGCCTGCTTTCGAACCAGTCCTGTTGGCCCGGATTGCCAAGCCGAACAGCGCGAAGCTGGAAACGTATCGCGCCGACGGCGGCTACGGAGCGCTGAAGAAGGCGCTGTCGATGACGCCGGTCGACGTGACGACGCTCGTGAAGGATTCGGTTCTTCGCGGTCGCGGCGGCGCGGGTTTCCCCGCGGGGTTGAAGTGGACCTTCCTCCCGAAGGATCATCCGGGCCCGATCTACCTCTGCGTCAACGCCGACGAGAGCGAGCCGGGCACCTTCAACAACCGCATCCTGATGGAGCTCGATCCCCATCAGTTGATCGAGGGGATCGCGATCGCCTGCTATGCGATCAAGTCGGAGAAGGCCTACCTCTATCTGCGTTACGAATACGGTCGCAGCTACCGCGTGCTCGATGCGGCGATCAAAGAGTGTTACGCCGCCGGCCTGCTCGGCAAGAACATCATGGGCTCGGGGTTCAACCTCGACATCGTCCTCCACCGTGGGGCGGCCGCTTACATTTGCGGCGAAGAGACCGGGCTGATCGAAAGCCTTGAGGGCAAGCGGGCTTGGCCGCGGATCAAGCCGCCGTTCCCCGCCATCGAAGGTTTGTTCCGCAAGCCGACGATCGTCAACAACGTCGAAACGCTCTGCTGCGTGACGCACATCCTCAATCGCGGTTCGGAGTGGTTCAAGTCGATCGGCGTGCCGCCTGATCCGAACAACCCCCGCGATATGGGCAGCTACGGCCCGAAGCTTTACTGCATCAGCGGCCACGTGAACAAGCCAGGCTGCGTCGAGTTGCCGCTGGGCGTCACCGCTCGCGAGCTGATTGACGAACATGCCGGCGGGGTTTGGAAAGGCCGCAAGGCGAAGGCGGTCGTGCCGGGCGGCATCAGCATGGGTTTCCTCTCGGCCGATGAACTCGACACGCCGCTCGACTTCAACGGTCCGGGCAAGGCGGGGTGCCTTGGTCTCGGCACCGCGGCCGTCGTCGTCGTCGACGATCAGACAAGCATGGTCGACGTGTTGTACAACTGCTGCCGGTTCATGTCGCACGAGTCGTGCGGTCAGTGCACGCCGTGCCGCGAAGGGACCGCGTGGATGACGAAGATCCTCGAGCGGATTCGCGCCGGTCACGGCAAGATGGAAGACCTCGACACGCTGACGGAAGTCGCCGGCTCGATGGGCATCATCCCGGGCACGACGATTTGCGGCCTGTCGGACGGGGCCGCTTGGCCGGTGAAGAACGCGATCAGAAAGTTCCGCGCCGATTTTGAAGAGTATATCAGCAGCGGCCGGCGATCAGTGACGAGTGCTCAAGAACTGATGGCGGGAGCCCACTAATTTCGGTTTTGTTGCGACGACCTCCCGCAGCGAACGATACGAACGAGACACCACCCACGAAGCCTCCCCCGCGACGGGCGAGGAGTTTGTAATGGCCACGGCGATCATCAATAACCAGACGCTCGAGCTCAAGGATGGAGAGCAGCTGAACTGCATCCAGGCGGCGCAGCGGATCGGCTACGAGATTCCTTCTTACTGCTGGCACCCGGCGTTGTCGGTCGTCGCCAGCTGCCGCATGTGCTTGGTCGAAGTGGGCGATACCAAGCCGGACGGCACGGTCGTCATGCAACCGAAGCTCGTCCCCGGCTGTCAGACGCCGGTGAAAGAGGGCACGGTCGTCATCGCCGACAGCGAAAAGGTAAAGGCCGCTCAAAAGGCGACGCTCGAATACCTGCTGCTCAACCACCCGCTCGATTGCCCGACGTGCGATCAGGCGGGCGAGTGCTTCCTGCAGGACTACAGCTATAAGTACGGTCGCGGCTACAGCCGGCTCCAAGAGCCGAAGAACATCAAGCCGGATAAGGACCACATCGGCGAGAACATCACGCTGTTCACTGATCGTTGCATTATGTGCACGCGCTGCGTGCGGTTCACGCGCGAGGTGAGCGGCACGTCGGAACTGCAGGTGGTCTCGCGTGGCTCGGCCGAGACGATCGACACGTTCCCCGGCATTCCGTGTGACAACAAGCTTGCCGGCAACGTGGTCGACCTCTGCCCGGTTGGCGCCCTTTGCAGCAAAGACTTCCTCTACCAGCAGCGTGTTTGGTGGCTGAAGACGACCAAGAGCGTTTGCGCCGGCTGCAGCACTGGTTGCAGCGTCGACGTCGATCAAAACGAAGACCAAGTCTATCGCCTGACGCCGCGGTCGAACCCGCTGGCACAAGGCGACTTCATGTGCGACGAAGGCCGTTTTGGCTGGAAGTACATTCACAGCGACGAACGCCTCACATTCCCGGCTCGTCGCAAGAACGGCGAAATTCGCACCCGCGATTGGGACGACGTCATTCCTTCGCTGCAGAAGGCGCTGGCGAAGGCCGTGGGTCGCGCCCCCGAAAAGTGCGCCGCCGTCTTCTCGCCGTGGATGACGGTTGAAGAAGCTTACATGCTGGCAAGCTACCTCCGCGGTTTGTCGCCGAAGGTGAAGTTGGCTCTTGGCCCGGTGAAGACCGTTGGCGAGGATGACACCTATCCGAAGGACTTCTTTGGCAAGCCGAAGGAGCCGGTGAAGTTCACGATTCGCGCCGAGAAGGCGCCGAACCGTCGCGGCGTGCAAATGGTGCTGAACCACTTCGGCGGCGCGGCGACGACGCTGAGCGATCTCGCCGCCGACGGCGCCGCGGGCAAGCTCGAAGCGATTTACCTCGTGGGCGGCGATCCGACCGGCTGGCTTGAGTCGCAGCAAGCAACGGGCCTAGGCAAGGCGTCGCTGGTAATCGTGCAAGACATTCTTCCTTCGACGATCAGCGAGCGGGCCGACTTCTTGCTCACGGGCGGTTCGTTTGCCGAACGCGATGGCAGCTTTGTGAACTACAAGGGACTGGCCCAGCAAATTGGACGCTCAGTTCGCGGCCCCGATGGGACGCGGCCTGATGGTCGAATCCTATGGGATCTGACCGGTCGCAAGGGGCTGTTCAATGCCGCTGCGGTGCGGAAAGAAATGGCCGAGAAGATTCCGGCGTTCGCCGCGTTCGCGCAAGGCACGCTGGGCGACTGCGGCGTGCTGCTCAACGAGCATGGCGCCCCGGAAGCTCACGTGGTGGCGAAGGCTTAGGTTGGGCTTCGGCCTGACGTGCGGTGCGTTTGAGATTGAAGTGATTGCGGTTGGTTGAGAATCAAAATTAGGTGCAAGTCGGGCTAACAGCTCGACCTACAAATGGACGCCATTCTCGAATACATCCCGAAAGAGCTGATCACCACGCTGGTGACGATCGCGGTCGTCGTCGGCGTGACGCTCGGCGTGATCTCGTACCTCATTCTGCTGGAGCGGAAGCTTTCGGCATGGATGCAGGATCGCCGCGGTCCGAATCGCGTCGGCCCGATGGGGATTTTCCAGCCGCTCGCCGACGGCGCCAAGTTTTTGCTCAAGGAAGAAGTCACTCCGGCGGGCGCCGACAAGGTGCTGTTCTACGCGGCGCCGGGCATCGGCTTCATGACGACGATGCTCGCCTTCTCGGTCGTGCCGTTCGGGCCAGTCGGCGTCGAGGGCATTCCGTGGTTTGTGCGGTTCCTCATCGCTCCGGACGTCAACATTGGCATCGTGTTCATCTTCGCGATCACGAGCCTGTCTGTGTACGGCGTGATCCTCGGCGGCTGGGCTTCGAATAACAAGTACAGCGCCCTCGGTTCGCTGCGGGCGAGTGCTCAGGTCATCAGCTACGAAATCCCGCTCGGCATGTCGATCCTCGGCATCGCCCTGCTCGGCAGCACGCTCGACATCAACACGCTGCTCATGCAGCAAACGGGCAGCTTCTGGGACTGGTACTTCTGGACGCAGCCCTTGGCGTGCCTGATTTTCTTCACCAGTGCCCTGGCCGAAGCGAATCGCCTGCCGTTCGACCTGTCGGAGTGCGAACAAGAACTCGTCGGCGGTTTCCACACGGAATACAGCTCGATGAAGTTCGCCCTGTTCTTCCTCGGCGAATACGCTCACGTGATTCTCACCAGCTTCCTGACGAGCATTTTGTTCTTCGGCGGCTGGCACTTCCCGTGGATCGCCACGCCCGAGTCGGCCTACACCGGCGCCTGGGTCGTCAAGATCGGCGTGCTGCTGTTCAAGGTCGGCATGGTGATCGTCTTCATCATGTTGCTTCGCTGGACGATTCCGCGTTTCCGCTTCGACCAACTGATGAACCTGTCGTGGAAGGCGCTGATTCCGCTGTCGCTCGCCAACATGGTGGCGGTGATGACGGTGCTGCAATTTGGCTGGGACCGTTGGTGGTTGACGCCGATCTCGCTCGGTTTGTTCGCCGTCGCCGGTTTGATCAGCGTCGCGATGAAGCGAGCAGAAATTCGGCATCGCCCCAGCGCGGCGGAGTTGGCGCACCAGTTCGCGACGTAGTTCGCAAGCCGCTATCACTCAATCGACTTAACGCATAGACTGCTGACGCTATGGCTGTTGCAAAAGACGACGTAATGTGGATCGAGGAGCCCGAGATGGGGTTCTGGGAGATGACATTTCTCCCGGCCATTCTCGACGGCCTCAAGACCACGATCCGCCACGTCACCCATTACGATCCGGTCACGCAGCAATATCCGGAAGAGAAGCCGTCGTTGCCGCTGCACTATCGCGGCGTCCACCGGCTCAATCGTGACGAGAAGGGCCGCGTAAAGTGCGTCGCCTGCATGTTGTGCGCGACGGCTTGCCCGGCCGACTGCATCTCGATCGAAGCTTCCGCAGCGCCGCCTGATTGGCCCGATCGCGACAAGTTCCCCGCTACGTTCGTCCTCGACGAACTCCGCTGCATCTACTGCGGCATGTGTGAGGAAGCCTGCCCGGTCGACGCGATCGAGCTGACGCACATTTACGATTTGACCGGCGAGACGCGCGAGTCGATGCGGTTCGACCGCGAGAAGCTGCTCGCTGTGTACGACAAGACGAAAGACGATCCCCGCGATCCGCTCCGTACGCGACGCGGCAAGCTTGGTCCGGCCGCTGACTTCGGCACGTTGCCGACCGTGGCGCCGGCGACTCAAGTCACCGCTGGCGACCGCTCGGCTCAATCGACGGCGCCTGGCACGATCCACACCTACAACAATCCTCGTCCCTTCGACGATCCCGGGGGGGCGACGTAATCACGATGAGTGAATCGGCTGCTCAAAATATATTGTTCGGTTCGCTGGTAGCGGGCGCGATCGGCATGTGGCTCGCTGCGTCTCAGCGCGCGGCGGGGCTGCGGCTGCTCGGCTCGATCCTGGCCTCGGCCGGACTGATCGCCGCAGTGACGACGTTCGGCAATCCTGCCGGCGACCTGACCGACAAGATTCTGTTCTGGATGTTCACCGGCTCGGCGCTGCTGAGCGCCGTGATGATGGTGACGAGCCGTTCGCCCGTGTATGCCGCGCTGTGGTTTGCGTTGGCGACGCTCGGCGCGTGCGGGTTGTTCATGATGCAGTCGGCGCCCTTCCTGGCGGCGGCGACGATCATCGTCTACGCCGGCGCCATCATCGTGACGTTCCTATTCGTCATCATGCTCGCCCAGCAACAGGGACGAGTCTTTTACGACTACCGCTCGCGGACGCCGATCATGTCGATCGTCGCCAGCTGGCTGATGCTCGCCGCGCTCCTCTGGAATTTCCAGGAGTGGCAGAAGAAGGCGCCGGCTGCGGACGGCGGCCCGGCGCTGACGGCCGCGGCGGCTTCGAACCCCTTCAGCGAACCGAAGGAAAACTCGCCGTACGGTTCGCTCCGTTCGCTGGGGCTGTCCCTGTTCGGCGACTATCTGTACGCCGTCGAAATCGCCGGCACGTTGCTCCTCGTGGCAGGCATTGGCGCCATCGCGATCGCGCCGCGGAGGGCTGAAGGAACGCTATGACCGCTGATTCGGGTTGTTATCTGGCGGTCGGGGCCGCGCTGTTTGTTCTAGGCGGCATCGGCTTCGTGACGCGCCGGAACCTCATTCTGATTTTCCTGTCGGTGGAGCTGATGCTGCACGGCGTCTCGCTGACGCTGCTCACCTTCGGTCGGATGCACGACAACCTCGAAGGTCAGTCCTTCACGATTTTCATGCTGACCGTGGCGGCGTGCGAGGCGGCTCTCGGGCTCGCGCTTGTGTTGTCGCTCTATCAGCGGACCAAGTCGCTCGACGTCGACATCTGGAGCAAGCTCAGCGAACCTGACCTGCCGAAGTGGGACAAACGCGACGTGCCGCCGACGATCATTGCGGAACCGCAGACGGCGTATCCTCGCCTGACCGTGGCAGGTGAGACGCCCGATATCGACGACGACTTTCCTGTCGCCCTCGCGAAGACGACCGATCCGCGCAAGGTGCTGACTCCCTCGCCGCCGGATGATGAGTATTAAGAAGGGTGATCGGTGACTGGTGATCGGTGATCGGAAGATTACTAACCACAGAGTCGCCTGTCGCTCGCCCGCCCTTACCGATCACCAGTCCCCGATCACCATACCCCATGTCTCCCGCGACCGAACAACTTGTGCTGTGGCTGATCCCGGGCGCTCCGCTCGTGGCTGCGTTGGTGATCGCCCTGCTAGGCAAGTCGCTACTCCACGAACGGAGCCACTGGCCCTGCTGGCTCGCGCTGGCCACGTCGATGGTCTGCGCGATCTTGCTAGTGACGAAGGTCGTCCCCGGCACATTCGCCGATCACGACGAGAGCGTCGTCGGGGCCATCGCCACTGGATACTCGTGGCTGAAGGTCGGTTCGATCGACGTCCGCATCGACCTGCGGGCCGATGCGATGAGCGCGCTGATGCTGACGATGGTCACGAGCGTCAGCTTCCTGGTGTCGGTGTTCGCCTCAGGCTACATGCACGGCGACAAAGGCTACCCGCGGTTCTTCGGCGCCGTGTCGCTGTTCGTCTTCTCGATGGTGATGCTGGTCCTCTCTGCCAACTACCTGCAGCTGTTTATCTTCTGGGAACTTGTCGGTCTGTGCAGCTACTTGCTGATCGGCTTTTGGTTTCAAAAGCCGAGCGCCGCCGCCGCCGCGAAGAAGGCATTCGTCGTCAATCGCATTGGCGACATGGGGCTGATCCTCGGCATCTTCCTGATCTGGGATACGTTCGGGACGATGGACTTCTCGAAGGTGTTGTTCGACGCCGACGAGTTGTCGCTCATTGCCGGCGACCATCCGACCCGCATGGTGGCGATTTGCTTCTTGCTGTTGATCGGGGCGATGGGAAAATCGGCTCAGTTCCCGCTGCATGTCTGGCTTCCGGACGCGATGGAAGGCCCCACCCCCGTCAGCGCGCTCATTCACGCCGCGACGATGGTCACGGCCGGCGTCTACCTGGTCGCCCGTAGCACGCCGCTGTTCATGTACGCTCCGAGCGCTCAAGTGTTCATTTCCTGCATCGGCGCCACGACGGCGTTGATTGCCGCGTTGATCGCGCTGACGCAAACCGATCTCAAGCGGGTGCTCGCCTACTCGACGGTTAGTCAGCTTGGCTACATGTTCATGGCCCTTGGCGTCGGCGCCGCTGGGGCAGAACTCGCCACGGCCGGCGCCACTGCAGGCATGTTCCATTTGGTGACGCACGGCGTGTTCAAGGCACTGTTGTTCCTCGCTGCCGGTAGCGTGATGCACTCGATGGGCGACGTCATCGACATGCGTCGCTTCAGCGGGCTTCGCAAAGTGATTCCGGTCACTCACTGGACGTTCTTGTGCGGAGCCGCGGCGCTCGCCGGCGTGCCGCTGCTCGCTGGTTTTTGGAGCAAGGACGAAATCCTCGCCGTGCTCCATGAAGCGGGCCATCACAGCGAGAAGTACGGCACGGCGTTCACCGCTGTCTACTGGATCGCGACGATCACCGCGTTGCTCACGGCGTTCTACACGTTCCGCGCGTACTTCATGACGTTCTGGGGCCCTGAGCGGACTCCGCCCGAAGCAGGCCACCACCCGCACGATGCTCCGCCTGCGATGGCGTGGCCACTGCGTATCCTGGCGGTCGGCGCCCTGACCGCGGGCGGCGCGGTAGCGATCACTCATCTGTTCGCTCACTACTTCGAACACACGCCCGGCTTCGCTCACATCGAACAGCACGTCTTCCACATCAACCTGATGGTGCAGAGCGGCATTATCGCGCTGGTCGGCATCGCGGCGGCGTGGTTCATGTACGTGAAGAACCCGATGCTCCCCGCGAAGTTCGCTCAAGGGCTGAACTTTGCCTACGACATCTCATCGCGCAAGTTCTTCCTCGACGAGATCTTCACGGCGATCCTGGTGATGCCGCTGCGGGGGCTCGCCAAACTTTGCTTCCTGTTCGACGTCCATGTGATCGACCGCATCGTCGACGGCGTCGGGGCGTTGCCGCGAATCCTCAGCGCGGCGCCACGGTTGCTGCAGACTGGGTACATTTCGAGCTACGCGTTGATGATGTGGGTCGGCGCCTTGGCCTGCATGGGATATATGCTTGGGCTGTTCGATCGCTAACCGCGATTGCAGTTCGAGTTCACGACATTCACGATTTCATTTCGATTAGCGACGGCTAAATGATCCAACTTCTGTTCATCTTGCTGCTGGTGCCATTGGGAGCGGGGGGGCTGTTGCTCCTGTTCTCGGGCGTTTCTCAGCAACGCTCCGCCCGCTGGATCGCTCTCGGGGGATCGCTGGTCGCGCTCGCCTTGTCGTTGCAGTTGGCCGCCGATTACCGCGCGTTGCAAGCAGAGCAGGGCGCCTCGGCGAGCGACTCGCCGATCAACCCGCGGGTTGAATACCGCCGCGTGTGGGAAATCATCGGCGACACGTCGACGCCCGAAGCTGCCGCCGACGCGATCAAGCTTGAGTTTCACTTCGGTCTCGACGGCGTCAGCGTCGTGATGATCGTGCTGACGACGCTGCTGACCGTGGCGTGCGTCCTCTGCTCTTGGGAAGCGATCAACGAGCGCGAATCTGAGTTCTACGCCGCGCTGCTCATTTTGCAGAGCGGCGTCATCGGCGTGTTCTGCGCGTTCGATGCGGTGCTGTTCTACGTCTTCTTCGAGTTCACGCTCATTCCGCTCTTCTTCATGATTGCGATCTGGGGCGGACCGCAACGTCGTTACGCGGCAGTGAAGTTCTTCCTCTACACGCTGGCCGGCAGCCTCGTGACGCTACTCGGGTTGATCACGCTGATCACCTACGCCGCCAAGGGAGGTCTGACTTCGCCTTGTTCGCTGCCCGAACTTGCGGGTTGGTACAAAGCCCACCCAATGCCGTTCGAGTTGCAGGTGGCGACTTTCCTGGCGCTCTCGGTTGGCTTCCTGATCAAGGTGCCAGTCTTCCCGTTCCACACGTGGTTGCCGCTGGCCCACGTTGAAGCGCCGACCGCGGGCAGCGTGCTGCTGGCCGGCGTGTTGCTGAAGCTCGGCACCTACGGTTTCTTGCGGTTTTGTCTGCCGATGCTGCCCGATGCGTGCCTCACCATCGGCATGCCGGCGGCGGCGATTCTGTCGATCGTCGGCATCGTCTACGGCTCGCTTTGTGCACTCATTCAGCGCGACGTGAAGAAGCTGGTCGCTTACTCCAGCGTGGCCCACTTGGGTTTCTGCATCTTGGGGCTGTTCGCCCTGAACGTGGAAGGCATCACCGGCGGCGTGTTGCAGATGATCAACCACGGTTTGTCGACCGGCGCCTTGTTCCTCATCGTCGGCATGTTCTACGAGCGGTATCACACCCGCATGATGGACGACCTCGGCGGGCTGGCGAATCGGTTGCCGTTAATGGCCGCGATTATGGTGTTCGTTTCGATGGCGAGCGTCGGCCTGCCGGGCCTCAACGGCTTCCCTGGCGAAATGTTGTCGCTGGCCGGCATGTTCAAGCGGAATCCGTACTACGCCGCCGCGGCCGCAACTGGCCTTGTGCTTGGCGCCTGGTATTTGCTGTCGATGTTGCAGTGGGTTTTCTTCGGCCAGCTCAAAGAGCCGGCGGTTCACGATCATGATCATGGCCACCACGCTCCGATTCGCGACATCTCGCTGCGTGAACTGGCGGCGGTGATTCCGCTGGCCGCCGCGTGCTTGTGGATCGGCGTGAAGCCGCAACCGCTGATCGACGTCATTCGGCCCGACGTCGAGGCAGTCGCCAAATTGTATGAAGGACGGACGCCGATCGAGGTCAAAGCCTTGGCAGTCGCCGAAGCACAAAGCCCTGAACGGCAGGAGCAGTAAGAACCATGGCGACCGCCATCGAACAACTCAATAACGGCGTCCACTACCTCGCACCAGAATTGATTCTGGTGATGACGATCTGTGTGATGTTCATCACCGGTCCGTTCTTCGTGACGGAAGGTGGCGTCGCGGCGCCGGGACTTCGTCGCCGTTGGGGAGCCCTGGCACTAGTGGCCATCGGCTGCGCCGGCTTCATGTGGTGGACTTCCGACGCCGCGCGGCCGCTCGATACGGGGCCGTTCCGCGCCGACGCGCTCACTTGGTACGTCCGCGGCCTGACGCTCGCCCTGGGGGCGATCATTTCGATCGTCCTGATCGACCAGATCGACGAGGGGCACTCCGCTGAATCGCAGGCATGCTTGTTGGCGATTCTCGCGGGGGTGAACCTGACGGCGCTAGCCAACGATCTGATCGTACTCTTCCTCGCGCTGGAACTGGTGAGCATCCCCACCTACGTGCTGCTTTACTTGCCGCGACGCGGCGAGGCGAACCAGGAAGCCGCGATCAAGTATATGCTGCTCAGCGTGTTCTCGTCGGCGATCGTGCTGTACGGCATGAGCATGCTGTACGGCGCCGCGGGAACGACGAATCTGGCCGGCATTGCTCAATCGTTCGGCGTCGAAGACCAAGAGAAATCCGCGACGCTGGTGAAGATCGCCGTCGCGTTGCTGATCGCCGGCTTATCGTTTCGCATCGGCGCCGTGCCGTTCCACTTTTACGCTCCGGACGTGTTCCAAGGGATTCCGTCCTCGGCCGCGGCCTTGTTGTCGTTCGTACCGAAGGTCGTTGGCTTCGTCGCCCTGCTGCGGTTGCTGCCGCTTGTGGGCGGTCTGGGCGTTGCGGAAGCGGTTGACGGGCCGTCGGTTCGCGTGCTGCTGGCCGCGCTGGCATTCGTGACGATGACGTTCGGCAACCTGCTCGCCCTGCGGCAAAATAATCTTTACCGCCTGATGGCCTACTCCAGCGTCGCCCACGCCGGCTACATGCTGATCGGTCTCGTGGTCGACGGCGGCGCCAACGACGTTGACGGCGTTGGCGCCCTGCTGTTCTACCTCGCTACCTACGGATTGATTACGATCGGCGTGTTCGCGTTGATCGCCGGCGTCAACAGCGAGAAGACTCCGCTGCGTAACGTCAGCGACCTGAACGGCCTCAGCCGCGTTCACCCGGCCGTCGCCTTGGCGCTGGCCGTCTGCTTGTTCAGCCTCACTGGTTTGCCGCCAACCGTGGGCATGCTCGGCAAGCTGAACCTGTTCCTGGCGAGTTGGGGCGATGGCACCACGCTTGGCCGGTGGTTGGCGATCGTCCTGGCCGCCAATGCGGCGATCTCGGCCTGGTACTATCTGCGGCTCATCGCCGTGATGTTCCTTGAGCCAGTTCCGGCGGGCGAAACCTCGAAGGTGTCGCTGGCCCCGGCGATTGCCGGCTCGGTCTGCTCGCTGGCGAGCATCCTGCTGTTCATCGCTCCGCAGCATCTGTGGGAAGCGGCGGTGAAGTTCGTCCCGTAATGCGGACGCGAGGTCGAGCGGGGCGCCGGCGATCTGCAAACGCCGGCCCGCATGTGAGCAAGTCCGGCGGATCCGCATAATCGGTGCGATCCATCGCTAAACGGCCGCATCGCGGCCGATTCTGCCGGCGTCGACTGGCCGTTTTCGCGTGCGCCAGCCGGCAATTTCTGGACACGGCGCTCCGACCAATCAAACTGGAAAAGGTCGGCCCCCCGACGGGAACTTAGTTCCCCTCTTCAGTCGGGGCGAAGGATGCCGCACTCGAACGGCGTCGATCTTCGGACACCTTCCGCCCACGACTTTGATTGGCCGCCATGATTGCGAACGCACCTGCGCGACGCTGCGCACTTTCCTCGCCTCAATTTCGCCGCATTCGTGAACTCGTCGCTTGCGCGACGCTGGCCGTCGGCGCATTTGTCGCAAATTCAACGGATGCTGCGCTCGTTTATTCAGTAGGCGATGCGGAAGTCCTGTACACGGCCAATCAGCGTAACAGTCTGGGCTTGAACTACTGGGCCGACGGCAATCTTGGCGTCGTCCCGCTCGGCAACGGGCAATACGACTTCTACGGCGCCAATGGCAGCGCCCCCATTCGCACGACCGGCACGCTCGCAAATCCGGCGATGTCGAAGAGCACCGTCAACATCGCCGGCTTGCCGCCCGGCGCCTACAACTACGTGGCAGGCGGGCCAGTGTACACGGACCCCGCGTCCGGCAAGCGGTTGATGATCTATCACGCGGAGAAGCATGCGAGCAGCGGGCAAGACTTCTACAGTGTGCTGGGCATGGCGATTTCCACCGACTCGCAGGGGCTGAACTTTCGCGACCTCGGACTCGTCGTTGAACCAGACGTGCCGATGTCGCAGCGAACACAATCGATTGACGTAGGCGGCGGATCGTTCGCCGTGATGAACAACCAGCTTTACATTTACTACCGCGACTATCTCGAGGGGGGCGGCAGTAGCGAACTGGCCGTCGCGCGGGCACCGCTCGCCGACATCTTCAACAACGCGTCGACGTACCAGGGAACCAGCTTCTCAAAGTACTACGACGGCGGCTGGACGCAGCCAGGTCTCGGCGGCAAGTCATCACCGCTGGAAGTCGGCAACCCCGGCAACGCCTGGTCGAGCGTTTCGTACAACGACTACCTGGGCGGGCTGGTAATGATGAGCTCCGCTTGGCCCAATATGAACGGAAACAACGATCTCTACATGTCGTCGTCGACCGACGGCGTCACGTGGTCGCCGCGGCAGGTCGTGGTTTCCACCCCCGGCGAGCAGATGTATCCCACCTTGATCGGCACTGGGGCCGATCCGACCCACACGGGGCAGAGCTTTTACGCTTACTACACCGACAGCCAGGCAGGGGCGTGGAATCGTTGGAGCGACGCAAAGCTCGTCCGGCGGTTGATCACGCTCGATCCCGCGACGAACAATCCGAACCCCAATCCGAATCCCCCGACGCCGACTTGGACCACCGTCGCCGACTATCAGGACGATTTTAAGACCGGCGGTCCGGCGACCGGTTGGAAGTACATGTGGAACACCGGTGCGGTCGGCGACGCCAGCAAGTACGTGCCACTGCAATGGAGTTCCTCGGCCAACGCCTATAACACGACCGGCGGAGCGACGCGGGAGTGGAACGGCACTCTGCACAACGACGATTACCTGATGCTTAACGCCGAAGGCGGGCATCCCGGTCGGCCGGGGAGTTATACGATTGCGGGCTACACGCTGCAAGCTGACGACGGCGCCGGCAAGTATCGGCTCACGGGCAGCTCGATTATGAAAAACGATACCGTCGCCTTTCCGGGTGAAGACGGCCTGACGATGCTGTTCTATCTCAACAACACGCGCTTGGCGTCGGTAGACGTTTCAGAATTTTCGCTGGGGACGAACTTCGATCGAGATCTCGGCTCGCTCAAGGTGGGCGATACGATCTACGTGATGGTCGGCTCTGGCAAGAACAACAATTACGATCTGTTCCGCGACTTCAACTTCACGCTGCAGAAGTACGACTCATTGCCGGCCTCTGATCCGAATCCGATTCCGCAACCGGTGCAGCAGTGGCAATCGGTCGCGGGTTTTCGGCAAGATTTTAAGACCGGAGGGCCGGCCGCTGGTTGGAAGTATCAGTGGAGCTCGTCCGGCAAACTCGGCGATGCCAGCAAGTTCAGCGATCTCAAGTGGAGTTCGATCGCCGGCGCTTACAACACCACCGGCGCTGCAACGACTTCATTCAACGGCAAAGCCCGCGGCGACGACTATCTCACGCTCGGCCTCGATGCCGGACATCCGGGGCGAGCCGGTTTCTACACGATTGCCGGTTACACGCTCCAAGCAGACGACGGAGGCGGCGTCTATCGTCTGACCGGCGGCACGCTCTCGAAGGGCGACGCCTCCAAGATCGGCGATGAAGATGGCTTGGAACTGATGGTGTTCGTCAACAACACGCTGATCGGCTCGATCGAATCAATCTTGACCGACGGTTCGATCAAGTCGTTTGTGCGAGACCTCGGCCAGCTGGTCGTCGGCGATACGATCTACGTGATGATCGGTTCGGCGAAGAATCAAAACTACGATGCGTTCAGCAATTTCAACTTCACGATTGAACGCTGGACGACGGTTGCCGGCAACAACGGCAGCGGCGTCGGCGGCGACATCATTTCCTCGATTCCGGAGCCGGCCAGCGCGTCGCTGATGGTCGCCGCGGCGGTCGGCGTGGCGGCCAGCTCGCGCCGGCGAGCCGGGCGTTGCGTCGTCTAACGCGCCGAGATCACGACGCTAACGTCGGCGAGCAACTCATCGACGTCGGCGAGAGCCGTGGCCCACGAGCACATGAATCGCGCCGAACCGCGGCCGATGAAGGTGTAATAGCGCCAGCCGCGCTCGGCAAGATGCCGGTGGACTTGCTCCGGCAACGCGACGAACACCGCGTTGGCGTCAGTGGGATGCAGCACCTCGACGCCGGGCAGTCGTTGCAGTCCTGTGGAGAGCCGATGCGCCATCGCGTTGCCGTGGCGTGCGTGCTTGAGCCAAGCGTCGTTGGAAAGCAGCCCCAACCAGGGGGCGGTGAGAAATCTCATCTTCGAGGCGAGTTGGCCGGCCTGTTTGCAGCGGTACGCGAAGTCGGCTGCCAGTTTTCGATTGAAGAAGATGACCGCCTCGCCGATGGGGAGGCCAATCTTGGCGCCCCCCAAGCAAAGGACGTCGACCTGCGCGGCGCGGATGATCTCTCCAGGGGGAACATCGAGCGCAGCGACGGCGTTGGCGAAGCGAGCGCCGTCCATGTGGACCTTCAAACCCAACCGTTTTGCCGCCGTTCCTAGTTCCGCCAATTCGTCCAGCGTGTAGACGGTGCCAAGCTCCGTTGATTGCGTGATACTGAGGACGTGCGGCTTTGGATAGTGAATGTCGGTTCGCCGCGTCACGAGTTCCTCGACGGACGGAACCTCGAGCTTGCCATGCACGGAAGTCGCGAGCAGCAGCTTGGCCCCGCCGGAAAAAAACTCAGGTCCGCCGCATTCGTCGGTTTCCAGATGCGCCACGTCGGCGCAAATCACGCTGTGGTAGGGCTGGCAGCATGTGGAGACAGCCAGAGAGTTCGCCGCGGTGCCGTTGAAGACGAAGTAGACGTCGCAGTCTAAGCCGAACAGCTCGCGCAGCCGATCGGCAACGGCGGGCGTATAGGCGTCGTTGCCGTATGAGAGCTGGCAGCCTTCATTGGCTTCGAGGAATCCCGCCAGCGCCTCGGGGCAAGCGCCGGCCGTGTTGTCGCTGGCGAACTGGCAGCCAGGTTGGGTTTTTGCCGCAGCGTTGCCGTTCATCGTTGGTCGTTCCGGCTCTTGGCCGCCTCCACCATCCAATTGACTGAAGCGTTAAGCGCCCAGCGTTGTGGCGACGCCATCAGGCTACACCGCGTCGATCAGATCGATCCGCCGCTGATGGCGGCCACCTTCGAACGGCGTTGCCAGCCAGGCGTCGACGATGTCCAGGGCCATCTGTTCGGTCACCATCCGTTCGCCGATTGAAATCACGTTGGCGTTGTTGTGCTGCCGGCCGAGCTTGGCGGATTCCAGGTTCCAGCAGAGGGCGCACCGGACGCCTTTGACGCGATTGGCGACGATCGCTTCGCCGTTACCCGAGCCGCCGAGGACGATGCCGCGCTCGCACTCGCCGCTCGCCACCGCCTCGGCTGCGGGGCGGATGTACAGGGGATAGTCGACGGCTTCAGGCGAATTTGTGCCGAAGTCCTTCACCGTATGACCTGCCGCTTGCAGGTGCGACTTGATCAGTTCTTTGTAGCGGTACCCGGCGTGGTCGGAGCCGATGGCGATGTTCATGGCAGCGGATTCAGACGATTAGGTAGAACAGTTGAGAAGCGGCAATTCTAACCCCCGCTCCACGCAGCGCCGACCGGGCCGGCTGCGGAACCCCCGAGAAATTGCCGAACCGTCGACGGCGTCGCCGCGAGGTATAATTATTGACGGCGACGCCCCGACGGCTGTCGCGGCCGGGACAAAGGAAGCTACCTGTGATTCGTCACGTCTTCAACTACGAATCACGCAGCGAGCCGTTGTTGTCGCGCAACGGCTTTGCGCGGCGGCTTGGCATCAATTTGCTGGCAGCGTTCGTGCTGATCGCGATTTCGCTGCTCGCCGGCATGGCGGGGTACCATCACTTCGAGTCGATGGCGTGGATCGACGCCTTTGCTAACGCCTCGATGATTCTCTCCGGGATGGGACCGCTGCAGCCAATGGAAACGTGGGGCGGCAAATGCTTTGCCGGCTGGTACGCCCTCTACAGCGGTCTGGCGCTGATTCTCATCAGCGGCCTCATCCTCGCGCCGATTCTACACCGGCTAATGCACCGCTTTCATCTCGATACCGAAGATGATGAAGAGGCAGAAGAACGCGGTTCCAAATAACGGCGCCTACGCGAGCGTGATCAGCAGGTCGCCTGCTTGAACTTGGCTACCCGTGCCGACGTGCACGGTCGCCACTTCGCCGTCGGCGTCGGCGGCGATCGTCGTCTCCATCTTCATCGCTTCGAGCGTCATCAGCTTTTGCCCCTTGGCGACCTTCTCGCCCGCTTGCACGGCCACCAGCACTACCATGCCCGGCATGCTGGCGCCGATTTGCTTGGCGTTGTTTGGATCGGCCTTCGCCGACACAGTCGCTTCGTTGACGAGCGACTTGTCGGTGACGGTCACTTCGCGCGGCTGGCCGTTGAGTTCGAAGAAGACGCCGCGAGTGCCGTCTGCGTGCGGTTCGCCCACGGTGAGGAACTTGATGATCAGCGTCTTGCCCGGCTCAATGTCGACGGCGATTTCCTCTTGCGACTCCATGCCGTAGAGGAACACCGGCGTCGGCAGCACGCCCGTGTCGCCATAATGCTGCTGATGCTGAGCGAACTGCTCGAACACCTGCGGATACATGAAGTGCGACACGACGTCTTGCGGCGTCGGCTCGCCTTCGGTCAGCTTCGCGATGCTTTCCTTGGCCGCGGCGAAGTCGGCCGACGGCAGCGTGTCGCCGGGGCGGCCTTCCACCGGTTTCTCGCTGCGGAGAATGCGGGCCTGTACCTCCGGCGGGAAACCGAAGACCGTTTGCCCCATCTTGCCGCCAAGCAGGTCGAGCACCGACCGCGGGAACGCCAGCTCGCGCTCGCTTGCCATCAAGTCAGTGCAGCTGAGATCGTTCGCCACGAGGAAGAGCGCCATATCGCCGACCGCCTTCGACGTCGGCGTCACTTTGACGATGTCGCCGAACAGTTGATTGACGTCGGCGTAGACGCGGCAAACTTCCAGCCACCGCGACGCCAAGCCGAGTGCCTGAGCCTGTTGGAACAGGTTCGTATACTGCCCGCCCGGCATTTCGTGCTGGTAGAGGTCGGCGCCGGCGGCGAGGATCGGGCTTTCGAACGGGGCATAGAACTCGCGGGCCTCGCGCCAATATTCCGAGATCGCGTCGAGCGCCTCGGCGTTGAGGTTCGACGCCCGCGGCGTGAACCGCAGGCCTTCGACCATCGTGTTGAGGTTCGGCTGCGACGTGCCGCCCGACATCGAGGCGAGGGCGCCGTCGGCAATGTCGAGGCCGGCCTCTGCCGCGTTGAGGATCGAGGCCGCTTGGACGCCCCCCGTATCGTGCGTGTGGAAGTGAATCGGAATGCCGATCTCTTCCTTCAGTGCCTTCACGAGCACCGACGCCGCATGCGGCTTGCAAAGGCCCGCCATATCCTTGATCGCGAGGATGTGGGCGCCCATCTGCTCAAGCTCTTTCGCCAACTCGACGTAATACTTGAGGCTATACTTCGACCGCTTGGGGTTAAGGATGTCGCCGGTGTAGCAGATCGCCGCTTCGCAAATGGCGTCGGTCTGCTGGACCGCTTCCATCGCGACCCGCATGTTGGGCGTCCAGTTAAGGGCGTCGAAAATGCGGAAGACGTCGATCCCCGCCGCCGCCGACTCGCGGACGCATTCCCGCACGACATTGTCGGGATAGTTCGCGTAGCCCATGGCGCTCGAGGCGCGGAGCAGCATCTGGAACAAGATGTTCGGGATCTTCTTACGCAGCAATTCGAGTCGTTGCCACGGCGATTCCTTGAGGAATCGCATCGAGGTGTCGAAGGTCGCCCCGCCCCACATTTCGAGCGAGAAGAGGTCGGCGCAGTTGCGGGCGTAGGCGTCGGCGATCACCGCCAAATCGTAGGTGCGGAACCGCGTCGCCAGTAGCGACTGGTGGGCGTCGCGCATCGTCGTGTCTGTCCACAACAGCGGCTTCTGCTCTTTGACCCACTTAGTAAACCCGGCGACGCCGAGTTCCTTCAAGCGGTCGCGCGTCCCCTTGGGGAGCGGCGCGTGCGTATCGGCCTCCGGCAGCACCGCCGGCTCGCGGCGACGAGCGCGGGGCTGGCCCTTCACGATCGCGTTGCCGTTGACGATCACGTCGCCGATGTAGGTGAGCAGCCGCGTCGCCCGATCGCGGCGTGGGACGAAATCGAAGAGCGACGGCGTCTCGTCGATGAACCGCGTCGTGCAGTCGCCCGCAACGAACGTCTGATCGGTGATCAGCCGAGTGAGAAACGGAATGTTCGTCTTCACGCCGCGAATGCGGAACTCTTGCAGGCAGCGCTCCATGCGGTGCGTCGCGTCGACGAACGTGCGGCCCCACGCACTCACCTTCACCAGCAGCGAATCGTAGTAGGGGAAGACGACCGCACCGGAAAACGCCGTCCCCGCGTCGAGCCGCACGCCCATGCCGCCGGCCGACCGGTAGTGAGTGACGCGGCCGTAGTCGGGCATGAAGCGATTCGAAGGATCTTCGGTGGTCACGCGGCACTGAATCGCAAAGCCGGTCGTCTCGACGGCCGACTGCGCAGGAATGCCGATCGCCGCATTACTGAGCGGTTCGCCCTGCGCAATGAGAATCTGCGAGCGGACGATGTCGATGCCGGTCACTTCTTCGGTGACCGTGTGTTCGACCTGAATCCGCGGATTCACTTCGATGAAGTAAAGCTCGTTCGTGTCGGCATCAACCAGGAACTCGACCGTGCCGGCGTTGTCGTACTTCACCGCGGCGCCGATTTGCACCGCGGCTTCGCAGAGACGTTCGCGCACACCCTGCGGCAGGTTCGGCGCGGGGGCAATTTCGACGACCTTTTGATGTCGCCGCTGCACCGAGCAATCACGCTCGAACAGATGGACGAGATTGCCATGCTTGTCGCCAAGGAGTTGCACCTCGATGTGGCGGGCTCGTTTGATGAACTTCTCGACGAAAATGTCGGGACTGCCGAACGCGGTAAGCGATTCGCGACGGGCCGATTCAAACGAATCGGCAAAGTCTTTCGCATCGTTGACGACGCGCATGCCGCGCCCGCCGCCGCCGTGGGCCGCCTTCAAGATAATCGGGAAGCCGAGCTTCTCGGCAGTTTTCAAACCATCGGCCGCGTCGACGATCGGCTTGTCGCTCCCGCCGAGGACCGGCACGCCGATCCGCACGGCCACTTCGCGAGCCTTGATCTTGTCGCCGAGCGTCTCGAGTAGTTCGACCCGCGGACCAACGAAGATGATGCCGGCGTCGGCGCAGGCCTGGGCGAACTTCGGGTTCTCCGACAGGAAGCCGTAGCCAGGGTGGATCGCGTCGATGTCGTGCTGCTTCGCCAGCGCGATCACGCCGTCGATGTTGAGGTACGACTGCAGCGGCTGCCCTTCCTTGCCCACCGGGTAGGCCTCGTCCGCTTTGAAGCGGTGGAGAGCGTAGCGATCCTCGTGCGAGTACATCGCCACGGTGCGGATGCCGAGTTCGTGGGCGCTGCGGAAGACGCGGATGGCGATTTCGCTGCGATTGGCGGCGAGGAGTCTGCGGATTGGTTTCATGTGGCGAGAAGCAGTGGCGGCGAGAATTCGAAAAGGCGACCCGTGATTGTCGCATGCTGAGAGCGAATTTTCGAGGAGGTCTCTGGACGAGATTGGCGTCGATACCGCTCGCTGCCGCTGCGCTTTAGCCTCGGGCTTCGCCCGGGGGTGGGTTGCCATTCCGCGATGCGTTACCTCACGTAGCGCGACCCCCGGGCGGAGCCCGGGGCTAGAGCGAGGCAGCGATTTGCCATGGAGCTCCGGCGGGTCGTTGACCCGCGGCTACAGGCTGGCTTGCACGCGGTGTTGCTCGGCGAGGGCGTAGTCGACGAGGCGGCCGCAGAATTCGTCGGCGGTTTTGATCGGCTCGCGTTGTAGCGGTTCCACGAGGTAGGCAAGCCGCAGCAGGTCGTCGCCGGCCAGCGCGTGGCAGGGGGCGACGCCTAAGAATCCGAACCCCTCTTCCTCCAACGCTTCTGCGACGGACGGCGTCGCGGGATCGCTTAGCGGCAGTTCCGCGTAAACGACTTCGGCGTGCGAGCGTTCGACGATCTCGCGTTTCGCGTGGCGAATTTGGTGAGCCGTATCGCCGCCGAGCAGTTCCGCGCGGATCGTGGCATGCGTCGCCGAGATCGAGATGCGGATGGCGCCGTGGCCGGCAGCTTTAGACGCCGGCCCGAAAGTCGCCGCGGCGCCGAGCTTTGCGTAAATTTCCGCGACGATCGGCTGATGACGCTCGGGGACGAAGATCGTCCGCGGCAGCGGCTCAGTGAGCCAGTGGAAGAACATCAAACAAGTGATACGCTGCGGCAAGTCCGTCGAAATGTTGCGGAACTGCTGGGTGCGGGGGGCGATCGCCAGATCGACGCAGCAGAGGCGGCCGTCGTGGCTGATGTTCGACTGCTGAGTGCGCGTGTGAACCGCCACCGCGTCGGCGAACCAACCGAGGAGTTCCAAGCGTGCAGCTTCGGCGAGCGCTGCTTCCTTCATGCGGTCGAGCAGCCCGCGACTGCGATGCGACGGGTCGACGACCGCTTGTCCCCCTTCGACCACCGGTCCGTCGACGCCGCGCTCCAGGGCATAATGGCCTACGACGATTCCACCTGCTCCCACGGCGACGAACGAAATCACCGTGCCGGCGGCGTCTTGCGCGGCGACGCGGTCGGGGTAGTAGACGTCTTCATTAAGGTAAGTGTTGCCGTAGGCGCGGTACATCAACTGCGAGACTTGCACCGCCTCTTCAGGCCGCATGCGGCGAATTTCGTACTCTTGAGGCGGAGCGAGCGGCGCTTCGGCGTTAAACGGCGTCAATTCAGCCGCACCGTCGCTATCGGCGATATGACTGTCGTGCAGCCACTTGATGATCTGAATCGCTTTCCCCTCGCGGCCGAAGCCGATCCAGTGGATCTCGTCGACGGCCTCCAAGCCGGGCCATGCCAGTGAATGGACGCCGGCGGGTTGCGCCGCATCGTGCAGACGGCGTTCGAGCGCGGCGACGTCTTGGGGCAGGCCGTAGTCGCGGATGCGAAATTCGAGTCTCCCATTTTCTTCGGTCACGCGCAGTTTCACTTCGCCTGCTTCGCCGTCGGGGTAGGCGTTCGCGATTGCATTCTCAGCCGCCGCGAAGATGCACTGCGCCAGCTTGTCGGCCGTCGCGTCGTCGAACGGGTACTGGCGGAGCGTCTCGCGAACAAAAGCGTTGAGCGCCGGCAGCGTCCGCGGGGTGTTCGAGAAGAGAAGCTGAAGTTGCATGCGAATGGCTGGGGTTGAATTCGGTAGCCGCGGGTCAACGACCCGCCGGAGCGGTGAGCCGCGGCTACTCTTGTTGCAAGTTTAGGTTACGGGAGATGATCGCGGCGCAGACGCAGGCGAGGGCGAGCAAGCCGGCTCCGGGAAGCCAGTTTTTGAACACCAAGTGCCCGATGCCGAAGAGCGACGAGTAAATCAGCGTGCAGCCGACGATCCAATTGGCGAACTGCAGGCCGATGCTTTCGCTGGGTTTGGCATGGGCGGGATTCACGAGCGGGCGAACCGGCGCCCAACCTGGGCCTGCCGGGCGGACTTGTTCGTAGAAGGCAATCAGCTTCGCCTGCGGCTCGGGGCCGGTGAGGTAGGTGACGGCGACCCACGCAATCGTCGTCACGATCACCGTCGTCAGCAGAATGTAAGCGAACTCTTGCTCGTCGTTCGAACGCCACTGCAGCGGTCCGAGTTGCAGGAAGAGCGAAACGCTCGCCGCGACGACCATCGCTGCGACTTCCGACCAAGCATTAATCCGCCACCAATACCAACGCAGTAAGTAAACCGTTCCGGTGCCGGCCCCGGTGACGAGCAGCAGCTTCCAGGCGTCTTTGATCCCTTTCTCGTGCAGTCGCAGGTAATAGGTGACGAGCAGCGAGACGATCATGATCAGCACGGTCGCCAGTTGTGAGGCAAAGACGTAGTGCCGCTCGCTCGCGCTACGTTTGACGAAGGCGCGGTAGAAGTCATTGATGACGTACGAGGCGCCCCAGTTGAGATGCGTGGCGATCGTCGACATGTAAGCGGCGGCAAATCCCGCGATCATGAAGCCTCGCAGACGTGGCGGAAAAATGTCGGGGTTCATGAACATCGCGATGTAGCTTGCCTCGCGATCTTTGCTGGCGGCGAGTTCGGGCGAGAGGATGAGCGCGGCGAGCGCCGTCAAAATCCACGGCCACGGCCGCAACGCGTAGTGGGCGACGTTGAACCACAGCGTTGCCAACACACCGTGGCGTTCGTCCTTCGCGGAAAAAATTCGCTGCGCAACGTACCCGCCGCCGCCCGGTTCGGAACCGGGATACCAACTCGCCCACCAGCTCACCGCGAGATAGGTGCCGAGCGCGACGGCCGGCAGCCAAGCGGAGTTGAGCGGCGGCAGGAAATCGAGCCGCGAGCCGCTCCGGCCGCTCGCCCCGTCGAGGGCGATAATCTTCTCTTGCAGCGCATCAACGCCACCCGCGGCCTGCACGGCGTAGTAAGCGAGCAAGATGACCATCGTCATCTTGAGCGCAAACTGCAGCATGTCGGTCACTAACACGCCCCACAAACCTGCAAGCGTCGTGTAGAACGCAGTGAAAACGAGGATGCCGACGAGGATGTAGAGCGCCGTCCGATCGTCGACGCCGAGGCTGGTTCGCAAGATGGTGAGCATCGCCAGGTTCACCCAGCCGAGGATGATGCAGTTGATCGGAATGCCGAGGTAGAGGGCGCGAAACCCGCGCAGAAACGCCGCCGGCTTCCCTGAGTAGCGTAGCTGTGCGAACTCGACGTCGGTCATCACGCGGCTGCGGCGCCACAGCCGGGCGAAAAAGAAGACGGTCATCATGCCGCTCATCACCAGGTTCCACCACAGCCAGTTCCCCGCGATGCCGTTGTCGATGACCATGCCGGTCACTGCGAGCGGCGTGTCGGCGGCGAAGGTCGTGGCGACCATCGACGTGCCGGCCAGCCACCAAGGGGCGTTGCGACCCGAGAGGAAAAACTCGCCAACGTCGCCGCCGGCGCGGCGGGCGTAGTAGAGGCCAATGGCCAAGTTGGCGGCAAAGTAGAGGGCGATGACGGTCCAGTCAAACGGCGTAAGCGTCATGGGGCCTCGCGTCGAGCATGGTCAGGTAGCCGCGGGTCTACGACCCGCCGGAGTGGCGACGATTGGACGTTTGACCGCCGCCGATCTCGCGTTTATCGTCGGGCCTACTTTAGCATGTTCGCGCGCTGATGCAGCCTCTGGCGGCGGAGAATCGTTCGGCGTCCGCTCCGGCGGCTCGTTGAGCCGCGGCTACACTTCGCGGAGGGCGTCGACGACTTTCATGCGGACGGCGCGGAAGGCGGGCAGGAAGCCGCCGATGAGGCCCATCACCACGGCCAGGAGGATGCCCTGCAGGAGGATCATCGGGCCGAAATCAAACGAGAAGGCGACTTCCGTGAATGTGCCGGGGTTCATCGTGCCTGTTTGAATGCCGCCAAGCAGGAAGTTGACGCCGAGCGCCGCCAGACAGCCGAGAGCGGCGCCGGTGACGCAGAGCAGCAGCGACTCGAGCATGAACGCGAAGAGAATGCTAAAGCGGCCGAAACCGAGGGCGCGAAGCGTACCGATCTCGCGAGCGCGTGACGCGATGGCCCCGTACATCGTGTTCGCGACGGCGAACATTGCGCCGACCGTCAACACGAAAGCGATGATGTAGCCGACGAACTTGATCAGGCTGCTTTGGGCGGCCTGCTCGGCGTAGTACTGCTTTTCCGTGAGCGCTCCGAGATCGATCTGCTCGTCGTTCTTAATGTGGTTAATCAGCCGTTCTTGATCAGCTGCGCTGGCTGCACGGAACTGCATGCTCGACATTGCCCCGGTTCGCTTGGCGATCTGCGCGAGCACTGCCTGGTCCGTCCAAATTTCCGATTCGACCGCTCCGCCGCCGGCTTCAAAGATGCCGACAACCTCGAACTCGGCGCCATCCACCTTGAACTTGTCGCCCAGGCCAAGATCCTGGAAGCGGTTCGCCATGGCGCGGCTGACAATCGCTTCCCGCACTCCCTCTTTAAACTCGCGGCCTTCGACGATTGTCATTTCTTTGCGTAGCGCACGCGAGACGCTGTCGACGCCGCGAACGGAGACGTTCACTTTGATTTCCGCGCCGCGCCGCGGCAAATACGCGAAGACGACCAGTTCTGAAGCGGCCAGCGGCGTGCCGGCGGCATTCGTCGCAATGCCCTTCAGCGCTTTGATCTCGCGCGCAGCGGACTCGGTGACGGCGCTCACCGCCTCGGAGGTGGAACCTTTCCGCAGGACGATCACGTCGAGCGGCTCGGCGGCGATTTCGAGCGTTTTGTCGAGACCTGACGACAAGCCAAACGCAAAAATGCTGGCCCACACGACCATCGCGATGCCAAAGATGGTCATCAGTGAGCCGACCTTGCGGGCGCGGAGACTGCGAACGTTGTATTTAAGCGGAACCATGGCGGCTACCGGAGAATGAATGCGGTGGGCGAGTCGAAACTACACGACCTTGCGAAGTCCTTCGATGACGCTGACGTGGGCGGCGCGCCAAGCAGGGATGAGGCCGCTGAACAGGCCGATGGCCGCGGCGAGCGCGACGCCCCACAGCGCGGTTCTCCAGGGGACGTAGAACATCGCCAGTCCTGGATCGACCGCACTCATGTCGATGTACCAGAACAAGAACTTCGTGCCGACCCCGCCGATCAGTCCGCCGAGCAGGCCGATGGCGACCGACTCGGCGAGAAACATTCCGAGAATGGTGTTTTGGTTGAACCCGATCGCTTTGAACATCGCGATCTCGCGCGTCCTCTCCCGCACAGCCATCGCCATGGTGTTCGCTGCGACGCAAACGAGCGCGATGACGATGGCCGTCGCCGTCATGCGGATGAAGCCGCGGACATTGCCCATCATTTCTAAGAACGACGCGCCGAATTCCTTCTCGGTCATCGGCTTGACTGGCGCATCCGAACTAGCAAACGAACTCTCAATCGATTGCATCACCGGCGACATCTTCGACGCCGAGTCGGTCCGCAACATAATAATGCCTGCGTTGCCGGCGTTGGGCGCTCGCGCTTCCTTCAGTGACTCGTCGAAGTAGTCGAAGTGAAACACGAGCCATGAACGGTCGGACGTTTCAGGTCCGTCGAAAATTCCGCGGACGGTGAGTTCGAGATCGACGGGGTAGATGTTTCCTTGCAACGGAATTTTATCACCGACCTTCCAGCCTTTGCTCGCGGCGAGCAGCGTCCCCACCAGGCAACCGGTTTTATCGGCTTGCCAGGCGGCAATCTGGTCGGGAGGGCAGGTGAACTCCGGGTAGACTTCGAAGAAAACCTTCGGATCGGTGGCGAACTGTGCGAACTGAGTCCGTTCTTCGCGATAGTTCCCGCCAAACCACGACATCGGAATCGCATTCTTCACGCCAGATTGGCGGCGAACGCGATCGACGTAGGCGATTGGCAACTGGCCAGCTAGCCCGCCTTCATGCAGCACGGCGACGCGGTTGTACTGCGCGGTGCTGTTCGCCATGTCGTCCTGCAAATCGAGGAACGCATAGAGCAGCATCAACGGAAAAAGGCTGATTGCAATCGAAATCGCCGTGAGCGTCGAGCGAACTTTGTTGCGAAATACGTTCCGCAAGATCAGCGGGAAATACTTCATCGCGTCGCCTCCAACGCATCGATGTCGGCCTGCACGAAGGTACCTTTTTCAAGATGCAACAAGCGCTTCGCGCTGCGGGCCGCCTTCGGATCGTGCGTCACCATGATGATCGTCGTGCCGAACTGTTCATTCAACGATTGCATGAGCGCCAGGACTTCCTCGGCGCTCTGAGCGTCGAGGTTACCGGTCGGTTCGTCGGCGAGCAGCAGCACGGGGTCGTTGGCCAGTGCCCGAGCGATCGAAACCCGCTGCTCCTGACCGCCGGAGAGTTGCCGCGGGTAGTGATCGGCGCGGTCTTCGAGGCCGACGATTCGCAGCGCTGCCGCAGCGTGCTTGCGGCGTTCGCTCCGCGACAGCGGAGTCAGCAGCAGCGGCAACTCGACGTTTTCAAGTGCCGACAGCACCGGCATGAGGTTGTAGTTCTGAAAGACGAAGCCGAGATTCTCGCTCCGCCATTTGGAGAGGCCCGCTTCGGAGAGATCTCCCAGGTTCTGGTTGTTAACGATCACATCCCCGGTGGTGGGGCGGTCGAGGCCTGCGCACAGATTGAGCAGCGTCGACTTGCCGGACCCGGAGGGGCCCATCACCGCGACGAAATCGCCGCGGGGGATGTGGAGCGTAGTGTTCGTGAGAACGGGAATTACGACCTTCTCACGCCAGAAGCCTTTGGTGACGTCAACGAGCTGAACGACGCTGTCTTGGTGATCGGACATGACTGCTTAACGATCCCTGGCTTTTGGGGGATTTAACTGCCAAGGACGCCAAGGACGCCAAGGAGAAAGCTTGGCGAACGTGCGAGCCGTGGCGAATGCGAATGATCTGGTCAGTAAATGAAAGGTATTGTTGCGGATTTAGACAACGAACGCGGTCGGCTCACTGTTGGGACGAAGATCGCGGAGTTGTATTCTCCCTTGGCGTCCTTAGCGTCCTTGGCGGTTCAAGTCCTTACTCCGCCATCTTCACCTGCGCGCCTTCCTTGAGACCCGGCGGCGGCGAGGTAACGAGCATTTCGCCCCCTTTGAACGGCGAGGCCATTTCGATCAAACCACCGTCGGCGTCGCCCTTGGTGGTCACGGAGACTTTACGCACTCGGTCGCCTTCGAGGACCCAGGCGAATTTTTCCTCGCCCTCGCCCTGAATGGCGGTCACTGGAGCAAAGATCCCTTTGCGTTCCGATTGGTTCGCGTCGCCTTCCTTTTGGTCGGGCAAAAAGAAGACTGTCGCGCTCAGCTCGGGGAACAGCCGTTCGTCGGGGTTAAGGATCGCGACCTTCACCTTGACGATGCCGCGGGTGCGGTCGCCCATGGGGATGATTTCGCGGAGCTTGCCGCGGTAGCGGTGATCGGGGACGGCGTCGACGACCACCTCGGTCGGCTGGCCCTTGCGAATCTGCCCCAGATAGTCTTCTTTGACGTCGGTGTCGACTTCGAGTTCATCAAGTTTGGCGAGCGTGATCACCGAGCCGCGGCCTGAACTGGCGCCCATCCCGCCCGGCATAATCGATTCGCCCTTCTCGGCGTCCTTTGTCACCACCGTGCCGTCGAACGGGGCGTAGATAAACATGTTGCGAATCGCCTCTTCCGCCTCTTTCACCGCATTCTTCGCCGCCGCGACCGAGGCTTCGCGAGCTTGCAGGATCGTCTTGTTCGCGTCGCGAGTCGTTTGCGCCTTTTCCAGCGCGGCCTTTGTGCCGGCGTTACGCTTGAAGACGTCTTGCTCGCGGTTGAAATCGCGTTGCGACTGCTCAGCATTGAACTTGGCTTCGGCAACTTGAGCTTCCGCCAAAGCGACCGCGACTTTGCGCGATTCGAGCATCGCGTCGAGGTCGGCATGCTCAAGCTCGGCGAGTACGTCGCCCGCCTTCACTTCGGTTCCTTCTTCAACCGGGATCTCGGCGATGCGGCCCGGCACCTTGGCGCCGACGGCGGCCTGCCAACGCGATTCGAGATACCCCGTGGCGGTCAGCTCCGTCTTTAACTGGCCCAGCGTCATGACGCGCACTGAATCGACCGCAACTTCCGGCAGCGGGAACAGCTGATCCTTCAATGCCACGTAGCCCGCGGCGCCGATTGCGCCGAGGATCGCCAACAGCAGCAGCCCCCACGCCAGGAGCGCGAGCGGCGAACTGCGGCGAGCCTGGCTGCGGTCGATTCGCAGCGACGAAAGCTCATCGCGCAACGAACCAGCTTTGACATTGGGCAGGGTAGGGGAGGGCGATGTCGAAGACATGGCGGCGGGCGGAGCGGAAGGAGGGACTGCGGGAAACCCATAGGGTAACGATGTACAGGCAATCTGTCATCATAACCCAAGGAGTTCGTTGGGGGAGCGGCAACATTGCCCGGTAAAAGAGGGCAAAATCGCAGCCCGACAGCGGCGCTCGCGTTCGGCCGGAGAGCTTTCCAGTTGCGAAGTATGAAATCCCTCCCCTAGTCCCTCCCTGCGAGGGAGGGGATTATTTTGCTGCATGAGCGGCGGTCACTTCGTTCGCCAGCGTCTCGCCTCGTTCGAATGCGGTGAGATTGTGCACCGTCGTCTCGGCAATGTTTCGCAACGCCTCGTCGGTGAAGTAGGCCTGGTGCCCGGTGATCAGCACGTTAGGGAAGGTCAGCAACCGCTGAAAGATATCATCCTGGATAATCGTTTCGGACAGGTTCTCGAAAAAGAGGGGCGCCTCTTGTTCGTACACGTCGAGCGCCAGCGAACCAATATGGCGATTCTTCAAGCCACGGATGACCGCCTCGGCGTCGACGAGCCCGCCGCGGCTCGTGTTCACGAGCATCACGCCACGCTTCATCAGCCCGATCGATTCATCGTTGACGAGGTGGTATGACTCGGGGGTGAGCGGGCAGTGGAAGCTGATCACGTCGGAGTGCCGCCAGATTTCATCGAGCTCGACGTACGATCCGCCCTGCTCGATGAGCTCGCGAGATTGAAACGGATCGTGCGCGATCACTCGACAACCAAGTCCCAGTAGCGACTTCGCCAGGATGACGCCGATCTTGCCCGTGCCGACGATGCCGACCGTCTTTCCGTGCAGATCAAACCCCAGCAGGCCGTGGAGCGCGAAGTTCCCTTCGCGAACCCTGTTATACGCGCGGTGAATCTTGCGATTGAGGCAAAGGATGAGGGCGAGCGTATGCTCGGCGACGGCGTAGGGCGAGTAAGCCGGCACGCGGACGACTTTGATGCCATGCTGCTCCGCCGCCTTCAAGTCGACGTTATTGAATCCCGCGCACCGCAGCGCGATGAGCCGACAGCCTTGGCGGGCGAGTCGCTCCATCGCCACGGCGTCGCAGCCGTCGTTCACGAAAATGCAGACCGCGTCGGAACCGGTTTGCAGCACCGCGGTGTGTTCGCTCAGTCGCTCGTCGAGGTAACGGAACTGATGCTGGGCTTCGAGATTGGCCGCGTCGAGAAACTGCCGGTCGTACGGCTTCGTGCTGTAGACGGAGATGTGCATCGCGGTTGACTCTCGTTGCGGGTGGAACTGGCAAGTTCTTCTTGCGTGCTCAAGTAGAACATCCCGCCGCAACGATTTTTAGCCCCTGGCTCCGCCAGGGGGTAGCGTGACGTTACGTAACGCTTTGCGGAACGCGAAATGACCCCCGGGCGGAGCCCGGGGCTAGGAAGGCGGTCAGCTAAGCCACCTGCCTTACGAGCGGTACCCAATGCTGCCCGACTTTACGTGGTGAATCGCCTCGACCAGGCGGTTCACGTCGTCGACGTTGTTGTACATCGCCAGCGACGGCCGCACGGTCGACTCGACGCCCATGCGGCGGAGAATCGGCTGAGCACAGTGGTGCCCCGAGCGAACCGCGATCCCTTCGGCGTTGAGCGCCTTGCCGATCGATTCGTTCTCGTGCCCGGCGAGGGTGAACGACAGTACGCTCGCCTTCTCGGGCGCGGTGCCGATCAGCCGCAGGCCGTCGATCGATTGCAACGCCCGCGTCGCGTAGACGAGCAGGTCGTGCTCGTAGCGGGCGATGTTTTCGATGCCGAGCCGTTCGACATAGTCGATCGCGGCGCCAAGGCCGACCGCATCGGCGATGTTGCCAGTGCCTGCTTCAAAACGATTCGGAGCCCCTTGGTAGATCGTCTTCTCGAAGGTGACGTCCTGAATCATGTTGCCGCCGCCCTGCCACGGTTGCGTCGACTCGAGCAAGTCGCGCTTGCCGTAGAGGACGCCGATCCCGGTGGGAGCGAATACTTTGTGGCCGGAGAACACGTACCAGTCGGCGTTCAGCGATTGCACGTCGGCTCGCATGTGCGAGACGGCTTGGGCGCCGTCGACAAGGACGCGGGCGCCGTAACGCTGCGCGATGGCGACCATTTCCTTCGCCGGCGTGATCGTGCCGAGGGCGTTCGACACCTGCGGGAACGCCACGAGCCGCGTCCGCGAGGTGAACAGCTTTTGGTACTCGTCGAGCAGAATCTGCCCGTCGTCGTCGACCGGGGCGACGCGAATGCGGGCGCCAGTCTCTTGGGCGAGCATCTGCCACGGCACAATGTTGGCGTGGTGCTCCAGGTTCGTCAGAACGATTTCATCGTCCTTGCCGACGTGCTGGCGTCCCCAACTCTTGGCGACGAGGTTGATCGCTTCGGTGGCGCCGCGGACGAACACGATCTCGCTACTTGAGGAAGCGTTGAGAAACTTCGCCACCTTGTTGCGTGCGTCTTCGTACGCATCGGTCGCGCGAGCGGCGAGTTCGTGGGCCGCGCGGTGGATGTTCGAATTTTCGTGTTGGTAGAAGTACGCGATGCGGTCGATCACCGACTGCGGCTTCTGCGTCGTCGCGGCGTTGTCGAGCCACACCAACGGATGGCCGTTGACGCGTTCCTGCAGAATTGGGAAGTCGCGACGGATGGCTTCGACGCTAAACGGCTGATGCAGCGCCAGGCCGCCCGTCGGGATCGGCTGGCTCACGCGGGGCGCCGACGACGGCAGCGAGACTCCCGGCACCGGCAGCAAATCGCTCGGCGGCGCGGAGAACCGCGCGAACTGGTGAGCTTCGTTCAGAAAATAGAACGTTGAGCCATCTTCGACGCGATTCACGGCGTGCGACGACGCGGGAACCACCGACGGACCGCTGTTGACGCCGCTGGCCGGCGCGCCGCTGCGATTGGTCGGCACGCCCGAGATGTTGCTGTGCTCCAGTGCCGATTGCAGGCGATCGTCGTCGACCGATTGCAACGTCTGCGGCGGGTGGCCGCCAGGGAGCGACACGCCGCTTTGCTGTTGGCCGGCGGTCGTCGGAAACGGCGGCGTGGGCGACGCCGTGCCGCCGCCAGCGTTCAACGAACTCTCTGGCGTTAAGTCTAATCCACTCACTGCCGGCGTTCCTGGTAACTGCGACGTCGAGCCGAATCCAGACGCCGGCACGTGCGGTTGCGTTACCGACGGCGAACCGAGGCCTTGCGCAGTACTTGGAATTGCACCGCCAGGGAATTGCGCCGGCGCTCCACCGCTGCCCCCCATGAACCCCTGCGGAGAGGATGGCAGCGGCGCACCAAACCCGCCGGCTGAACCGCCGGGCGTGAAGCTGTTCGGACCCGCCGGCATTCCGGGGACCGAGCCAGGCGCTCCGCCCGGCACGGCTCCGATCGACAACGGCTGCATGCCGTACGCCGCGCCCCCGGGAGGAGCGGCGTACAGTTCGTTCGCCAAACGGGTGAGCGCACCCTCCAGCAGCGTGCCATCGCAAGGAAGGCTGCGGCCCAACTGCGGTTGAGGCAGCGAGCCCGTGCTCTGCGGCAAGCCGGCGGGGAGGTCGCGACTACTTGCTGTAGAGATGTTGATAGTCATGGTACTTTCCGATTTCCACGTTATCGAGCACGCCGAGCGCATCTTCCGTCATGACGACGGCGGAGCAATAAAGCGACACGAGGTAAGATGCGATCGCCTTGCGGCTGATGCCCATGAAACGGACGGAAAGTCCCATCCCTTGCTGGCCCGGTAGGCCAGGTTGGTAGAGGCCGATGACGCCTTGGCGCGACTCGCCGGTGCGCATCAGCACGATGCTCGTCTTGCCCCCTTCGGTGCCCAGCTTGTCGCAGGGGAAGATCGGGATGCCGCGCCAAGTGATGAACTGCGAACCGAACATCGTCACCGTGGCCGGAGGCACGCCGCGGCGGGTGCATTCACGACCGAACGCCGCGATCGCGAGCGGATGGGCCAGGAAGAAACCAGGTTCCTTCCAGACGCGGGCGATCAGCTCGTCCATGTCGTCCGGCGTCGGCGGGCCGCTGCGGGTCTTGATCCGCATGCCGGGCGCCGTGTTGGTGAGCAGGCCGTACTCCTTGTTGTTGAGGAGTTCGCTCTCTTGGCGTTCTTTGACCGTTTCGATCGCCAACCGCAGTTGCTCGCCGATCTGGTCGTGCGGCACGCTGTAGAGGTCGGAGACGCGGGTGTGAATGTCGACGATCGTCGTCACCGCGCTGAGCATGTACTCGCGGGGATTTTCGTCGTAGTCGACGAACGTTTCAGGCAGATCTCGCTCATCGCGGCGAGAGCAGGCGACGGTGACGCGCGAGGCGTCCTTCACCTTGTTCAGGCGGTAAATGCCGGCTTCCACCGGAACCCACGGCAGGAGATGCGTCAACCACCGGGGGGTGATCGTCGACATCTGCGGCGGGGTCTTCGTCGCGTTCGCAAGTTGCCGTGCGGCGACGTCGCCAAGCGCAAGTTGGGGAGGGGCGTCGGCCATAGATTCCTTCCTTCTCGTATGGGGCTTCAGTCGTCTGAAGCGGTGGAGGCAGTCGGCCGACCAGCGTTAGCAATCGGCCTGCGTCAGTGTTTTAGTTTCGCGCTTCAGAAAATAACAGTGGTTGCCAGCCGCTAGCAAACGGTCGGCAGTGATTTTTTAGATTCCGCCGCCGTCGTCGAACGCTTCGCTGCGGTTTTTAGCCTGGGTAATGTTGCTGCCCGGCGGGACGCTGCGCGTTAGCCAGACGTTGCCGCCGATGACCGAACCTTTGCCAATCGTGATGCGGCCGAGGATCGTGGCACCGGCGTAGATCACGACTTCGTCTTCGACGATCGGATGACGGGCGTTGCCTTTGAGCATGGCCCCGTTTTCGTCGGTGGGGAATCGTTTGGCGCCGAGCGTCACGGCTTGGTAGAGCCGCACCCGCTCGCCGATGATCGCCGATTCGCCGATGACGACCCCGGTCCCGTGGTCGATGAAAAAGCTCCCGGCGATTTGGGCGCCCGGGTGAATGTCGATGCCGGTCGTCGAGTGAGCGACTTCAGCGATCATCCGCGCCAGCAGCGGCGCGCCCAGACCATGCAACACATGAGCGAGGCGGTGGTGGGTGATCGCCGTGACGCCGGGATAGCAGACGAGTACTTCGTCGACGCTACGGGCCGCGGGGTCGCCTTGGTACGCGGCGCGAATGTCGCTTTCGAGTAGCTTGCGCACCGCTGGCAACTGCGAAGCGAACTCACGCGTGATCGCGATTGCGGTCTCGCGAATCTCGGTAGGGTTCGACTCCAAGGCGGCGGAGAATTGCAGTTCCCGCCGGACTTGTTCCAGCAGTTCCCGCAGCGTGAGGTCGAGCGTGTTGCCGACGAAGTAATCGACGCCCTCGTTCGTCAGGTCAGGGAGGCCGAGGCGATTCGGGAACAGGGCCGCCGAGAGCCCGTCGAGGATGCCGGCGAGCGCCTTCTGCGAGGGGAGCTTCGCGGGGCGATCGCCGAACCGCCGGCCCGGCGCCGCCATTCGCAGCGACCGTAGTTGCGCAACAATCGAGTCGATATCCCAATGCAGCGCATGGGACTCGTGTTCGACCGCCTTGTCGGAAAAACTGTTCATAGTTGGCAAGCCGACGCCGGTGGGCGGCGGCACTGCATCCATTCGCGTGCGTGAAACGAAAAAAGCCGGCGACCACCCTCAGGGCGATCGCCGGCTTCCGGTTTTTCCAGTCAGCGCAAGCAAGCTCTTCTATGTCTGAAGCGATCAACTTAGCGATCGCAGCGGCGCAATGTCAACCCAATTCACGCCGTCGACCATGCTTCCCGCAGGCTCATGCCCGTCACATTTACTTGGTTGGCCAGCGTTCGCCGCGTTGAGAAGCTACGGCCGCTTGGCGCCTATTTCTTTGCGATGTCGTAACAGAGCAACACATCTTGGTCGCGAACGTAAAGCTTGCCGTTGGCAATCACCGGATGCGCCCACGCCGGCACGTTGGTGCGGTCTGGCGGATCGAAGCGCCCGACCTCGACGTACTTTTCCGCGTTCGGCTGGATGAGGAGCATCGTGCCGTCCTCGGTGCGGTAGTAGAGCCGACCATCGGCGAATGCGATCGAGCCCTTGCCGACGCGGGTTTCGCCGCGGCGCTCGTCCCACAGCACGTCGCCATTCTCAAAGTCGAGACAGATGAGATTGCCGCCGCCGTTGCCGCCGTTGGCGCCGTAAAGACAACCCTCGAACAAAATGATGCCGCCGTGATGGTTTTGCATCCGGTTGGTGAAGTAGACCTCCTCGGCCTCGATTTCGTCGTTGGATCCCTTGCTAAGCTTTGCCAATCCGCCGCCAGCGCCGTAGGCCGAGGCGGCGAAGACCGTGCCGTCGTGGTAGAGAGGCGTCGTGCAGTTGATGCCGTTGCGGTTGGCCGGTTTCGCATACTCCCACAGGAATGCGCCATCAGAGGCGGCCACGCCGATGAGCGCCTGCGCCGTCAGCTGCACGTATTGCCGCTGCCCCTCGAAGTCGATCGCGATTGGCGAGGAGTAAGCAGCCTTGGGGCTGCCTGGCGCCTGGCTTTTCCAGATTGTTTCGCCAGTCAATTTGTTGAGCGCGACGAGCGTGGCGTCCTCGCCGCCAGGCGTGCAAATCAACCGATCGCCGTCGATAAGCGGCGACTCGCGGAAGCTCCACATTGGCGTCGTCCCGCCAAAGTCGTCGACCAAATTGCGATGCCAGACAATCGTCCCGTCCGCCGCGCGGAGGCAGGCCAACTCGCCGCCCATCCCGATGACGTAGAGCAATTCGCCGTCAACGGTGGGGGTGCCGCCTGGCCCTTCTTTCGACTGCGGCATGCGTTGCTCGACGGCTGGGCCAATCGCTTGCTCCCACGCGACTTTGCCGTCGGCCTCGTTGAGCGCCCAGACAATTTCCTCGCCATCGCGGGCGCTCATGCCGTAGAGCCGCCCCGCAGCGATGGCGGGAGCGCTATCGCCGCCGCCGAGATTGTCGACGCGCCACGCGAGGGGCGGGCCGCCCTCGGGCCATTCTTGCAGCAAGCCTTGCTCGGCCGACATGGCGTTCCGATCGGCGCCCTGCCACTGCGGCCAATCGGCCGCCGTTGCAGTAGCGGTCCACATGCACGCGGCGGCGATGTTTGCCAACGCGCACAAGAACCCGATCGAACGATCGCGCGGACTGCGATATTTATCGAAGGCGATATGCCTCATGTTGCACTCACTCCTCACAACGAAGCAGTTCGTTTCAAGTCGCACGCCCGCGGCCTAGAGCCCCGTCATCTTCTCAAGCTTTTCCGGATAGCGCGTGCCCTGCACCGTGATCTTAGCGGCCGCGGCGTCGATTTCATCCAGGTCGCCCTGTGAAAGTTCGACGGCGGCGGCGCCGAGATTTTCTTCCAACCGGTTCAGCTTGGTTGTACCGGGAATCGGCACAATCCACGGTTTCTGAGCAAGTAGCCAGGCGAGCGCAATCTGTGCGGGCGTCGCCCCCTTTCGCTTCCCGATGGCGCCAAGCAAATCAACCAGCGCCTGATTCGCCTGCATGGCTTCCGGCGTGAACCGCGGCAGCATGTTGCGGAAGTCGGCGCTGTCGAGCTTCGTTTCTGCGTTCATTGCGCCCGTGAGGAATCCCTTGCCGAGCGGGCTGTAGGGCACGAAGCCGATGCCGAGTTCTTCCAACGTGGGAATGACCTCTCGCTCCGGCGTGCGCGTCCAGAGTGAGTATTCGCTCTGCAACGCGGCAAGCGGCTGCACCGCGTGGGCTCGGCGGATCGTCTGCACGCCTGCTTCCGACATGCCGAAGTGTTTTACCTTACCCGCTGCGATCAGTTCCTTCACCGCGCCGGCGACGTCTTCAATCGGCACCGCGGGATCGACGCGATGCTGATAGAACAGGTCGATCGTCTCGATCTGCAGCCGCTTGAGCGATTCCTCGGCGACCTGCTTGATATGCTCTGGTCGGCTGTTGAGCGCCGGCGCCCCGCCTGGACTGCGGAAGTTGATCCCCTCGCGGAGATCGAATCCAAACTTTGTGGCGATCACCACCTTGCCGCGGAACGGCGCGAGCGCTGGCCCGACCAGTTCTTCGTTGAGGTAGGGGCCGTATACTTCGGCCGTATCGAAAAAGGTGACGCCGCGCTCCACTGCAGCGTGCAGCAGCGACGTCATCTCTCGCTGATCCTTCGGCGGGCCGTAGGAAAAGCTCATTCCCATGCAGCCAAGGCCGATGGCGGAAACTTCGAGACCGCTGTTGCCAAGCTTGCGAGTCTGCATTGCCTTCTCCCGGTAATCGTGTACGCGAACGAACTATCCGCCTCAGGTTCATCCAGCGCGATATTGCTCGTCGGAGACCTGCTCCAACCAATCGGCCGCCTTGCCATCGAGCGTTTCCGCAATCGCGAGGTGCGACATTCCCGTAGTCGCCGTGGCGCCGTGCCAATGCTTTTCGCCCGGCGGAAACCAGACGACGTCGCCCGGCCGAATCTCCTCTACCGGCCCGCCTTCACGCTGCGCCCAGCCGCAGCCGGCCGTGATGATCAGCGTCTGGCCGAGCGGGTGGGTGTGCCAAGCTGTGCGAGCGCCTGGCTCGAACGTGACGTTCGCAGCGAAGACGCGCGCCGGGGCCGGCGCTTCGATCAACCGATCGATCCGCACCGAGCCGGTGAAGTACTCAGCTGGCCCTTTACCGGAAGGCTGTGAGCCCGCGCGAGTGATCTGCATCGGAGTGAACTCCTGAATTGGTCTGAGTATTCAAGTTCAGGTAATTAGTCGAATAATCGGGTGCCACTGGCGTGTCGCCAGTGAGAAGTGCCAAACGAGTACCAACTTCTGCACTGGCAAGATGCCAGTGGCACCCCTTCGTTTATCTATCTGAGCCGCAAGCAAGTATCTGCAACTCACTCTGCTCGGAGCGACGCCATATCGATTGAGAAGCGATACTTCACGTCGGAGTTGAGAATCCGCTCGTAAGCTTCGTTCACCTTTTGAATCGGAATCACTTCTACGTCGGCGGTGATGTTGTGCTCGCCGCAGAAGTTGAGCATCTCTTGCGTCTCGTCGATGCCGCCGATCGGCGAGCCGGAGAAACTGCGGCGGCCCATGATCAGCCCGAACACCCCGACGGAGAGCGGCTTCTCCGGGGCGCCGACCATCGTAATGTTGCCGTCGCGAGCGAGCAGTTGGATGTAGGCGTTGATGTCGTGCTCAGCCGCCACCGCGTCGAGGATGAAGTCGAAGCTGCCGGCATGCTTTTGCATTTCATTCGCATTCTTCGAGATGACAACTTCGTCGGCGCCGAGTCGGAGGGCATCCTCCTTCTTGCTCGGCGAGGTCGTGAATACCACAGTGTGGGCGCCGAAGGCGTGAGCGAACTTCACCCCCATGTGCCCCAAGCCGCCCAGGCCGACGATGCCGACCTTCTTTCCCTTACCGACGCCCCAGTGACGCAGCGGCGAGTACGTGGTGATGCCGGCGCACAATAGCGGCGCCGCTCCGGCGAGATCGAGGCTCGCGGGAATGCTGAGAACGAAGTGCTCGTCGACGACGATCGTGTCGGAGTAACCGCCGTACGTGACCGGAGCCGTGCCATGCTTGTCGGGGCCGCCGTAGGTAAGGACCTGGCTTGGACAGAACTGCTCGAGACCTTCCTTGCAGTTCGGGCAGGTGCGGTCGGAATCGACCATGCAGCCGACGCCCACCAGGTCGCCCGGCTTGTGCTTCGTGACCGCCGAGCCGACCTTCGCGACGCGGCCGACGATTTCGTGCCCCGGCACGCAGGGGTAAATCGCCGGCATGTCGGCGTTCCATTCGTCGCGGGCGTAGTGCAAGTCGGAGTGACAGATGCCGCAGAACAGGATCTCGATCTGCACGTCGTGGTCGTTCGGCGTGCGGCGCGGGATGCTGGCCGCGGCGAGGGGCGAGGTTTTGCTGGTCGCGGAATAGGCTTTGGCTTGGAACATCTTCAGCTTCCTGGGCGGGGTTCGTCGGGGGCAATTGAGCGGGCGCCGGTGATTGATGTCCAGTCCAGCGGGCTCGCAGCTAAACCGGCCATTTCCTCGACACTGGGCCAATTCTATGGCGATCATCGGGGGAGGCGATCGGACGATTCTCGCGGATGCTTGTACAATTCTCTAAATGGCCCTCAGAGCCAGCCAATTGTCGATGCTTGCTTAGTAAGATGCCCTCATGAATCACGACCTCAGCCCCCAGCTTGCCAGCCGCGTCGCGGCCGATCTCGCGGAACTTGCCGAGCGGATCTCCGTCGCCTCGCACGAAGACGGCGCGATCGAGCCGCAGCCCGGCGTGTTCTTCTATCGGAAGTCCCAGCCCGGCGAGCGGGTCCACAGCGTGTGCGAGCCAGCGTTCTGCCTGATGGCCCAGGGTAGCAAGGTCGTTCTGCTCGGCGATGAAACCTTTCGCTACGACCCGGCTCGCTACCTGATCACCACGATGCAACTCCCCGTCACCGGTGAAGTGGTGGAAGCGTCGCCGGAGCGTCCTTATCTCGGCTTTCGTCTGACGCTCGATCCTGCGATCGTCACCTCGGTGATGGTCGAGTCGGGGCTCGTCGACGCTCGCAGCGACGGCAGCGCGAAGGCGGTCGACGTCGGCCCGCTCGATCCCGACTTGCTCAACGCCACGTTGCGGCTGGTGCGACTCGTCGACAAGCCAAGCGAGTACCGCGTGCTCGGCCCGCTGGTGATTCGCGAGATCGTCTATCGGTTGTTGACCGGGGCGCAGGGAAACCGCCTACGGCATCTGGCGATGCTCGGCGGCCAATCGCATCGCATGGTTCGCGCGGTCGAAATCATTCGCGACAACTTCGACAAGCCGCTGAAAATCGAAGCCGTCGCGAAGGAACTCTACATGAGCGTGTCGGGATTCCACGCCCACTTCAAAGCGGTGACGGCGATGAGCCCGCTGCAGTACCAGAAGCAGCTGCGGCTACAAGAAGCGCGGCGGCTGATGCTCAACGAAAATCTCGACGCCGCGCAAGCCGGCTATCGCGTCGGTTACGACGATGCATCGCACTTTAGCCGCGACTATAAGCGGAACTATGGCGAGCCGCCGATTCGTAATATTGAACGGTTGCGCGAGTTGAGCGAAGCGATTTCGGATTGAGATGTTTTCGCGGTCTTACAGCAGATTCAATCGCAAACTCGTGAAGCCGCACATTGACTGAAATCGTGAGGTCCCCTCCCCTTGAGGGGGAGGGTTAGGGAGGGGTGTCGGCAGCGGGTACCAGAGTCCCACCCCCCTCCCCAGCCCTCCCCTCAAGGGGGAGGGAGCCACAGCATTCATCAATGGAGCGCTAGTGCTACTCCGCGCTCGCCGCTTGCTTTGCGGCGCGTTTCTTCCCTTTGCCGCCGCGATTCTTGTTCGCCTTACCGGCCTTGTTCCCCTTGTTCTTGCCGGCCTTTACCACCGGCTGAGCCTTCGTCGGATCATTCGCCGTCGGCATCGGCGCGTTAATTTCCTGCCGCCACGCCTTCAGCTTCTCGTGCAGTTCCTTGGCCTTCTCCGGGTTGCTCGCGGCGAGGTTATTCTTCTCGCCGATGTCATCGGTCAGGTTGTACAGCTCAAGATGCCCGTCCTCGAAGTACTCAATCAACTTCCACTCGCCGTCGCGGATAGCGCCGCCGGGGGTGGTCCGCCAAGTGTCGCCGCTCGCGCCGAGGTAGCCGGGGAAGTGCCAGAACAGCGGCTTGCCTCGCTCCAACGGCTTCTCTGCGGTGAGAAGCTTCGCATAGCTGACGCCGTCGAGCGGGTAGTTTTCCGGCAGTTCGCCGCCGGCGAGTTCGACCAGCGTCGGGTAGAGGTCGACCGAGTTGATCGGCGTCGCCTCGGTGCGGCCCGGTTCAATCTTCCCCTTCCAGCGGAAGACGTACGGCACGCGGAAGCCCCCCTCGTAGAGCGTTCCCTTGCCACCCTTCAGCGGCGAGTTGTCGGTAATACCGTTCTTCTTGTCGAGACCGATCGTGTCGTAGCTACCGACGCCGCCGTTGTCGCTGCTGAAGATCACCAGCGTGTCGTCGTCGAGTCCGAGTTCTTCCAATTTCGCAACGATGCGCCCGACGCTTTCGTCGACGCTATACAGCATGGCTGCGTAACGCGGGTCGTGGTGTCCGCCAGCCGCTGGCTTGTCCTTGAACTTCGCGACCAACTCTTCCTTCGCATCGTACGGAGCATGCACGCCGTAGTGCGGGAGGTAAAGGTAGAACGGTTCGTCCTTATGGCGTTCGATGAAGTCGACCGCCTTGTCGCCCAAGAAGTCGGCGAGGTACTGATCGTCGGGGTGATCGGTCTTCGGGCTCGTCACGAAATTGAAATGCTTTCCTTGCGAGACGATCGCTTCGTCGAAGCCGCGCTTGCTCGGGTGGTGGGCTTCGTCGTTGCCGATGTGCCACTTGCCGAACATGCCGGTTGCGTACCCGGCCTTCTTCATCGAATCGGCGAGCGTGATCTTGTCGAGCGGCAACTGGACGACGTTGTCGACCGGGCGGAGCGGGCGCTTCGACCAGTCGAAGCGGTTGATGCCGCCGACCGTGTAGACGCCGGTGCGCGGACCGTACTGCCCGCTGTTAAGCGCGGCCCGCGTCGGTTGGCAGTTCGGCCCGCAGGTGTAGCCGTTGGTAAAGCGAGCGCCGTCGGCGGCGAGCCGATCGATGTTCGGCGTCTCGTAATACTTGCTGCCGTAGGCCGCGACGTCGGAGTACCCCAAGTCGTCGGCCAGGATGAAAATCACGTTCGGTTTCTTCGCATCAGCGGCTTGGGCTGAAGCGGAAACCGCGAGCATGGCGAAGACGCCGCTCAGTAAAGCGACGGAGCACGTCTGAAATCGAGAAGTCATTACTTGGCTCGCTCTTTGCGTTGTTGATTGCGTTGTTGGTTCCGGTTCTTCTTCATTTTCTTCCCCTCGGCATTGTGGCCGTCGGGCCCGCCGGACATGTCGGGAAGATTCGTCGTCGGGAGATATTGCGCGAGTTCCTTCTTCCGCTCCGCGTAGTTGGGATCCTCGGCCAGATTCTTGTACTCGTACGGGTCGGCTGTTTCGTCGTACAGCTCTTCATCGCCGTTGCGGTAACGGATATAGCGCCACCCTTCGCTGCGGACGGAGTGGTTCCCTTCCTCCTGCGTCGTCACGGCCGGCGTGTCCCATTTGGCTTTGGGATCGGCGAGCAGCGGGCGGATCGATTTCCCCTGCACGTGCTCCGGCGTCTCGATCCCGGCGAGGTCGGTGAGCGTGGGGTAAATCGACATGAAGTCGACGGTCCGCTCGCTGACGCTCCCCGGCTTCGTCATGCCGGGGACTTTCCAGATGAGCGGCGCGCGGGTCGCTTCTTCCCACAAGGCGAACTTCCGCCAATGTTCCTTCTCGCCGAGGTGCCAACCATGGTCGCCCCAGAAGACGACAATGGTGTTGTCGCGGTAGGGGCTCCTTTCGAGTTCATAAAGCAATCGGCCGATCATCGCATCGGAGTACGAGCACGCCGCCAGGTAGGCCTGGATCGCTTCCTTCCAGCGGCCCGAGTCGACCATTTGCTTGTGGTCGCCGTCCGGCTTGGCCATCTTCACGCCGGCGGGCGGGACGTCGCTGAGATCGTCCTCGATGTGCGGCGGCAGCTCGATTTTATCGAGCGGGTGCATATCGAAATACTTCTGCGGCACGAACCACGGCATGTGCGGTTTGTGCAACCCGATCGCCAGGAAGAATGGCTTGTCGTGTTCCTTCTTCAGCTCGTCGATGCCGTACTGCACGATTTTCCATTCGCGAAGATCTTCGTCGTTTGCATCGACGGCGCCGAAGCGAATGCCGCCGACTCCCTTGCTACCGGTCGGAATGGGATCTGTGCCCGATTCCTTCAGGTAGTCGTCCCACTCCGCGGGACTGCGGTAGGCTTCGTGATAAATCTTGCCGGCGCCGGCGACGTAGTAGCCGGCGTTGCGAAAGGCCGAGGCGAGGTGAACTTTGTCATTCAGCACCTTCCGCCAATCGTCGTTGTTGCCGTAGACGCCCGTCACGTCGGGGCGGAGGCCAGACATCAGGGCCGTACGCGACGGATTGCACGACGGCGCCGCGCAGTAGCTGCGCGAGAACGACATGCCCTGCTGAGCGAGCCAATCCAGATTCGGCGTGATCGCCTGGCGATTGCGGCCGAGGTACCCGACCCAATGGTTGAGATCGTCAGCGGCGATCATCAACACATTGGGACGCGATGGCTTCTCTTCGGCGTGGGCTGCGGCAAGGTGAGACAAGCTGGCCGCGAGGGTCAACAAGAGGGCGATGGCTAAACGTGGCATATCAACTGACGTCGTGGACAAGGGAATCAGAATCGACGGAAGGAGCTGAAAAGGCTTCAACTATGATACTCGCCTGCCGTTGGGGGCTCCGTCAACCATGAGCCGCCAACGCGCATTTTAATGAAACCCCGGCCCTGTTCCGGCGACTCTCGCCGGAGTGTCCATTCTTAAAGAATTGCTGACTTTCCTTAACGCAGATCGGACACGGCTACTCCGCGGGAAACCGACCAATGACGGGCAGCCGCTCCTGCATCCCTGCCAGAGCGGCTGCGACGTCGTGGGAGTTACTCGCCAGCCGCGGCGCCGCCGGCCTGCGCGGCTCGCTTGCGACGAGCCTGCTTGCCCGCACCCTTGCGAACTTTCAGCTTCTCGGGATTGCCGTTCGGCTCCCAAGCGGCCGGAATGTTTTTCTCATTCCACGCTTCCCAGTCTTTGCGGAGCTCGGCCACCTTTTCGGGATGCTTGGCGGCGAGATCGTTCGCTTCGCCGATGTCTTCGCTCAGGTTGAACAGCCGCGGCTGCGGTCCGTCGATACGCGAAGTGACGAGCTTCCAATCTCCCTTGCGAACGGCCCACTGCTCGCCGAGCCGCCAGAAGAGTTCGTCGTGCGGCTTCGCGTTGTTCTTGCCCGTGAGGTAGGGCAGCAAGTCGACCCCATCGAGTTGCCAGTCGGGATTCACCGCGACGCCTGCCGCCGCGAGCGCGGTCGGGATGATGTCGAGCTGAATGATCGGGTTCTCGTAAACCTGACCCGCCGGAATCTTCCCCTTCCACTGAGCGTAAAAAGGCACGCGCACGCCTCCTTCGAGCGTCGTCATCTTGAAGCCGCGGAGCGGCAGGTTGCTCGAAGTCGTGCCTTGCGTCGGGCCGCCGTTGTCGGCAAGGTAGATCACGAGCGTGTTTTCTTCGATGCCGTTGTCCTTGAGCGATTTCAGCACGTCGCCAATCGCATCGTCGGTTGCCGAGAGGATGGCGGCGAAATGCTTCCGCTTTTCGTTTTTGATCTCCGGGAAGCGATCGAGGTACTTCTGCGGCGCTTCGAGCGGAGCATGCTGCGCGTTGAACGGCAGATAGAGGAAGAACGGCTCGTCCTTGTGCTCGGTGATGAACTCGACGGCCCGCTTGCCGTAGGCATCGGTCGTGTAGAACTCGGGATCTTCGACACGCTTTGGTTGGTCCGAAATCTTTGAGTCGACAAGCTGCGGATGGAAGAACGGCGTATTCGCGAGCGTGCCGTAGAATTCGTCGAATCCGCGCTTCGACGGGCGGAACTTTTCATCCACGCCAAGATGCCATTTGCCGACGACGCCGGTGGCGTAGCCGGCCGATTTCAGGTAGTCGGCGATTGTCTTCTGATCGACCGGCAGCCCCGCGTTCGGCTTTTGCGGCGGGTTCCACTCATGGCCGAAGCGCGTTTGGTAACGGCCCGTCACCAGACCGGCTCGCGTCGGGCTGCAGTAGGGGCCGGAAACGTAGCCTTGCGTAAACTTCACGCCATTGGCGGGAATCGAGTCGATGTTCGGCGTCGGGATCTGTTTGTTCCCTTGGGCGCCGAGTTCGCCCCAGCCGAGGTCGTCGGCGAGGATCACGATGACGTTCGGTCTCTTCGCGTCAGCGGCCGAACCCGCCTGCGCGATGCCGACGGCAGCCGCGGTCGCGACGAGCGCCGTCGCCATCCGCTGCCACAGCGATGATCTGCGTAGTTTCATAGTTACTCCCAATTGAAAGGCGTGAACGCTCAAAGCGTTGATTGGCAAACTACTAGTGTACAGCAGGAGAAGCGGGCCGGCCGCCTACGAGGCGGTGCGGCCCGCTTGCCCCCAACCAAGCGTACAGTTACTGCTCGCCCTGGCGAAGCGAGCGCGGGCGACGAAATTTCCGAATCAAGGGCAGGGCGCCGAGGACCGCGGCCAAACCGATGGCCCCGCTCGCCGGCTCCGGCACCGCGGCTGTCGCGGGGCTAGCCGGCGGCGTCACGCCGCCGCCGAACTCCCGCTGCCACGACAGGAAGTCGGCCCCGTCGACAATGCCGTCGCCATTCGCGTCGCCGGTAGCTTTGGTTCCTCCCGACGCGAGTCCGTAGTTCGTCTTCCAGCGGGTGAGGTCGTCGCTGTCGACGTCGCCGTCGAGATCGAAGTCGGCCGCGTAGTTCGACGGCAGAGCGCCTGCAACGAGCGTCACGCCGTTGGCATCATACTGAGCCGTCCAGGCATTTGTCCCGTTGGTGGTGATCGCCGCGAATTGCCCCGACACGCCGCCTGTCGACGACAAAATCGAGTAAGTCGTCCCCGGCGTCGCCGTGAAGCCAGTCGGCACGACGACGTTGAGCGTTCCCTCGAGGCTGGTGGCGCCGTTTACCGTCAGCTTGTCGAACCCGCCGCCGTCGAGATCGACGTCGAAGAACGATCCCGTCGCGAACGTCACGTTGCCCGAGACGGTGAGCTGGCCGATCGCGACGCCCGGATTGATATGGCCGCCCGTCTGCACCGCAACGTTCGACGCATCGCCCGCCGTGCCGACGAAGCCGGTACCCGCCAGCGTGCCGGTGCCGCTAACGGTCACGTCGCCGCTGCCGACGGCCGAGCCCGTTGTGTTGTTCGCATAGAGTCGGCCGGCAATGATCGAAGTACCGCCGTCGTAAGTATTGGCCGCAGTGAAGGCGAGATGGCCGTTGCCTTCCTTCACGACGCTGCCGCTGGCGCCGCTAATGACGTTGCTGATCTCGCCGGCGATCGGTGCGTTGCCGTTGCGCGCGAGGAACGAGCGGGCGCCGCCGTTCAGGTCGATCGGGTTTTGGAAGACAACCGTCGCGTCGGCGCCAGCGGTGCCGACGAGAAACTTGCCGGAGATGAATCCTCCGCTCCAAACCACTTGCTGCGAAGCGCCGCCAAGGTTGACGTTGCGGGTCGCGCCGAAGGCCGCGAAGCCGACGTTTACGCCCGAACCGAACTGCACCTGCCCGGCCCCTGTGCCGATGCCGCTGGTGAAGTCGTTGGCGCCGAGGGCGACGACGCCGTTGTTGCCGCTGAGGTTGATGTTGGCGATGTTCCCGCCGGTCACGCCGCCGGGGATCGAGTTCTGATTCGTGAGCAGCAGCACGCCGTTGGCGATTTGCGTCGGGCCTTCGTAGGTGTTGGCGGCCGAGAGTTCCAGCGTCCCCTGCTGGTTCTTCACGAACGAGCTGCCGCTGCCGGCGCCGCTGATGACGCCGCTTAGCCGCGCATCGATGTCCGCCGCACCGGCGCGGGTGGCAACCGTCCGAGCAGCGCCCGCGAGATTGATCGGGTTGGTGAAGTCGACCGTCCCGTCCGCGCTGCTATCATCCGACAGAATGAAGTTGTTTCCCGCAGCGATGAAGTTGCCGGCGCCCCACGTCAGCCCGGCGCCGCCGTTGAGCGTCACTTTCCACGTACCGTTCGATGCCGAGAAGCCGCCGCCCCCGGTGGTGAACTGCACTTGGCCCGCACCTGTTCCCAAGTTGGCCGCGTAGTCGGATACGGCGAGTTGCAGATGCCCGTTGCCGGAAATCGTCAGGTTGCTCGTTGCCGGAATCGCGTTGGCCTTCTCCAGCCGCAAACCGCCGTTGTTGATGATCGTGTTGCCGGCGTAGGTGTTCGCCGCCGCGAGCGCGAGCGTCCCGGCGCCAAGCTTGGTGAAGGTCCCCGTGCCCGTCGCGCTGATCACGCCGCTGATCCGACCATCGACGGCTGCCCCGCCGTCGTTAAGGCGAATCGAGCGATTCGAGCTGCCGAGGTTGAGCGGATTCTGGAAATCAACGGTCGCCGTCGCGTTGACGGCGCCGAGCACAAACGTCCCCAGGCCAGCCGTGCCCCAATTCACTTCCTGTAGGTTCCCGCCGATGTTCACCGCACGGTCGGTCGTGAACGCGGCGAAACCGTTTTGCCCGCCGCTGAATTGGATTTGATCGGGGCCGGCGCCGAAGGTCCGCTTGAAGTCAGAACCATTCAGGCCGAGGATCGCGCTATCCTTCAGCGTGATGTTGCTCGTTCCCCCCGTGGCGTCGATGCCGCCCGGGATCGAGCCGGCGTGCTCCAGTCGCACCACAGCGAACGTTTGCGCTCCGTTGCCGGCGATCACTGTCGGTCCGGCGTAACTGTTCGCCGCGACGAAGCGAACCGTTCCCTCGCCGCTAGTGGTGCGGTTGACGAGCAGCCCGCCGGCGCCCGAAAGTGGTTGGTAGAAGCGAATCGCTTCGTCATCCTTCTGCGTGATCGTCAGCGTGGAATTGAAGATCACCGGGGCGTCGATGTAACTCCAGCCCGTTCCCTCGGCGGTATACTCGTTGCTGATGAGCGCGGCGCCGGTGAACGTCAGCGTGTTCGTCGCTGAACCGCGCACCGTCGTATCAAAGTTGTTTGTCGCGGCCGTCCCTTTGTTGATCGTGAGCGTGTCGAGCGTAATCGGCTGGCCAAGGTCAACGATCAAGTGCCCGGTGGGCGCCGAGACGATTGCCGTCGTGCCGGCGCAATTGGGAAACGGTTGCCCCCAATTGGCGTCGTCGTTCCAGGCGACGGTTCCGGAGGTTGGGATCAACTGCTGAGCAGCCGCTTGGCGCTCGTCGATCGATCCGACCGCCGTGGCGCCGATTAGACTCAAAAGCGTAGCGCGGGAGATGAGCTTTCGCATGCTGGTGTCGTCTCTCTCGATGGTGCTTGATTGGGGAAGTCGTTTGATCGCGTTGTTCTGAATGTTCTGAAGTAGCCGCTGCCGGTAAACGCAGGAGGCGGACGGGGCGAGAGTTCGCCTCGTCTGAAGAGACCCGCGGAGCGATCGGAGCCGCGCGGCGATTAGCTGCGGCAACAACAGCCGCATGGTCGTGTGAGGAGCATGAGCGCGACTCGCTCAGCCGTAAAATGCGTCGCTTGGGCAGCCAAGGCGGCGGGGAAGGGGAGCATCTTGCCTGAAGTCCTGCTAGGTAGCGCAGCGAGCTTCCGGCTTCTCCAGTGGGCGTCGCGACAATTGAGATCTAGGCACGCCCGCTGCTATGCGCGGTTCGGCGACTCACGTCGTAGCAATCATCGTGCCGAGAGTCTGCGTGCATCGTTCCGTGCGATCGACGCCGCGAGTTCGTGGCTTTCTGACCGAAATAGGCGCCCGCTTGCCGTGAGATGCGATGGACTTCCCAGCCCATCTGCTCGATTTTCCGTGAATATTCCCAGACCAAGGCTGCGCTTTTTGCTGGGGACCGAACCGTTCACGCTCATTGACGCCCGCTAAGCCGGCCGCGAAATTAGCTGCAGCGGCTTTCTCCTCCCCTTTCGCGTCGCGTTGCCTATGAGTTTGCAACGATACCTGCGGCTTTGCCCAGCGCCGGCGCTGTTCCTCTTGCTAGCTATTGTCGCTCGCTGGCCAGCCTCTGCCGCGGAGTTGGACGCGACCATCGCAGCGGATTCCGCATTCTCTGCCGAGCAACTCGAATTCTTCGAGCGGCACATCCGCCCGCTACTCGCGACGCACTGTTTCGAGTGCCACGCTGGCGAGCACCAAGAAGGAGGGCTGCGGCTTGATTCCCGTTCCGCCGTCCTCGCTGGCGGCGACTCGGGTCCCGCTCTCGACTTGCAGCAACCGGAAGTCAGCCTGCTGATCGACGCCGTACGCTACGGCGACATCTATCAAATGCCGCCCACCGAGCAGTTGCCCGCGGAACAAGTAAAACTGCTCGAAGAGTGGATCGCCCAAGGCGCCCCCTGGCCGCCGGAAGCGGCGCCCACTACCGTCGCAACGAAGCCTGCATTCGATTTGCAAGCTCGCAAGGCTAGCCACTGGGCCTGGCGACCAATCGAAAAGCCGCCCACACCGACCGATGTCGGCGCCGCGCCCGCCTCGCCGATCGACGCCTTTCTGCTGGCCAAGCTAAATGATGCGAAAGTAACACGGGCCGAACTGGCCGATCGCGGGGCGCTACTGCGGCGGATGTCGTTTGATCTGACCGGCCTGCCCCCTACGCCGGCGGAAATTCGCGAGTTCGAAAGCGATCCATCGCCGCGGGCCCGCGAGCGGATGGTCGACCGGCTGCTCGCGTCGCCCCACTTCGGCGAACGCTGGGCCCGTCACTGGCTCGACGTCGTCCGCTACGCCGAAACGCTGGGGCATGAATCGGATTTCCCGCTGACCGAGGCGTGGCGGTACCGCGATTACGTGATCCGAGCGTTCAACGCCGATCTGCCGTACGACCAATTCGTCCGCGAGCATATCGCCGGCGACTTGCTCGAAGAGCCGCGACGGCATCCAACGGAACGATTTGACGAGTCGATTCTCGCCACTGGGTTTTGGTATCTCGGCGAGGCGGTGCACGCTCCAGTCGACGCCCGCGCCGATCAGGCGACGCGACTCGAGAACCAAGTCGACGTTTTTTCGAAGGCGTTTCTCGGGCTGACCGTCGCCTGTGCCCGTTGTCACGACCACAAGTTCGATGCGATCTCGACGAAGGATTACTACGCCCTCGCCGGCTACCTCGCAAGTTCGCATCAGCAGGTCGCTCGACTCGATCCCAACGGCGAACTCGAAGCGGGAGCCGCCCGCTTAGCCGAACTTCAGGCTGCGGGGCGAGAGGTGATCGCCGCCGCCGCGCTCTTCAGCCAGCTCGAAAGCGAACTGCACCACGCCGCCGCCGACGTTCGCGGCGAACCATCGGAACAAGTATTTGCCGACTTCTCAGGCGGCTTCGAGAATTGGTTCCGCAGCGGCTGGGCCTTCGGCTCAACCCTGACCGAGCCTGGCGACTGGCGCGTCCGCGCGTCTCAACCCGCGCTCCTCGCGACTGGCGTCGCCCACAGCGGCCGCTTCGGCGAACGACTCCCCGGCGTCTTGCGCTCGCCGACGTTCACCATCGAAAAACCACATCTCCACTACCGCGTCGCTGGCCATCATGGCAAAGTTCGCCTGATCGTCGACGGCTACGCGATGGACCCGTTCACGCCGCAGCTCTTCGAGGGCTTTACGTTCGAAGTTGACGGCGACGAGTTCGAGTGGCGGAGCCAGGATGCGAGCCGGTACCTCGGGCACCGCGCGCACCTCGAATTTGTCGACGCCGGGGAAGGGTGGCTGGCGGTTGATGAAGTCTGCTTCTCGGAGAGCAAGCAATCGCCGAGCGACGATCGCTCCAAGCTCGAAAGCATGCCCGTTCCTGACTGGGCGCTCCAGAGCGAACCGATCGCTGGGCTAACGTCGCTCGTGCAATCGATGCAGAACATCGACGAATCTTTGCCCGATCCCGTTGCCGCAGTCACGATTGGCGACGGCAGCGGCGAAGACCTGCGCGTTCATATCCGCGGCAACCACAAAACTCCCGGCGAGGTCGCGCCGCGACGCCTGCTCGAAGCGATCACTGCCGACGACCCGCCGAACTCGCCACCAAGCAGCGGCCGGCTGGAACTCGCCGAGCGGATGTTCCGCGATGACAACCCGTTCGTCGCCCGTGTGATGGTCAACCGCATTTGGTTCCACCTCATGGGCCGCGGCCTCGTGCCGACGGTCGATAACTTCGGCGCCCTCGGCGAACCGCCGAGCCACCCCCAACTTCTCGACTATCTCGCCGCCCGCTTCATCGAAGAAGGGTGGTCGATCAAACGGCTCATCCGCGAGATCATGCTCAGCGACGTCTATCACCTCTCGACAGTCGGCGTGCCAGCTGCAGAGATCGCCGACCCGCAGAATCGCCTGCTCCATCGCGCCAACGTCCGTCGGCTCGAGGGCGAGGCGATTCGCGACGCACTGCTTTGCAACTCCGGTCGGCTCGACCGCACGCTCCTCGGGCCGCCCGTGCCGATCCACCTCACCCCCTTCATGGATGGCCGCGGCAAGCCCGCGACGAGCGGCCCGCTTGATGGCGCCGGCCGGCGAAGCATCTACCTCGAAGTCCGCCGCAACTTCCTCGCGCCGTTCCTGCTGGCGTTCGACATGCCAGCGCCCGCTACCTGCGTCGGCCAGCGAAACGCCTCAAACGTCCCAGCTCAAGCGCTCACGCTGCTGAACGATCCGCTCGTGCTGGAACTCTGCGATCGCTGGGCGGAGCGCATTGTGGCGGAACCGGGCTCGACGGACGAGCGAATTCGCGGGCTCTACTTCGCCGCCTTCGGCCGCGAGCCGACGCCCGCCGAAGCGACCGCGGCGAGTGAGTTCGTTTTGCAGCAATCCGCCGAACGTGGAAGCGACGGCAGCGACAAACGCGTTTGGGCAGATCTCTGCCACGTCCTGGTGAACGTCAAAGAGTTCATTTACCTGCGGTAACCGAGTCTTCCGCCTCATCAACCTCAGCGATCAAGAACGCTATGCACTGCGGCCGCTTCCTCAACGCCCCGCTGACGCGACGCCAACTCCTGCAACGGAGCGCCGGCGGCTTCGGCGCCCTCGCGCTCGCCGGGTTGCATGCCGACGTGGCCCGTGCGGAGCAGTCGAGCAGCAGCGGCCGCTCGCACTTCGCGCCAAAAGCCCGCAACGTCATCTTCCTTTACATGGACGGCGGTCCCTCGCAAGTCGATACGTTCGACCCCAAGCCGCGGCTCCAAGCGGAGCATGGCCAACCTTTCAAGATGCGGATGGAGCCGACGCAGTTCAACGACAACGGCCTCACGCTCGGCAGCCCCTGGAAGTTCGCCAAGCATGGCCAGTGCGGGATGGGCGTCAGCGAACTCTTCCCGCACGTTGCGCAGTGCGCCGACGAGATGGCGCTCATCCGCTCGATGACCTCTGAGTTCTCCGAACACACAAGCGCGAACTACTTTCTCCACACAGGCGCCGGCATCCAAGGCCGACCCAGCGCCGGCGCCTGGACGATCTACGGCCTAGGGAGCGAATCGCAAAATCTTCCCGGCTTCGTCGTCCTCAACGGCGGCCTCATCCCGCCCGGCGGCATCGATAATTTTGGCAATGGCTACCTGCCTGCAAGTAGCCAGGCGTCGCTTTTGCGACCGCGCGGCGAGGCCATCGCCAATGTCGCGTCGCGCGAGCAAGTCGCCGCGCAAATCGATGCGAAGCTAAATCTCCGCCGCCGGCTCGACGGTTTTGTTGCCGAGCGGTTTGCCCACGCCGATCCGATCGAATCGGCGATCGCCAACTACGAACTCGCGTTCCGCATGCAGGCCGCAGTTCCCGAACTCACCGACCTCTCCAGCGAAACGGCCGCAACGAAGAAACTCTATGGCCTCGACGCCGAGTTCGAACCGACGCGCACCTTCGCCGCGGAGTGCTTGCTCGCCCGTCGCTTGGTCGAGCGGGGCGTCCGCTTCGTCGAGTTGACTTGCCCCGCTGCTGCCGGTGTCGATCGCTGGGACCAGCACAGCAAACTCATCCCCGGCCACCGCGATAATGCCCGCGCCGTCGATCAACCGATTGCGGCCCTGCTCATGGATTTGAAAGCTCGCGGCATGCTCGACGAGACGGTCGTCTGGTGGAGCGGCGAGTTCGGCCGCACGCCGTTTGCCCAGGGGAGCGATGGCCGCGATCACAATCCGTTCGGCTTTAGCTGCTGGCTCGCCGGCGGCGGCGTTCGCGGCGGCACGATCTACGGCAGCACCGACGAATACGGCTACAAAGCCGTTGAAGACCGCGTCGAGATGCACGACCTCCACGCGACGCTCCTCCATTTGCTCGGCATCGACCACGAGCGGCTCACCTACCGCTTCAGCGGCCGCGACATGCGCCTCACTGACGTCGCGGGACGCGTGGTGCAGGGAATTCTGGCGTGACGCTGGTGGAATCGTTTAATCTGCCGCCAGCGCGGGTTTTAGCACGCTCAATGCATTTGCCCCTCGATAGAGGGAGAGTAGCCGCGAAATTTGCTGCGTGATGCGCAATCGTGGGTTCACTCTGCGCGAAGGCGACGTCGCGAAATATCTTGCCGGCATGTTGCAACGCGAGCGCATTGACGCTTTATCGTCAGGGCCACCATAATCCACCCCCTTCGTGGCGGTTGGTCTGCGTACTCGATGGCGCGCCAGCGACGAATTCTACCAGGCACTTATCAAGGCGGTTTTGCATGTTGCTTCAGCAATTGATTCTCAAATGGCGCGAACGAAGCACTCGTCGAAACAGCGCGCGTCCGTCGTCATGGTCGCCGCGTTTCGAATCGTTGGAAGATCGCCGCATGCTAGCGGTGACGGCGACCTTTTCGCCGGCGAGCGGCGTGCTGAGCGTCTACGGCGATAGCGGCGACAACACGATTGAGGTCAGCCGCAACGCCGCGGGAGCAATCCTCGTGAACGGCGGCGCCGTGGCGATTGTGGGCGGCGCACCGACGATCGCCAACACGAACCTGATGAACCTGTTCGGCCTCAGCGGCAACGATACGCTCTCGCTCAACGAAGCTAACGGTGCGTTGCCGAAAGCAAACCTCTTCGGCGGCGGCGGGAGCGACGTGCTGAACGGCGGTTCGGGGGCGGATCTCGCCTTCGGGCAATCGGGTAACGACGTCATTTCCGGGCGCGGCGGTGCCGACATGCTCTTCGGCGGATCGAACGACGACACGCTCGCCGGCGGCGACGCCGACGATCAGGTCTTCGGTCAGAGCGACTCCGACCGCATGATTTGGAATCCGGGCGACGACACCGATCTCAACGAGGGGGGCGCCGGCGTCGACGTCGTTGAAGTCAACGGCGGCAACGGCTCCGAAGTCTTCACGACCACTGCCAACGGAACGCGGGTTCGCTTCGATCGCATCGACCCCGCGCCGTTTTCGATCGACATTGGCACGAGCGAAAGCCTCGTGCTGAACGCCAACGGCGGCAATGATCAATTCTCGGCGACCGGAAACCTGGCCGCGCTGATCGCGATCACTGTCGACGGCGGAACTGGAGACGACATCATCTTCGGCAGCAACGGCGCCGACATCCTGCGCGGCGGCGACAACAACGATTTCATCGACGGGCAGCAAGGCAACGACGCCATCTTCGCCGGCGCCGGCGAAGACGTCATCCAGTGGGATCCCGGCGATGGCAACGACGTCATCGAAGGGGAGCAAGGCAATGACCGATTGCAGTTCAACGGCAGCGCGGCCAACGAACAAATCGAACTCTCGGCCAACGGCGGCCGAACTCGCCTGTTCCGCAACATTGCCAACATTATTCTCGACATCGACGACGTCGAGCGCATCGACGTCGCCGCACTGTCAGGCACGGATGCACTGGTCGTTCACTCGCTTGCCGGCACCGACCTGACCGTCGTCAACCTGTTGCTCGCCAGCTCGATTGGCGGCGCGATTGGGGACAGCGCGGCCGATACGGTGACCATCAACGGCACGGCCGGTGAAGACGCGATCTCTGTCTTCAGCGGCGCCAGCGGCGTCACCGTCAACGGGTTGGCCGCCACCGTCAACATCATCACGGCCGACGCGACGCTTGATCGACTCATCGTCAACGGCCTAGGCAGCGACGACGTGGTCGACGCCACTGGGCTCACCACGGCCGGCATGCTTCTCACGGCAGACGGCGGCGAGGGAGACGACGTCCTCATGGGAGGCGACGGAGGAGATACGCTGCTGGGAGGTTTGGGAGACGACGTGCTGATCGGCGGCCCCGGCGCCGATGTGCTCGATGGCGGCTCCGGCGATAACGTGGTGATCCAATGAACAATCATGCCGTCACGCAAAGCTTTGTTCTGCCATTGCACGCGCTCACGCGAACGACTCCGGCAAGTCGTTTTGTTCGCCGGCTATTCGCCCTCGGGCTGATCTGGAGCGCATACGCAGTAACTGCCAGTTGCCCAGCCGCCGCGACCGCGGCGACGTTGCAAGCCCTGTTCGGCGGCGTAACGCTGACCGTCGGCAACGCCCGCTTCGACAATTGGCAGCTGCTGAGCGCCGACCACACGAGCGGCGCGGCGTTCGATTTCTCCCTGATGTCGATGAGTGCGATCGGGAGCGATCCCAGCAACCCTGGTCTGCAGTTCGCCTCGGGCGGCCAACTGGCTGTCACCGGCATCAATGCGGCCGATCTCACGTTTCGCTTTCAGGTTCACGCGATTGGAGCGTCGAATTCGTTCGCCGCGCATTCGCTCAATATGACCGGCGTTACGTTCTCCGGCCCAGGCGGCATCGCCACCATCTCGCAAGAGGTGACGACGATCGGCGGCGTCGACTTGGGCCCCGCCGTGACGCTGGCCGACAACGTCGCCGACGTTTTCGAATTCGCCGACACCCAAGCGATTGCCCCGCACTTGAACTTGCAAGTGACGGTAAACGTCTTCGTGACCGGGCTCGTTGCCGCGGATGCAATCAACTTCACGGCGTTCACGCAACGGTTCGCTCAGACAGGGCCGGCGACCCTTCCCGGCGATTTCAACAACGATAAAAAGGTTGACGGCGCCGACTTCCTGCACTGGCAGCGGGGGCTGTCGCCCTCGCCGCTAAGCCAGGGCGACCTGACCGTGTGGAAGAATAATTTCGGTCAATCGATTCTCGCGACTCCGGCGGTCGCCAACGTTCCCGAGCCATGCGGCGTCAGCGGGGCGCTGCTCGCGGGGGCGTTCGCGCTGAGTCGACGAGCGCGCCGTCGCCCTGGAAGCTAAGAGTGCGAGCAGCGTTCGAACTGCAGTTTTTAACATCAATTCGCGAAGCGTTTGTGACGCGAAAGGAGGCTTCATAGAATTTCTAACTGGATTTATCGCGTCACTGGATGGAATCGATGTCTCCTCTCATGCGCTTCGCCCTCGTGTTGGCTTTTCTCCTAAGCGGGCGCACTTTCTTGCATGCCCAAGCCATTAACTTCGCCGAGGAGCGGCCATTCGTCATCGGCGTCGTGCCCGTGGTTGGGAACGGCGCTGTCGGCGGCGTCGCGGTTGACGCCGACGGGACCATCAAGCGGGCCGAGCAGCGCGATGAGACGTCTCTCCTGGATGCACGCCGCTCCGCGTTGGACGGCCTGACGGGAGATATCGCCAAGCCGGCAAAGCTCCGTAAGGTTTCGCTTCGCCGGCTAGATGCACTGCTCGCCTCGCATGCGAGTCAGAACAAGCCGCTGCCGCCAGAGGTGCTCTACCTGGCTGGATTGCAACGCATCGAGTATGTCTTCGCTTATCCCGAGGCGAACGATCTTGTCTTGGCCGGGCCAGCGGAAGGCTGGTTGATCGATGACGCGGGGAATGCCGTTGGCGAAAGCTCCGGGGCGCCGGTGCTGCAATTGGAAGACCTGATTGCGGCCTTGCGAACATCGGAGAAGTTGCTGGCCGGCGAGATGATCAGCTGCTCGATCGATCCGACTCCGGCCGGGGTTCAGCAGTTTGCCCGTCTCATGCGCGGCGGTCGCGCGTCGCCCTCGGCAAGGTTGCTCCGACAAATCGAGCAAGCGATGGGCCCGCAGACGATTACGCTGACTGGCGTTTCGCCTGAGAGCCACTTTGCCCAAGTGCTCGTCGCCGCCGACTGGCAAATGAAGCGACTGGGGATGGGATTGGCCGAGTCGCCTGTCGATGGATTGCCCAGCTACATGGAACTACTGCAGCATCATCCCGGCGCTGAACCTGACAACGCGATGCCGCGCTGGTGGATGGCCTACGGCGAACAGCCCGTCGAGTGCGACAAAGATCGACTTGGCTGGCGTCTCTCGCCGCCGGGCATTCGAGTCTGCACGGCGGCCGGACGTTTGCAGGCCGATGGTCGAATCGCCCCGACGACGGAAAGCGACCCATTGGCGAAAGAATGGGCCGACGCCATGACGGCGAAATACGATCGATTGGCGATCGTCGAACCGGTGTTCGGTCAGCTGCGAGGTTGCATGGACCTGGCTTTAGTGGCGGCCATTCTCACTGCGAACGACCTGACGACTCACCTCAATCTGGAGTTGCCCATGCTCCTCGACGACTCGCGCCTGCAACTGGCGGCGTATCGAGTGCCGAAAACCGTCGCATCGCAAGCGAACGCCGTGAAGAAAAAACGCGCGTGGGTGATCAGCGTTTCCGGCGGCGTGGACCTCGATGTGGCAAGCATCGTCAATAGGCCCAGCGTGCAAGCGCAAGTGCAAACGGCACGCATGCACTCCCCGCCGGGACAATCGAAGTCGTGGTGGTGGGACTGAAGCGGGACGGGGTAGCTTCGGATCTGGAGCCGAGGCGGCGCAGCCACAAGAAGGGCAGGCCGAAGCCCAAATTCCCCTGCGACAAACCCTCAATGAACGCGTCTTGCCGCTCGGCGACGCTGGATCGAGATTCAGCGCTACATGCGTTATCGCAGCGTGGCCAAGCATTTAATCGCGTCTCGTATGGGCTTGTCGAAGTCCGTTCCACGGTAGCGCTAAGTTAGAACAGCGTAGTCGAAGCACTGGATGTTGCTGCTGGTTTGATTCCGGTTTAATCTTTCTGTAGGTCTAGTTTTTGCCGGCCGCCTCATTTGCGAGAGTAGCTATGAAGATCGCCAGCTTAATGGCGGTGGCGTCAGAGATTCGCTTCCGGCGTATTTCGCTTAACTCGAAATTCTGTTTTTTTCAGTTGGCGCTTGGCGTGCTCTCGATTTGCGTTCTTCGCCACTCGTACGCTGCGACGGTACTTGCCGTCATTGGCGATGAAGGCTCCGCTGGGGCAGGCGCGACGCGCGTCGCTAATATGGTCGGCAGTTCGTCGTGGGCGACCGACTACGTACTCGCGCTGGGCGACAACAGCGGGAGTAACTATGCTTTCGGCAGCCCGGAGTGGGATAGCGTCATCGGTGCGCGATACGGTCAGTTCATCAAGAAGCGCTCTGGCCCCGCCGCGGGCGCCTATCCCAACCAGACCAGCGAAGTACAACGTTTTTTTCCTGTAGTCGGCGACCATGATCGCGATGTCGTTACAGGCAGCACCGCCGGCTACGTTGACTACTTTCACTCGGATCCTGGAGTGGAAGTTGGCCGACTGCCCGCGGGGGTTCACGACTCATCGCAGAGCTACTACGACTTCAAACTGCCGATCAAAGGCGGCGTAGGTTCGGTGCATGTGTTCGCGATGGACAGCGAAGCTTTTGCGTATTCGGCGGAATCACAGGCGGCTCAAATCGAGTGGCTTCGAGATGGACTGACGTCGTCAGATGCAACCTGGAAATTCGTCACGTTGCATAGTCCGCCCTTCTCTTCATCCTTGCACAATAGCAATCCGCTTTACCAGTTGCCGTTCCAGCAGTGGGGAGCCAACGCGGTGATGTCGGGGCATGACCATGTGTACGAACGTGTTCTCGCCACCAATGCTGGCGAGAATAGCATGCCATACTTCGTCAACGGTCTCGGCGGATCGAATATCTACACGTTTACGACCAACCGTGCGCCCGGTAGTGAATTTCGCTACAACGACGATTACGGTGCGATGCGCATTACGATCACCGATGACGAGGCGGCGTTTGAATTCTTGGCCGTCGATTTATATGGCGGGTCCGAGAACACAACGGGCGAGCTGATTGATTCTCTAACGTTGCACAGGAGCGCACTGCCCGCGCCGCCAACGCTTCAAGCCGATTTTAACAACGACGGTTTCGTAGATAGCGACGATCTGATGATCTGGAAGGCTTCCTTCGGGATCAACGACGACGGCGATGCCACTGGAGACGGGACTACGGACGGGGCTGATTTGTTAACCTGGCAGCGGCAGCGCTCGAATTTTCAACCAGACCATCCGCCTACTCTCAGTCCTGTTCCTGAGCCGGCGACCGTGGCACTTGCCGCCGCTGGTTGTGCGTTAGTCATCGGGACAATTCCCGGCCGTTGCCGTCGCCCGTTCTGAGCATTCATAGAGCGCTCGCGCCGTACCCTAAAAGACACATCCCCGCTCGATCCGCAGCCGACGGAACCCGTCCAGGAACGAAAAAACGCCCCCTGTCGATTGAAATCGACAGGGGGCGTTTCTGTAGAAGCTCCCCCGCGAGGACCAGCACATCCCGCGAGTTTCCCGAACGAAACCGCACTTCTTGAATATTGCGCTGCACATCTCGGTGCAGTTGATCCCCTGCTCGCGGCGTTGGTGAAGGCGTGGCCGACGATGGCGCCTGAGCAGCGCGACAGACTCGTCGCCGCGGTGCGCGCGGCTGCTCCCGCGGTTGTCGACATTCGCTAAAATAGACACGTCCGGGTTCGCGGAGTAATTAACCGCACAGACCGGCCGGCCGTTGCGGAAAGCATCTACCCGCGCGGTTGGCCGGTCGCCCGGCTTCATGGAGGTTAGATGCATGCTTGCGGATTCTGTTGTTGCAAACTTGTCGCGCCGCTTGATAAGCGAGTTCTTGGCCGCATCAACGTATTCGTGCGCTGAAAGGTTGATGCTGCATGCAGCTCACAGAGAGGGCCGCAGCCCCCTCGACAATCATGGCAGCGCAGGGTTCGCGTTCTCGTACTTCTCGCGACTAGGCTGGCCACTCGATCGAATTGAGGCAATGAGCTTCTGTGACGCCACCGCGATTCTCGATCGCGATGGATGGGAATCGCCCTCGGCGGCTCCGTTTTGCTTATTTGAATTGGAGTGCCAATGCAATTTTCTTAGCGATCTGGTCGAGCGCGAAGGATGCTCAAGTACGTCCATCCAAGAGGGGATTTTGCGGTGCCAATTCCTCATCTCGAAAGCGACCGGAGCGCTTGCGAGCGAAGCGTCATCCTCACTTCTCGCCGCGCTGCGCGATCTGGAAAACGTTGGCGCCCAATCCTTAAATTTGGCTGGGGATGAACAGGCCGGCCGAGTTGCCCGGCTGGTGCGAATCATTCGGGGACCGCTCGTAAAAGACTCCCCAACGTGCACTCGCGATGCCTGGATTTACGAACAAGCCATGAAATCCATCCCATGGAAGACAATCCTTTCAGGGCTAAAGCGGATTGGAGACGAGCGAGGCTGGGACGAGATTGAGTCACAAAACGGGATTAAATCTGCGGCAAATAGGTACGCAGATAAGAACAACTTCCCACGTCCGCCCTCCAGAACGCCGGGGCGAAAGAAAAGCGAACAGCTTTAGTGCGATCTAGTTCGGTCGTGTTCAATTTTATTATTCGCGATATCTGAAATACTTCGACCATCAAGCCCGCGTCCGACCTTTTCGGACAGGCGAAGCAAGATGAGGTCGAATCATGGCTCCCTCTGCAACTCTCTCCGCCCCGAGCAGCGTCCATCTCACGAAGCAAGAGGCCGCTGACTTTCTGAACGTCAGCCTCCGCACGCTCGACCGGCTCGACATCGCCAAGGTCAAGATCCGCGGCCGCGTGCTCTACCGTCGCGACACGCTTGATGCGTGGAGCAAATCTCAAGAGTCGGTCGACGTCGCCGGCTAATCTTCCTCCGCCTGGTCGCGCCGGCGCATGAAAATGCCCGGCCCCGCATCGACGACCAATCTCGCGGAACCGGGCTAATTCAGGACCAACGATGAACATTCTTTCCGAATCACCGCCGCTGAGCAACTGCCCGGCAATTATTTCGCCGCAGCAGATCGAACTTCGCGGCGTCTTCAATGACAGCTTCGGACTTCACGCCGTGTTCACCGCCGGCCCCTCGCAGCGGATCGTTCCCGTCGAACGGCGGCACCTGTCCACATTTGTGGACTTCCGCGAACGCGTTGCCGAGTTCCTGCAGATCCGCATTGCGTTCGCAGGCGACTGGTCGGACGCCGTCGCCGCGGCGTTCTCCGAGGGAGCGGCCATCTGATGAAAGCACTCGCGACGGATCGCGAACGTCTCCCCACGGCACTCGATGCCGAGCGGCAGGTAATTGGCGGCCTGCTGCTCGAGCCGTCGCAGGCGCCAAAGCTGCTTCGAACGCTGCAGCCCGCGGCGTTCGTCGATCAGCTCAACCGCGCTACGCTCGCGGCGATCGCGGAGATGAGCCGCCTCGGCGAGCCGATCGACGTCGCCACGCTGCTGTCTCGCCTGCAAGACCGAGTCGAGTTCGCCGACACCAGCGCGGCTGCATACCTTGCTGATGTGGGGCGATCGTGCGTCACCGCGACCAACGTCGCCTACCACGCGTCGCTGATCGCCGAAGCCCATCTGAAGCGGCGGATTCACCTTGCCGCCCGCGAGATCGCTTCGAGCGCTCTCAACGGGCACGCTGGCGACGACCTCCTCGCGGATTGGGGAGCAACCTTCGAAGACTTCCGCCGCGAGCAGACTGGCGGGAACCGCTTCAAGCCGATCACCGCGGCCGAACTCGCTGCCGGCGATTTTCGCGTCAACTGGATCATCGACTGGCTGCTCGTCGAAGGGCAACCTTGCATCCTTGCCGGCGGTAAGAAGTGCCTCAAAACGACGATCCTCTGCGATTTGCTGCTGAGCATCGCCGTCGGCGGTTGCTTCCTCGGTCAATTCGAAGTCCGCTCTGCGCGTCGCGTTGTGCTGTTCTCCGCCGAGAGTGGCGCCGGCGTTCTGCAGGAAACCTGCCGACGCATCGCCGCGTCGAAAGGCTGGGAACTCGCCGACGTGCCGAACTTCACGCTCATCACCGACGTTCCGCGGTTGGACTGTTCTGCAGACATGGCGGCGTTCGAAGCGGCGATCGAGGACGCCGAAGTGATTGCGCTCGACCCGTGCTATCTGATGATGCCCGGCGGCGACGCCGGCAACCTCTTCGTTCAGGGCGAGATGCTGCTCAATCTCTCGCGACTCTGCCAACGACTCGGCGTCACGCTGATCCTTTGCCATCACACTCGCAAGCATCGGTCTGCGGATCTCAACAGCTTCGATCCGCCTGAACTCGAAGACATCGCCTGGGCTGGGTTCCAAGAGTTTGCTCGCCAATGGGTGTTGGTCGGCCGTCGCGAACGTTACGTCGCTGACAGCGGCGAGCACTCGCTCTGGATGAACTACGGCGGCTCTGCGGGCCACGGCGGCTTGTGGGCGCTCGACGCGAGCGAGGGGAGCATCGGCGACGTCAGCGGCCGCCGCTGGGATGTGACGCTTTCGAAGGCTCAGGAGGTCCGAGAGCAGGCCGAACGCCGCCGCGACGATGACAAGGCCCGCAGATCAGCGCAGCAGCTTGAAGGCGATGTGAGAGCCGTTGTCGACGCCCTTGCACGCCTGCCAGAGCAGTCAGGAACCAAGACCGACTTGAAGGATGCGACCGGTCTCTACCAATCACGCTTCAGCGCCGCGATCGCGAGTGCGCTCCAAGACAATCACATCATCCCAATGCGAATCACGAAGGGAAACAACCAGAGCTACGACGGCTACCGATTGAGCCTCGAAAACCACCACCCAGATACACCCGGATAACACCACCCGGATAGGCCGCATCCGGGTGCCCGTCACCACCACCCGGATACACACCCCTGTAAGGGGTGTATCCGGTGTGGGTGGTGATGACCCGGAACCACCCGGATAAATCGCGACCGTACCCGACTGACTTTCGAATCATGAACACGTACCAGCTGACACTCGAAGCCAAGCCCCAGGCCGACGACCCCGACGGCGCGAGGCGCGTCCGCATGGCGCTGAAGCGTTTGCTGCGATCGTTCGGGTTGCGGTGCGTGAAGGTCGAGCCGGCAGTCCATCTGCGACTCGAACACGACGCAAAACGCCCCGAAACCAGCACGAAAGCACCTACCGACGGTCGCAATTCGGTGCAGTCTCAATAACGAAATGGCAGGCAACGGCCTGTTTTGGCAGAGAATTCCCTGTTTTAGGAAGGTAATCAAGTCATGGAAACCATCAGCAGTCAGACCGATGCGGAAGCCACAAGCAAGTACCGAGAACTCGTGCTAGGGATTGCCGAGAACGTTGAGCGATCAAGTGACGTGACTCTGCACATCCGGCGAGAGGGCGGTAGGAGCGACGCGCAGTTCGCCGCAGATATCGATCTCGCAATCGCTCGTCGCAATCGCAGCAAGCAGTTCGCCGCCGTTGACTACACCAAGAAAGTGCAAGAGGCACAGGCGGCACTCTCAGAGGCGACAGAGCAGCGCCGCCTTGCGTTGGCTGCGTTAGAAGACTCACGCCAGGCAGCCGACAACGCGTCCTCGAAAGCAGATGAGTTGTTCGAGAAGCGCGAAGACTTGCTGGACGAACGGAATCGCGCGACGGCAGAGTTCACCAACTACATGACCGCTACTGCTTACGTTGGCGACGGCTCCGCCGATCCGTGCGATTGGCGCAACTTCCGGCTGAGCGAATAGTTCGCGAGCATTTCAAATCACCACCTCCAGCAATTGGCAACGATGCAAGCAAATCAATTGGTTACCGAACTTCACCGGATGAGCACGCTCCTCGCGGAAGTCGCGCATCAAAATCGCCAGTTGTTGGCGGTCGTCGCCCCAATCCTTCGACAGCCGAGCTTGACGTTGGATGAGCTTTGTGGCGTCGAACACTTATTGATCTCGAACCGCGCCGCACGGGCTGCCGCCGACCGCACCGTAGATTTAGCGCTCGCTGAGTACCGTAAGCAGTTTGGCGAGTATCGCCCTTCCCAAGCTTCGTTGAACTAATTCCGCCCCAACGCCTCCTTTTACTCACTACAGGATTTGAATGATGACTAGCTATTCCGCTCGCACACGCCGTACCTCCCTTCGCACGCGCCAGGGCGTCCAGCGAATACTCCAAGGCAAGAGCACCGATGTGCCTGACGTGTTCGGCGATCAATCCCCACCGACGCTCTCCGACGTCCTCGAAACGCAGGAGGTAATCGAGCGTCGCCTTAACGAGATCGTGGACCTCGTGGAGTCGCGCCGCGGTGCTCGCCAAGTTTCCGACAAGCCGTTCGCCGCGACGAGCGACGATGTGCGTCGCATTCTCTGCAGCCGATAGCCCACTAACAGCTTCTACTCTCATTCCTCAATCGATCTAGGACACGCCAAATCATGAGTTCCACACTTACCAGCGAGCCCACTAACGCGGCCTTCGAGATACTTGATCGCGTCGATGCTGACGCCGAACGCCGCTACCAAGAACTAATCATCGCAATGGTCGACGGCTCTGACCTCAGCGGCTACCGCATGAGAGACGTGCTGTTCGACGCCAGTCGCGATCGTGATGATCTGCAACGCCATGTCGGCCAACTAACCGCTAGACGTAAGGCCGCGCAGCAGCTGGCCGAGGGCTGCGAACTGGAGCCGATTGTTCAAGATCTCCAGCAGAAGTTCGACATCGCCGTCGAAACGATCAGGCGGGTTGAGGCAGAGTACATTGCGAGGTTGCAGGAACTCTCTACCGCCGTCGATGCGGCGAGAAACCAGCTTGAAAACGTCAAGCATCGGCGAACGCACCTGATGAGTGGAACAGTGCATCTACTCATGGGCACGTTACTCCACTCCCGCAAGCGGGAGATCGAGCAAATGGGCAGTCTCGATTGCCGACTCGGGAACCAGCGGCATCAGTACCGGGCGCGTAAAGGCCAGCTCGACAAGCTCATCGAGCCTGCCCAGCAATCAGTCGACGACCTGCGAAACCGGGTTGAAGAGCTGGCCGGCGACGCCAGCGCCAGTGTGGCAGTCGCGAACATTTCGGCGCAGTTGGCCGAAGCTCAGGATCGGTTGAATGCACTACTCGCAGAACGTGACGCAGGCGAACGCTGTCTCGCTCAGTACGACGAGCACCACGCCGCCTATGAGCAGGCGCAGCGTGAGGCGATGCAGGATTGGAAGGCGATGCAGTTCGACTGATCTACAGCAGCGGCTCTCCATCCACGCCTTGAATAATCACACATGAAGAAATCACGAGACGAGATCGCACTGATTTTAGCCCTGGCAACCGGTTCGTCGGTTCGCGAGGCAGCTGCGCTGTCTGGATTCAGCGAGCGCACCGCGCACCGACGGATCGGCGAGCCAGGTTTCCAGCAGCGAGTATCGTCGACGCGTGATGAACTGTGGGGCAAGGCGGTCGGCAAGCTTGCCAGCGTCGCTGCGACGGCTGTCACGACCCTGGAGGAGTTGCTCGGGTGCGACGACGCGAAGGTCCGCTTGGGGGCTGCGCGGGCGATCCTGGCGGTTTCCCCGCAACTGAGAGAGTGCATTGAGCATGAACGACGTCTGACAGAATTGGAGGCCCAACATGCGGGCGAGAAGTAGGACGAGGCTAGCGGCGATTAGCATGCGTCGTCGCGAAGCGACCCAATGCCTTGGACAGGAAGAGATTCGACGGCTGATGCTCGAGGTGGTCGCTAACGATCCGTCGCTGGTGGAATCGCGACTTCACGGAATTCAGACCACGGCCAGCGACGATCGCCTCCGCCGTTGCGTGAAGGAAGAGATTGACCGCCGCGGTGCGAGCCACCTGCTCCATTTCGTTGGAGGCGCGAATGCGATCAGCTAATAAGAATCGACTGAAGGCGTTCGATGCAAAAGCTCCGACCGAAGATTGGAAGCGAATCGCCGGCCGCAAGATGCTGCACGTTGTTCTGTACGACGACAAGTTCGCAGAGATGGCCCGCAAGCCGCACATCGTCGGTACGCCGCCGGAAGACGCGGCGCGGTACGAAGCGGAGGCGACAGCCTACTTCGTCGACCTATGCCGGCAGCACGGCGAGCATCGTTACGCCGACTTAATTCTCGCCGAGTCGTCCAAGGACGCGAACTAGACGACGAATCGCAAGACCCTGTAACCGCTTGCGCAAACACTTTACGCAACGCGCTGCACCAAGCGAGGCAATAATGGCAAACGAATTCTCTGATTCCGAACTGTACGACCCCACGGTCGTTGCCCGTATCGCTGAGGGGATGGCGGAGCAAGCAGCCGCATGGGAGGCGCTTGCCAAGGAATGGCGGCGCTCATGCCCCGATGTAATTACGCCTGCGATGTTCGCAAAACTGTCAGTTGACTGTGTCAAAGCATTTGAGGGCGGTGCAGAGTTCATGCGAGTCGCATCTGAACACCTTACGAGGATTAACAATGTCCGGACCGATCGTCAGAGAGGGGAGAATCATCCTCGGCGTCGAGTTGGCGATGCCCAAGCTCAACGCGTCGCCGATCAACAGCGCACTGGCTGACCAGCAGAAATCTATCGCTAAAGCCGCGTCAGACGCCGCCACCGTCTCTCAGAAGGCTACTGCGGCGATCGGCACCCAGTCAGCGGCGGTCGAGAAGCAAGCGTCTGCATGGGACAAGAACGTTGATGCGTTGTCGAAGGCCGGGAAGGCTCAGCAGCAGACGAACGCTTGGATGAACGACGTTGACGCCGCCGTGAAGGAGGCAACCGATTCAATCGAAGCCAAGTCAGCGGCAGAGCAGGCTGCCAAGGATAAGGCGGAGAAGCTTGCGAAAGCGAACATCGAATTGGTCGACAGTTCGGTGAAGGCCGCCAAGGGAGCGATGCAAATGGCCCGCGGCTTCGCGTTGCTCGCCGGCTCCGAAGATGAGAGCATCGCTGCCGCGGTGAAACATGTCTTCTTCATCCAAGGGCTGTTGGACGTCGCTGACGGTGCGGTCAAAGTTCAAAAAGCGCTCGCGAAAGCGTATGCCGCGTCGGCTGCTGCGGCAGCAGCGTCGGCGGGGGCGACTAGTAGCCTTACGGTTGCGGTCAACGCGTTGAATATGACGGTCGCGAAGAATCCGTACCTGATCGTCGGCGCAGTGGCCTTATGGGCGGTGGTTGAGGTTTACAACGCGCTGACGACGTCCACCTCCGAAGCCGCAGCGGCAGAGCAACGATATCAAGACGCGATCAGCAAGTCAGTTGCTGACCGGGAAGCATACATCGAACAGCTGCGCATCATGAACGATGCTCAGCTTGAGCGGATCGGCTACCTCGATACCGCGGCGCAGAAAGAAGAGGCGCTGAACAAAGCCCGTGGTCAAAACACGGGGGCGATTACAACCGGCGCGATCGACACGGCCCGCAGCGGCCGCTTCGATCCGGCTGAGAACGTCGCGATGCTTGAGGAAGCCGTGGCGGCTGTCGAGCACGAGAAGGCGGTCACCAAAGTGTTGCTGGACCTTGAGAAGGACCAAGCCGAGGTGGCCGCGAAGAAGATCGACGACCAAATTCAGTTGATCGAGCTTCGCGAGCGAGAGCTGAAGCAATCGAAGGACGCCCTCAAAGCGGAAGAGGAAAAGAGCCGAGCGATCCGCGCTCAAATCGGCGCCCTCAACGGCGGCGAACAGGCACGCCTACGCAAGCTGCTCGAAGCGGCGAACAACGGCGACCTAACCCGGCAGCAGGCTTTGCAGCTGCAGAAGCTCGGCGGGCAAGCCGGGCAGGACATCGCCGCGGTGTTCCTTGCCAAGCTCGACCAAGGGCTCGGCGCACTTGCTCAGAAGACGCGCGCGAAGGTCACGGGCGAGGACCCGATGGCAGTAGCGCAAGCCGAGATGCAGCGGCGCCGGCAAGCCGAGATGCAGGCGACCGGCGGAAAGCCTCCGGAGCAAGCAATATCTGATCTCCAGCAAATGCGTCAGGACATTGAGCTTGAAGCCGACAACGTGTCGCGTGCCCTTACGAAAACGTTACGCGAACTAGTTGAGCGGATTCAGCGGCTAGAAACCGAGGCGAGCCAGCAGAGGCGAGCTGCTCGGCAGAACGGCAAGTGATAACCGACGCCTAGTCGGAGTTCTTTGACAATTTGACCCGCTCCGCCGGCGTTGCGAACCGCGCGGAGCACCCTACGGGGCTGAATGAGTGTTGCGCCGAGTGTTGGCCTCGATGTCGACGAGCAGAGCGATCGCCTCGATCGTCGCCATCGACCAGAGGTAGGCGACCGTCGCCCCAGCCGCAATCAGGATTCCGGTAATCAAACGCGACAACGCGATAGCCGGCAAGCTCCCCAAGAAGCTCAGTGCACTGAACATCATGAGCAGGACCGCGGCGAGAGCCAAAGCGAAGCTAACGTTGGTTGCAATTCGCAGCCAGTAGAGCAGCTGCTCTACGCGATTGTGACGTGCACTGTATGAGGTCGACGACATGCGAGGGCTCCTGGCCGTAGTAATGGGAGATCGAATTGACTCCAACTCCGCCATCTTACTTCCCATCCGAGCACTGAGAACGGGAGTCGCAGCGTTAATTTAGTCTTTCATGGACTGGAACTGTGTGATTGCTTGCCCTGCTTTAGAGCCTCCGTGTAAATGGCCGGTCCCGCCGCGCTGCGGTAATAGGGGCAGCAAACGTCACGCATCATCTGCAGCGAACCTGCTCCACGGGCGTCGGTTCCTGCGCGACGCTTCCACTGATTGAATAATCGGATATACTTTGCCCCGTCCGGAAATCGAGAGCTAGCCTGTGCTTGTCGTTGTGCGTTACACTTTCGTCGTTCTTAGTGGAGCGATCACCCCCCCCAAAAAAAATGACCGAGGTATTTGAGTGGAACTCAGCGATCTTAAACGCCTCAGTAAGCACGAGGTGACGGACCTACTGCGCGAACTAAGCTTTCGCGAGCGAGAAGTACTCAGACTACTTGGAGGCGTCTCCGACGGTTACGAATACACCCTCGATGAGGTTGCGCACATATTCGGTATTGATGCTGAATCAATTCAAACTATTGCGAATCGCGCCTGGGTGAAACTTCAGCAGGGGAGTTTATTAAGGGACTCTGTGACCGGCAGCATCGATGTTAGCACAGGGCGTGTTCAGGTCAGTGGTGTCGCTGTGATCGGAGAGGCGCGTTCAGATGGAGTCGAGGTAACTCTCGCCCTGCCGGAGTTTGCTGACGATGAAGCAATCGTAGATACACTCGTGGATCTGTATCGCGCATTAAACGATATGCACGTCGCCGCTGGCGGGGGCGGACTGAAGGTCGACGAAGGGCAATCACTCGCGGGCATGCTTTCCGTAGAGGGGGTGCCGCAATGAGCAACGAGATCGAGGAAGGCAAGGAGTCCATCAAACTGACGCTGACCGAGCGGTCCCCCACTCCGCGTCCAGGTGTTATCGAGACGATGCTTGAAGACCTGCGCCAGGCAATGCCAGGGATGCTGAGCGACCTTGGAGGAAGCGGCCGGATGTGGGCTCGTGGCAAGTCAGAGCAAGAAGTTGCTCGAGCAAAAGAGATTGTCAGTCAAGCTATTGAGCGAATCGGCAAGCTTTCGCTCGAAGAGCAAGACCAGATACATCGGCACGGCATAGAGCGAGAGAAGCACGACGCAGAGATGGAGCGAGCGAGGGTGGCGTGTTACCTCGAATCGCTTGATCGGGTCATTGCCATAGCGCAGCGACTTACGGAGATGGGAGCAGAGGTCGATATACAGGCGCTCATTGCTGGCGTCTCCTCAGCCGGCGGCTGGGCAAAGATTGGGCAGATAGCCGCATCGCTAGAAGTGAAGCCGACTGATGAATAGCGACGATCACGCCAACCAGTCCTATGTGGACTAAAACTGCCATCCGCAAAGTGAGCGGGGCCAACTGTTTCCGACCGAGCGCGGCGATCCACGTAGTAAGATCCGGTGCAACTTTTATCGACCGCTTAACGCCAGAGTTGCCGAGGAAGTGGCTCGCCCAAGTCAAAAGAATGAAACATTTCTTTGGATACGTCGAAGACTAAGGCAAAGCGTGATTCGTCGTCGGTAATTTCATCGATCGTGCAGGTATGGTCGGATCTGTACGCTCCATCAGGGAAGCCGACCCCAACGGATGATTCCTTGTGGCAATACATTTGCAGTCCCGTGACGCCACCAGCGCCGACTGTCAGGCGCAGTAGCCCAGGGTGCGATACATCACCTCGTTCGTAAAATTGCGATGCGGATTTAACGAATCTCAAAAGCCTGACTGCGAGATCCATTCCGCCAAGTCTGCGATCCGTCATCGCCGAGCGATAATCGCGGAGTGCGAACAGATCTCCGACTCTTCCGCATGATGCTACTAAGACGTCGCTGACGTTTCCCATCTTCGTTTTATCGATGCCCATGTAACCATCCGGGCATCTTGCAGGGAAGGTATCGAATACACCGTAGCGGCAGGCCTCCAATTCGCAAATGCTTTCGTGGGGAAACTCGGGACAAATGTGAAACCAAAAGTACGGAGATCCAGGCGTTTTAAATCGACTAGTAAAGCGTTCAATGCTGCGTGACAGCAGTTGCTCTCGCTTCGACTCTGGCGACTCACGGCGCTTTAAGAGGTGTGCAATTCTATCGAGATTTGCCAGTTCAAACCTGTCGCCTACGTCATTTGTCCTGATGTAAATATGAGTGGCATTCGTTATCGAGTGGGGCGCGGCGATACTCTCATGGATTCTGGCTACAACAAATACCCGGCTCGGATCGGTGGGGTGCGCAATCACGGGACTAAGCTCGGGCGTGATCGGCGGATAGATCCGATCACGGCAGATCTGTGTCAATCGCTCGGAAATGCCGGGCTTGCTGGCCATCCCCGGCTCGGCACCATCTGGTATGTTGGTCGTTTTGTCCGCGTGAACGCCGAACAGGATAATGCCGCCTCTAGTATTCGCTAGCGCAGCGACCACTTTCTCCACGTTTTGTGGTATCTCAAGCTTGTAGTCGAGTTGAGCGCCCTCTGGAATTCCTGCCCGGCAGAACGCGTTGATATCGTCGTAAGTGATTAGCGATAGCTGCTTATTCCAAAGAGACATATTTGGTTGCAATAGGGACTAGCTGACGAGTCGGCAATTTGTGGTACAGAGCACGCCAGCTACGAAGTCTTGTGGGCTGCTCACTCACGTCTGATGCGGCTGAGTTAGTACGTAAAAACGGTGAATGGATAGTGGGTCATTCTGCGCCCTGCTTGGATCTGCGGCTTCTGTTGTTTGTCTTTCTGAGCCACGACAGCGGCAGCCCCATTGAATGCGTCAAACGAACTTAAGACCCCGGTTTTTTTGTTATCGGCCCATGCCTCGCCTATGTCGATCAGCGCCTGCGAGAAGTATCCCCCGTTATTCGTTTCTCCTGCCGTCTGATTGAGGTCGCACGAATAAAAGTACACCGCACCCGCTGGGGCAGTGAGCACAGATATATCAAACACCTTCCGGCATCTATCGCGATTGGGTCCGAGAGCGGCCATTTTTGCATTTAGGGAGAGCCGAAATGCAGTTGCAGACTCTTCGGCTTCGATGAGAGTTACGTTTCGGCACGAGTCTGCAATGATCAACGATCTGGGATTTCCCGGATTTAGCTTCGAGACTGCCACTTCCTCGGTGTCATTAATGCAGAGACGCGTTTCGTCGACACCTTTACCTTTAGCGTGGTAACCGTGCCCCGAAAAAGTGACGAACGAATAGTCTTTCGTGCTCGCCGAATTGACCCACTTCAATAGTTCCTTTTCGGTTGGATGGCTGAGAATACAGATCTCGCTGGATTCCCAGGCGCCACCGATCGCAGACTCCAAGTACGCTTTGAATTTGACCACATCAGCTCTAGCGCCTGGAAGGTCGACGTGCCCTTTGAGCTTGGATGACTCAACTAAGATCGCTTGGCGACTCAAACTTCACCTCCGGTGATCGCGTGAATACGACTCGTAACGAATTGTCTAAATGGAACTTTATACGCTTCTTGATTAAGTGGGTCGTGAAGCCACCATCGCTGATGCGATTTGATAAGCTCGTCGGGGTAGAGAATGTGCTTCATTTTGTCGAGATCGCCGTCGCAAAACTCCCAGCATTGCTCAAGCACGTTGAACACGTGACAGCAGTAGAATTCGTATCGCGTTGCGTCTTCGTCCCCGCGAGGCTTGCTAGGCCACTCATCGCAAAATGCCTGAGTCTCTAGAAATGGGTACGCGATCGCCCATTCCATGAGCCGCATATTGCCTTCACGCAATGCGCGTCGTTCATCGCCAGCAATCGTCCTCCTCGCGGTGACCCACGCTACGATGGCAGATATGATGACGCCAGCGAGCGCTACAGTTAAATCTGCGCTGCTTCCCGATTCTGCTAACACGAAAAGTACCTGCGTTTCCATTTGAAGTTGGGTGGACGAGGTAAGGCTGCAAGTTGCGCGACGAGGCCGTAATCTTGACATCATCGCCGGCAATTCGCAAGCAGTCGTGGCAGGACTGGAACCAGCTGGCGCAAAGCGAGTGACCGTATCCACTTAGAAGAGGGGGCGGCTCACGTTGATGCGTGAGGCGGTGCAAATTACCCCGCATTCGCTGAAATCTGACGGCCGAGACGGTAGTTATTCAACTAGTCCGGCTGGCCTGGCTGCCGGCTTCGTGAGTTCCTGGACGTGAGCTGGAAACGCATCCCTGTACTCGGCGGTGATCTTGGAGACTTTGAACGAATGGCCTAGAGCTTCAACTTGTCGGCAAAGTATGTGTGCATCAGGGTGCGAATAGCGAAGCACCTGGCCCTCGCCGCTATCGATCAGAAGGGCAAAGTGCGATTCGGGAAATATCTTAGCCAACCTCGCCAGCTGGCCACTCTCTGTATTGCCGCTACCGATCAGGTGCCATCGGTCGACCGCTCGTCCTTCGCGGGCAAAGTGATGCTCTACACCACCAATCACAAAACTACTCTCCGTAACTAGCTTGTTCGCACCGCGAAATGCGTCACTGCATGCAAAATAGAGATCACGAAAATCGAGTGTGCTCCCTTCATCGGCGGCATCCCGGAGTCGCGGACTGATCGATGTATGCACGTACATAAGCGATACGTACATTCCGGCGCGCACCAGTGCTTCAATTGCTGGAACGAAATCTTGGTCGCCCGCAAGGAGCGTAACTGAATCCATGTTCCGATTGAGGGTGTGAGAAAGCATGTCGACAGCGAGCTTTACGTCGACCTGCTTCTGTTGCTGCTTTCTGCCGCTCGTGAGAACGCCTTCGGCGACATGCACGCCTGGCAGGCGCTTCGTCGCAGCGATACATTCGCGGTACTCCTCGCCGCGGTGTGTGGCTTTGTCGTCAGGCGGGCAGTCATAATAGAACGTCTTGAAGTACCTCTCGGAGATATGCTCGCAATCCCAGCCGAAGTGCTCTATTCCGAAAAAGTCTTTTGCGAACTGATTGATTCGCTCGCGCAGATATCCACCGTCAATAAAGAGGTAGTTTCGGTCCTTTCGATCAAATCCATGACGTCCCATAACGCCCAATCTCGCCCCTTCGCATGCGGATTGCAAGCTTTTCGGAGAATCGGTCGCACAGAATGGAACGTGACGCGTTGCGAGCAGCAGGCGTGACCGCTGAGTTGGATTCCGCAGACGGCTGCGAGATAAGCTATTAGGACGCGTGGGCGATTCGCCCCTCTGCGTGCGCCATCGCCTGCTCAAAATTCTGCTGCAGCAGCGTGAATGCTTCCAAGTCGCCGCCGTGGTCCGGGTGGGCCTCCATGGCGAGCGATCGGTAAGCGGCGAGCACGTCTTCGGGTGTCGCGTCTGCGTGGAGCCCAAGTGCCTCGAAACTGTTCGGAACGTAGTGGCAAGGTGATCCCGTCTTCAGGACCGGCTCAACTCCGGGAACGTCCGTCTCTGGCTCAGTTGCGATCCGGTAGCGCCGAAGAATGCCATTGAGCATCACCAGCGATGCGAAGGCAATCGCGGCTACGATCGTCAGCTGCAGCGGGTCTAGGCCTAGCATCGCGTTCTCCGGGTGTGTGTACGGTTCGAACAATGCAATGGCTGTGCCACCTGGCGATCTTGCTTTTCGCTCGCGCAACGTCCATACTGTCCCTTGTCAGCTAACCGCTGACCGGCCGTGGAAAGCCGTAGCAAGGACAATTCGATGATTGGTACATCAGACCGTAGGCCCGGTAGTGTGGGCACGCGTAGTAGCTTTGATCCGCGTAGGCGGGGAGCGAAGACGTGTGCGGGTGACTTGCTCACCTTTCCAACCGCATTACCGGGCCTACGGTCTTTTCGCGTCGTCATCGGGTTGTCAGAGTCGCCTCAGTCCAAGGGGCGAACGCCCCGCTGGGGCGGCTTCTTTTCGCGACGATCCGAGCGGCGCCATGGAAGGATTCAAGCCATGCAGGTCTCGGAAACTATCGTTCTCGAATTGAAGGATGGCCGCGCAACCGTTTCGACCGCCGATCTGATGCGGATTATCGAGATGCCATCCGGCAGGGTCGTCGGTGATCTCGCCGAGATGGAAGAGACTTCAATGGAAGTCACGTCGGACGACGACCGCAAGCGATTTGGGCCATGGCGGATCGCAGTCGACTACCACCTCCTTAGCATCCTGGAGCGCTCCCAGGTAACGCTGCACCAACTCGCCGTTCCGCCGATTCCGAAGGGTCACTGCCACTACTGCGGCGCATGGGGGCACAAGGAAAAGGGGAAGCGTAAGTACAGCTGCGGCACCATCAGCAAGAGAGACAAGAAACTCGGCTACTGGCGCAAGGGCGAGCAGACGATCGAGTGTCGCACCGGCGAGCTAGAGCGGCTGCACATCATGGTGCAGAAGTCAGAGTTGCTGCGGAAGGTGCTAACGGACGCTGGCGTGGTGATCGACAATCCGGAGTACTGGTGGCTGATCGACGGTCGCCCGGATGACAGCCAGTTCACGACGATGCCGCACGGACGGTATGCGGAGAGTGCGTGACGATCGCCGCATTCCCGCCGCGGGCAGGCGGCGGCTGTTTTATGTCGCCATTGAATTTGTTGTTGCGTGGCAACGACTTAAAGGCGATCGGCGACTCTAAAACGGCGATCTTGTCGCCACCCCTCCGCAGGAGCAGTAACCCTGAAGGCTATGTGGACGTGTAGACAAATTAAGAGAAGGCGTCAGGGAACTCCTCGCGAGCCTGCGATTGCGGAATTACATGAGCCTCGCGATCACCATATCGCCAATAGGCATTGCACACATCGCACTTATGCAGAAAAGCATGCTGTTCCATTGATTCCGAAATTTGCCGCGGTGATGCCAAGGACGCCGAATGTACGCCGGCCCGGCAAGCTTCGCATCCTTGGGTCTTCCACCTGTCCCTCGGAGTTACGTCGTCCATCAGAGTTACGATCCACCAAGTTCGAATAGCGTCAACAGATTCTAAATCCGGACCGTGGGAGGGGCAATCAAACGGCCGCCGATCACAGTTAACGTGTTGCCAGTTAGCGACTTAACCCCGTGACGAAGCCTCTCCGCGATCGCGCGCACCAACCGGGACCGAATCAGCCCGTTTTCGCTGACGTCGAGCAGAAAAGCCCGGGGAAAGTGCCGGGCCTGACCAGTACCGAAGCCGCCGACAAAGCGGCGCATAGATAAACGGCGAGCCCTGGAATGCCCCTCTGACCCAGGGCTCGCCGCTGACAGGAAGTGAGCAAACGTAGCTCACGAATTCGCAGCCCGCCATTTGTACTGGCGGGCTCTTTTTCCGCCCTCGCGTGCACCGGATTTCGCCCGGCGCGCGAGGCAGTGAACACGCAACTCAAGAAGCGGCCGCACGTTGGCGACCGCGTAACTAGTCCGTGAAGGACTCAACATCGAAAGGTAGATGCAAATGGCCAGTTTATCAAAAGACAAGTCCGGCAACAGAACGATCCAGTTCGTCGCCGGCGATCGCAAGCGCCGCTCGATACGACTGGGCAAGATCCCCCAGAAAGCCGCCGACACGATCAAGGCGAAGGCGGAATCGCTGAATGCCGCGGCGATCTCGCAGACCAGCTGGGACGCTGAGACGGCCGCTTGGGTGGGCAAGCTCGAGTCGCTGCTCTACGACAAGCTCGCCAACGTCGGGCTCGTGCCGAAGAAAGCCGCGCCCGAGAAGTCGACGCTCAGCGCGTTCCTGACGGCTTACATCAAGGGGCGGACCGACGTGAAGCCGACAACGCGCGAGCACCTGCAGCGGGCGCAGCGCAATCTCGTCGAGTACTTTGGCGCTGCCAAGGCGTTGACCGACATCTCCGCGGGCGACGCCGACGACTTCCGCCTCCATCTGTCGCAAACGCTCGGCCCGAACACAGTGCGGCGGATCTGCGGCCGCGCGAAGCAGTTCTTCCGCGCAGCGCAGCGCAAGCGCCTACTCGTCGACAGCCCATTCGCCGACATGAAGGAGACCAACGTGAAAGCCAACAAGAGCCGCGAGTTCTTCATCACGCGCGAGATGGCTGCCAAGGTGCTCGAAGCCTGCCCGGACGCGCAGTGGCGACTCCTGTTCGCTCTGAGCCGCTTTGGCGGACTGCGATGCCCCTCCGAGCACATGCAGCTTCGTTGGGTCGACGTCGACTGGGCTAACGACCGCGTGACGATCCGCAGCCCGAAGACTGAGCACCACGAAGGGAAGGGGAGACGCGTCATTCCGATCTTCCCGGAACTGCGGCCGTACCTGGAAGACGCCTGGGCGCTGGTCGAGGAGTCGGTGATGGCGCTCGACCCCGAGGAACGGGCGAAGGTGTTCGTGATCACCCGCTATCGCCACAAGAACGCGAACTTGCGCACTCAGTTCGAGCGGATCATCGAAAGGGCAGGGCTGAGCGCTTGGCCGAAGATCTTCCACAACCTGCGGAGCACGCGGGAGACGGAACTGGCCGAAACCTTCCCGATGCACGTCGTCTGCGAGTGGATCGGCAACAGCCAGGCGGTCGCGGCGAAGCACTACCTGCAGGTGACCGACGAGCACTTCGCAACTGGGGCCGCGCCGGCGGTGCAGAATGCGGTGCAGCCAGCGTCGGCCAGCGAGAGCCCGGATGCGTCCGCAGTCCAGCCAGAAACGAAAAAGTCCACTGCTGACGCAAGTGGTCAGCAGTGGACAGATGTTCAAGCTCCCCCGCGAGGACTCGAACCTCGGACAAAGCGATTAACAGTCGCTTGCTCTACCAACTGAGCTACAGGGGAATAGCCCGCCAAGTGGCGTTGAACTACTCAAAATATCTTACCGCCCGAGGGCCGGCAAGGGGACAGATCGGCTGCGGGCGGGCTGTTTCGCGAACAACTCGCCGCACGAGCCGGGATGGAACGATTTTGCCCATCGTGCAGGCCGAAGAGCGGCGACTGCAGCTGGGTGGCGGCCCTATTGGCGGCAGGCCCCCGCCGAACGCCAACGGCCCATCGCCGTCGTTAGTCGCACCGGCACCCGTTCGCCGGGACGCCCATCCGCTTTTCCATCGTCAGGCAGTTGCCCAGCTCGTTGTATTCCATCAACGTCATGTAGGCCTTCATTAGGGCCAAGCCGCGGCCGCCGGCAACTTCCAGGCGGTCGGGGTCGCAGCAGTCGGGCACTTTGCGCGGGTCGAAACCCGGGCCTTCGTCGCAGACGCGGATCCAGAACCGCTCGCTGCTCATGTAGCAGTCGATGGCGACCCGCTTCGCTGGATCTTCCTTGTTGCCATGACGAATGGCGTTGGAGATCGACTCCTCAAGCGCCATGTGAATCGCGAACAAGTCTCCATGCTGCCAGCCGAACGCCTCCAATTGGTCGATAATCGACTGCATGAAGTCGTGATAGGCCGTCAGCGAGCTCGGCAGTGATACCTGGAGCGTACGTTCGTCGGATGACGGCGTGGCAGACATGGCGCCTCTGTTCCGAGAAAGCGCGGGGGATCTACAGCACAGCCAATGCGTCGGCTTCGCTGTCCTTGATCTTGAACAACTTATCCAAATTCGTGATCGCGAAGACCTGGTAAATCTCCGGCGAAATATTGGTGAGAATCATCTGGGCGCCGGTCCGCTTCGCCTTCTTCTCGAAGGTGATCAGCTTGCCAAGCGCGGCGCTCGACAGAAACTCGACGTTCGCAAAGTTCAGGACAATCTTCTTGCGATCGTCCTTCTCAATCAAATCGAATAGCTCTTGGCCGAGCTCCTGGATCGCGACCGGGTCGATGATCTTCTGGTCCTTGAAATGGACCACGGAAATATTGGCCGACTCGGCAATTTGCAAACGACGCGGACTGGCCATGCGATGAAAGTCCCAATTCGATGAACGAATGATTTCGCGGTGCTCGAACCGCGGCGCGAATCTGGCCAAACAGCGTCTGGCGGCAGCCCGGCAAGCACGGCTAGCAGCCATTTGATGATATCGCGGTAACTTGGGCCAAGCAAGTTGCGGCAGGAACCTCCTCAACCCTTAGGGAGCCCCTTTCGCAGCCTCCTGGGCCACGGATTCCGGCGGGGGAGGGGGGGCCGCCGACCGGAACACGGCCCGGCTGATCAGCAGGAAATTTCGCCCCGAGTACTCGGTCACCCGGCCGCTGATGCTCCAGCTGACGCTTTCAGGCTCTTCCACCGTCTGCAGCACCCGCGACACCCGTTCGAGATTCAGGTTCGGCAACCCGCCAATTTCGCGGTTCTGGCCGTCGATGAAGGTGAGCGTATCGCCCACCTGCCGGAAGCGGCCGATGACGTTTTTCAGCTCGGTTCCTTCGCGGAGTCGCAGCTTCCCCGCCTCGGCGGCTTCCTTCTCCTGGCGATTGGCGCCAATCGGCGTATTAGCCGAGTGCGAACCCGCTACATCGGCAGCGCCTGGCGCCGCAAAGCCAGCTCGCTCAGCCGCCGCTGGCGGCGTTGCCTGATCGTCGGCCATGCCGTAGCCTGCGAGCGATACGCCAAGCGTCGCCGCTGCCGCCGACGCGACCAACCGTTGCGAGATGTCGAACCGCCGGCGAGCCATCATCCCCCCGGCTTTCGCATCGCAAGGCTGTGCAAAATCAGCACGCCGCCAATCGACATCAGGCACCAGCCAATCCACTCAGGCGGTTGAATCGTCTTCTGATGCCCGGCGCCCATATCGCTCGTCACCGCGAGCAGAGCGTGATCGCCGGCCGAGGCGTTTGTCCGTTGGGCGAGAAACTTCGTCGCCTCGTGCGTGAGCGTGTAGGTGCTCACCATCCGCAGTTGGAGCCCGATCAATAGGATGACCACTCCAATGAAGAAGTATTGATTGCGGTTCAGTTCCATCGGAGCGCCACTCCACGCTAAGGCAAATCGACAAGGCCGCCGAGACGAACGAGCGTCGTCCGTTCGTGGCGGAATGAATCTATTCGTGCTTGTTGAAGAGATATCGAGCCGCGGCGCAATTCGACTGAAGTCGAGCTGCCACGGCGCCGATGCGGAGGGTCTTGTCGAAGATGCCGCAGCGCTCGGAAGCGCCGGCTATGCCGAACGCCCGGTTAACGCCGGTCGGTGGCAGGGGGGAGCATCTGCTCCAAGCCGGTTCGCAACGAATCCTGAGCCGCCGATTGCATCAGGTCCTGCCGGTTCGCCGTGAATAGCGCCGCGGCGACATCTTGGTGCTGCATCCAGTCGACCGGCGTGAAGTTACGGATGTCGACGTAAGTTGAGGCCAGGGTTGATTCGACCTTCGGCACCAAGTGGATGCCGCTCGTGGTATTGATCACGTGGTAGTGAAGCGCCCCGTAAAGCAGCGCGCCGCCGACGAACATGCCGAAGAGGAATGTGGGAAGGCGTCGCATGGCGTTTCACTCCGTTGAACCGCGAATCACATGGGGGCGGGAAATCGGCACGATCGTTGCCATCAGTGTAGACTGGCCGCCCGCTCACCCAGAATACGAATTCCGTCCGCCGCCAGTTCGCGGCGGCGGTCGCGTCGCCGCCGGCAGATGCCGCAAGTCCCGATTAAATCAGCGTTTACTGCAGGGAACTCGCCGCGAGAACGATTCTAAGAAATGGGCGTGAAAACGGTCCCCGTGCGCGTAGCGGCAGTTAAACTTTAACCATCCCCGCGGGTTTACCTTTTCCAGCAGCATGTCGGCGTCGCGATGGGCTCACGCAAGATGGTTGATACGCACGATCACTCGACCCGGCCTGCTCGCGGCGCGCTCCTCGGCGCGACGCTTGGCCTGTTGCTGATCGCCGGCTGCAGCCAGAACAGCGGTCCGGTCGCCGTTGCCGCGGGCGCCACGACTCAGCCGACCCGCAACATCGTCGCCCTCGGCCGCATCGAACCAACGAGCGGCGTCATCTCGATCAGCGCGTTGCCGGGCGAGAAACTGACGATGTACGCCCCCGGCATCGAGGCAGGGGCCAAGGTGCCCGCCGGCGGCGAACTCGCCCAAACGGCGACGTTCGACCTGCGGCAAACGCAGCTGAAAGCTGCCGAATTGAAGCACGCAGCTTCGCAAGAGCAGCGTTCGCAAGAACTTCTCGCCGCGCAAGTGCAGGTCGAGCAAGCCCTCGCCACGCACGCGCAGGCCGAGGCGAAGCTCCGCGAAATGCAGGCCCAAGAAGGGAAGCTGAAGAACCTCTCCGAAGCGGCCGCCATCGCCGCCGACGACTACAAGAAGCTCGTCGCTCTCCAAGCGGAAGATGAAGAACTCGTGACGGTTCACCAACTTCGCCGTCGCCAGAACGCGAGCGATCGCGCTGCCAAAGAATACGAAGCGGCCGCCGCTGCATACCCCGACGGCCTTGAAGCCGCTCGCAAGGGTGTCGCTGCCGCGGAAGCTGGCGTGCGGCTAGCGCAGCAAAGCGCCGCGCTCGCCGAAAAGGTCGACCAAACGCTGGCCGCCGATCTCGATCGCCAAGCAGCCGCGACCGCGCTCGACCAAGCGGTCCTCCGCGCTCCGCAGGTTGAAGGGGGCGCCGAAGAGTTCACCGTGCTCCGCACGATGGTCGACCCCGGCGAACTGATCGCCCAAACGCCGGTGATCGAAATCGCCGACCTAACGCAAATGTCGTGCGTCGCCGAGGTCTACGAGGCCGACGCCAAGGAAGTTCAAGAGGGCCAACGCGTGACGCTCCGCAGCCCCGCCTTCACCGGCGACTTCGCAACCGCCGGCATCCCCGGCCGTGTTGTTCGCATCGGTTCGATGGTCGCCAGTCCGGGGCTCACGAATCGCAACCCGCTCGCCCCGAGCGATCGGTCGATCGTGGAAGTCGACGTCGAGATCGATCCCGCCAATGCCGCCGCCACTGCCGAAGCAGCGAGCAAGGTCGGCTTGCAAGTGACGGTCGAATTCCTCGGCGAAGTGAAGAAGCCCGACGTTCCTGCAAAGACGAAGCCCGCCAAGCCGGCCGCCTAGGATTGGGTCCGCCCGCGTCTCGCCGATTCCAGAGAGCGTTGAGCCAGAGAGCGAAGAGATCGCGATGAAAACGCCGCTCGCCTGGAAGAATCTCACGCACAACAAGGTTCGCACCGCCGTTGCGCTCGCCGGCGTCGGCTTCGCGGTGATCCTCATCTTCATGCAGATGGGGTTCAAAGGCGCCGTCCGCAAAACGGCGACGCAAATCTACGACGCGCTCGACTTCGACTTGATGCTCCGCTCGCCGTCGTATCTCCACCTCACCGAGCCGCGATCGTTTCCGCGCGAACGGGTCTACCAGGCCGCATCGCTCCCGCTCATCGCCAGCGCTCAACCGTTCTATCTTGGCCTCAGCGAGTGGCAGGCGCCTCCTCCGCCCGACGCGCCGCCCGATCAGTTCACCGGCGATTGGCGCGGCATCATCACCATCGGCGTCGATCCCCACGACCCGCCGTTCCGCCCCGCCGACCTCCGCGAGAAGTCGGTGCTGCTCACCGATCCGCGATTCGTGTTGATCGACGACAAGAGCAAAGCCGACTTCGGTCCACAGAACGGCAAACGCTTCGGCCCTGCCGATATCGGCGTCGAGACGGCCCTCGGCGGCGGTCGCGTTCGCATCGTCGGCGTCGTTTCGCTCGGCACCGGCCTCGCGGCCAACGGCGCCTGCATCGGCAACTACGCCGGCTTCGCCCAGGCGTGCCCTTGGCAGCCGCTCGACGAAATTAACTTCGGCCTACTCAAGCTCCAACCCGGCGTTGATCCGAACGCCGCTCGCGACGAAGTCCAACGGCTCATCGCCCCGCAAGTTTCCCCCGCGTCGCTCGCGCCATACGCCTCGGCAACGCCGGCCGACGTCGAGGTCCTCACCCGCGCCGAAGTGAACGCCCGCGAAGAATATCGCTGGGTCGTGCAAACGCCCCTCGGCAAGATTTTTAATCTCGGCGTATGGGTCGCGCTGTTCGTCGGCGTGGCGATCGTCTATCAGGTCCTGTCGACCGACATTGCCAACATGATGGGCGAATACGCCACGCTCAAAGCGATGGGCTATCCGAACACCTACCTTGCCCGCGTCGTGCTGCAGCAGTCGGTGCTCCTCGCGCTCGTCGGCTACGTCCCCTCGATCATCATCTCGTGGGGCTTGTACCTGTTCGTCGGCGCCCGAGCCGGCCTGCCGATGGTAATGACCTGGCAAATCGCCGCCACCGTGCTGGTGCTCGCCGTCATCATGTGCGTCCTCTCCGGCATGGCTGCACTAAGAAAACTGTTCCAAGCCGACCCGGCTGATTTGTTCTAGGAGATTACTCACCACGACGGCACAACGAGCACGACGTGAATACGAAAAGAACATCCGTCTAAACTCGTCCACACTTCGTGGCGTTCGTCGTGTCCTTCGTGCCTTCGTGGTTCAATTGAAATTCGTTCATCGCTGAATGTCATCCTTCACCAAAACACCACTGGCCTGGAAGAACCTCACCCACGACTGGCGTCGCCTGATCGTGGCCGTGGCGGGGATCGGCTTTGCGGTGCTCTTGATGTTTACGCAGGTCGGCTTCCAAAACGCCCTGTTCGACAGTCAGGTGAAGATGATCGACGACCTGCAGGGCGACATCTTCTTGGTAAGCCGCGCGAAGTACACGCTCGCCGCCGAAAAACGCTTCGCGCTCGAACTGGTGAATCAAGCTCGCTCCGCCAGCGGCGTCAGCGGCGCCTACCCGCTCTACACGGAACTCACGCTGTCCCGGCTAAAGAGCTTCGACCGCGGCGCTCCGAGCAAGGCGTTTCCGATTCGCTCGATCGGCTTCCGCCTCGACGATCCCATCTTCAACTCCGAACGCATCAACTCGCAACTTGAACAATTGCGGCTCCCGCATGCCGCGCTGATCGATGTTCGCAGCAAACGGGACAACTTTCCGTTCCCGACGGAAAGCGACGCCGAACTCGCGAAGGTGCAAGCGGAACTCGCTGATCGCAAGATCGTGATGGTCGGCACGTTCGACCTCGGCACCGACTTCGCGCACGACGGCAACCTCGCGATGAGCGCCGAGAACTTTGCCGCTTACTTTCCGCAACGCGTCCAGTTCGGCGATCCGTTAAGCGTCGTCGACCTTGGCATCGTGCACGTCGACGACAAAACTCGCACCGAGGAAGTCCGCGACACGATCGATCAAATCCTCGACGATCGCGTCGTTGTCCTCACCCGCGCCCAGTTCCGCGACCAAGAGATCGGCTTCTGGGACAACAGCACGCCGATCGGCATCATCTTCACCGCCGGAAAAATCATCGGCTTCATCGTCGGTATGGTCATCTGCTATCAGGTGATCTACTCCGACATCGCCGACCACATGCATGAGTTTGCCACGCTCAAGGCCATGGGCTACACCACCGGCTATTTCCTGCGATTGATCGTCACCGAAGGATTCTTCCTGTCGTTCGTCGGCTTCATCCCCGGGTTCATTGTGAGCGTTGGCCTCTACGCGTTGCTCGCCAACTCGACGGGGCTGTTGCTGAGAATGACGCCGTACTCCATCACTCAAGTGCTCGTACTCACAATCGCCATGTGCATCGGTTCGGGCTTGCTCGCCGTCCGCAAATTACTCGCTGCCGATCCAGCCAATTTGTTCTAGCACGATTGGCGGAGGACCACTCTATGACTGCTTTTGCTTCACTACCGGCCACCAGCGGCGCTTACTCGCAGGGACCGCAAGTCCCAAAGACTATTAAGGTCTCGCAGCTGAATCACTATTTCGGCGAAGGCGAACTACGCAAGCAGGCGCTCCACCAAAACAATCTCGAAGTCCGTCGCGGCGAGATCGTCATCATGACGGGCCCCTCCGGCTCGGGCAAAACGACGCTGCTGACGCTCATCGGCACGCTCCGCACCGTGCAGGAAGGAAGTCTGAAGGTCCTCGGCAACGAACTCAATGGCGCCTCGCGCGACGAGATCGTCAATCTCCGCCGTGAGATGGGATTCATCTTTCAGGCCCACAACTTGTTCGAATCACTCACCGCGTTTCAGAACGTGAACATGGCGGCTGAGCTGCTCGACATGGATCGCAAGCTTGCCCAGGAGCGGATCGACTACCTGCTCAATCGCCTCGGCCTCGGCCACCGCATTCACTACAAACCGAAGTCGCTCTCCGGCGGCCAGAAGCAACGCGTCGCGATCGCCCGCGGCTTGGTCCACTCGCCGAAGCTGGTCCTCGCCGACGAACCGACCGCCGCACTCGACGAACACTCGGGGCGAGAAGTGGTGACGCTGTTTCAGGAGCTGGCTCGCGACGAAGGGTGCACCATCATCATGGTCACCCACGACAACCGCATTCTCGACGTCGCCGACCGCATCGTGAACATGGTCGACGGCTACATTCGCTCCGACGTCGCCGTCCACGAAACGTCGGTGATCTGCGCGTTCCTCCGCCAGTTCCCGCTCTTCTCCGACCTGACCACGAGCACGCTCACCGACATCGCCGACAAGATGATGGTCCAAGAAGCGGCGCCCGGCGACGTGATCATCCGCCAAGGCGATCCCGGCGAATTGTTTTATCTCATCCGCAGCGGCAAGGTCGACGTGCTGATCGACGACGCGGGCGAGTCACGAAAAGTGGCGGAACTCGACGAGGGCCAATACTTCGGCGAAGCCGCGTTGCTCCGCGACGAGCCGCGCAACGCGACGATCGTCGCACGCTCGAAATCGGTCTTCTACACGCTCGGAAAAGCCGACTTTAAGGATGTCATCGCCCGCAGCAAGACGTTCGTCGACGAACTCCGCAACGTGCTGGCAAGCCGGACTTAGTTTGACGATGCGGCGTGCTTGTTCGAATGCATTTAGACAGGATGACAGGATTTCGCGGATCGACAGGATGAAAGGCCGTGGGGATTGGCCGCGTCTTTGACGTACCTGTCTCCCCTGTTTCTAATCCTGTAAATCCGTGAGATCCTGTAATCCTGTCAAAAAATCAATCGACTCCGCCATGGTCAACGTCACCGTTTCCGATCCGCCAACCGACCCTCGTCTTCGCGAGCTGCTCACAGCCGCCGCCGAGCAAATCCGCGATCAGGTCGAAACGCTCAAGTGCCACTATCACGACTGGCCGAGCGCGGTGAACGTCGAGATCCGCGACGACAAGCGAGTGAAATTCCACGTCCACGCCTGCTGCGTCGATCACCAGAATCGGATCGAAGAGCTGCTGGAAGGCGAATGACCCGCGACTAGAATCGCCGGGCGCAGATTTCGCTTCGAACTGGTCTTCGGTGCTCTCCTTCGGTTCAGTCGGGACCCGACCTGATGAATGATTACGAACGAGAAAACTTTGAAAGAGTAGAAGTCACCGACGATTACGACCACGTCTACCCGTTTTCGTGGTTCTCTTTGTGCGGGTTGCCTGCCGCGGGATGGATGGGGTGATCTTTTTCTACCCCTTGGTGTGGGCAATCGGCACCGGTTTCGCAATTGCGATGATCCTGGGCTACGGCACGGCGAGGGGAATTCTCAAGATTCGAAGCATCAAACGAGCTCTCGCTCTATCGCCAATATGCGGGGGCCTTTGGATATTGTTTTTCTACGTGCTGTTCGCAATTTTCGAGAGCTGACGCCACGAGCCAGGAGTGCCTACTTTCGGCACTTCTCGCAGCTGCACGGCTGTTCGCACGTCTTGCAAGTCGGCGCCACGCAACGCATGCAGTGCCCGTTGCAACAACCTTCGCAGCAAAGCTTCGGTTCAAACCCGCACTCCGCCGCCAGCGCCGCTTGGGCCTTCTTGAGCGTCACCTCTGCCGTTTTTAGCGAGGCGACCTGCTGCACTAGCTCCCCTTCGGCCTCGTACAACCGGCCGCGAGCGGCGCTAATCGCGAAGATCGGCGTATCGTCGGCGTCGCGACGGGCGACGAGGGCGTCGACGTTCTTCTGCCGCGCTTCGACGGCACTGCGAGCGAGCGCCACGCGCTGCTGCTGCATCACGATCTGGTAGACGGCGCCTTTAATCTCCGCCGTCGCGAGTTGTTCCGTATCAGTGTGCAGCATCGAGAGCTGCCGGCACCGCACGTCGACTTCGTGGTCGTTGCACTTGATGCAACGCAGCTTGTGAACGATCCCGTCGGTTGGCTCCACTGAACCGAGCGTCGCGTCCGCCACGCCGAGCACGCCGCGAGCAACGCGAATCGTCGATTTTTCTAAGTTGCACAGCACCAACTCCAGCCCGCGCAAATCAAATCGATTCGGCAAGCCCGCCGCGAGCTCCGCATCGGCGTCGAGCGGCGTCAGGTTCGGTTCCCAATCGGCTTGCGGCCAGAAGAAGGTCGACTCCGACACCGGGCAGCCAAGTAGCTTCTGCAGCTGGCCGTTGAGTTGCACCCGCGCAAAGTCGAGCTGCAACCGCTGGTCCTCCAGCGTCGTCAGCCGCGCGTCGATTTCGTCGCGATCGACTTCCGCCGGCAGACCTTGCTCGCGCAGCTTATCGAGCCGGTCGCGGGTCCGCGTTGTTTCTTGGGTCGCTTGTTCGAGATAGTGCTTGCGGGCTTCGATCGCCGCAAGTTGGTAGAACGCTTCGAGCGCCGCAGCCGCCGCCTTGTTCCGCTCGTCGGCGGCGTGAAGTTCCAGCAGGTCGCGTTGCAGGCACACGTTCTCTGCCACGATCTTCGAATCGCACTCGATGATCACGCCCGCCCAGTGCTCTTCGAGCTTCACTAGGTTGGCGATCGTCGCGTTCGTCGCTGCACGGCACTGCGCATCGGAGGCGGTGAGCAACTCGTAAGTTTCGCCGGGGCTCGGCAGCGTTTGCAGATTGCACTCAACGACGTTGCAATCGGGCGTCAGCTCGCGCAGGTTCGGCGGCAGCGTCTCGCCCGTCGTCTCTTTGAAATTGCACGCCACGTGCGGCGTCGCCGGAATGCAGCACCGCGACGAGCAGCGGCAACCAAGCGACGCGGCCAGCAGGGCAACTCCGAAAGTGGCGAGTGACTTCAGCGGCATGGCATTCGATCGAGGGGACGAAGACGCACGTCTCCCCTCATATCGAGTGCCGCTCGTACGACCCCTAGCAGCTAGCACTATTTTGCCACGGGCGCCGTTCGGGCTGAGTTTGCGGAATGATCGCACGGTAGCGATCGCGCAGAGGCGGAGCTGGACGAGCCCTTCTTCTTTGAACTTGTGGGAGGCGTCTCCGACGCCGATGACGCGCGGCCAGCTCAAGCCGCGGTCGAGTGGTGAGCGAATTCGGCGTCGGAGACGCCTCCCACAAAATTAATCAGCCTCCACAAAACGGCATCTCGCAGCCGTCGATAACTCCTACCTCGCCTGCCAACCTGGCAGCCATTCCCAACGCAACCCTTAACCCCACAGCCTCCGTTCGCCAAAACGGCAGGCCCGCCGCTTTTTGTCATTCCGGCGTAAATCCCAACCCAAAAACAACTTGTGACGATTTCCGAGATTGGCGCAGCGCTTGCTAACGAACCACTCGCCAGCGGAGAGGCTGCGCAAGCGGTCGCGATTCCACCCTTTCGCACCCCCGGCCCCTCCCCCAGCCGCCGCCCATTCGTCACACTGATGGGCTGCGCGAGGCCCAGACCGCAGCCATTAAGGCCGCGGCTCGCCAAATCAACCGTAAACCAAATCCCGCATTCAGCCCGTCACGGGTCGCCGCGGGAAGTTCGCACACAGGCATTCCACACACGCATCGGAGGTTCGTTTCCATGGCAACCGCCACGAAGAAGAAGGCTAAGGTCACGCTGCAACCCCTCGGCGATAAGGTCGTCGTCGAGCGCGAAGAATCGCAGACCAAGACCGCCGGCGGCATCGTCCTGCCCGATTCGGCCAAGGACAAGCCGAGCCGCGGCACGATCATCGCCATCGGCACCGGCAAGCTTCTCGACGACGGCACCCGCGGCAGCCTGCAAGTGAAAAAGGGCGACCGCGTCCTCTTCACCAGCTACGCCCCCGAAACGATCACGATCGATGACGAAGAATTTTTGCTCATGAGCGAATCCGACATTCTTGCCGTGATCGAGTAGTTGCGAGTCGCGAGCAGCGAGTCGCGAGTCAATTGCATTTCTCTCGAAACTCGTAACTCGCCACTGTCGCGACCCGTCGCGTCATACTCCAAACCAACAAGCCGCGCACCCGCGGCGAACAACTCAACCCAACACATAACCGGAGCCACCTATGGCCAAAATGATTGCCTTCGACCAGGAAGCGCGCGACGCAATGCGTCGCGGCGTCCAGAAACTCGCCCGCGCCGTCAAGGTCACCCTCGGTCCCAAGGGCCGCAATGTGATCCTGCAAAAGTCCTTCGGCTCGCCCACCGTTACCAAGGACGGCGTCAGCGTCGCTAAGGAAATTGAACTGGAAGACGCCTACGAAAACATGGGCGCCCAGATGGTCAAGGAAGTCGCCAGCAAGACGAGCGACGTCGCGGGCGACGGCACCACCACCGCCACCGTCCTCGCCGAAGCGATCTTCAACGAAGGCCTCCGCGCCGTCGTCGCCGGCGTCAACCCGGTCCAGATGAAGCAAGGCATCGAGAAAGCGGTTGCTGATATCACCGCCGAACTCAAGAAGATGTCGATCAAGATCAAGTCGTCGCAAGAGATGGCTCAGGTTGGCACCGTCGCCAGCAACGGCGACACCGAAATCGGCAAGATGCTCGCCGAAGCCATGGAGAAGGTAGGCAAGGACGGCGTCATCACCGTCGACGAAGGCAAGTCGCTCGCCACCGAAGTCGAGTGGGTCGAAGGCATGCAGTTCGACCGCGGCTACCTCAGCCCCTACTTCGTCTCGAACCCCACCAGCATGACCTGCGAACTGGACGACGCGTACGTCCTCGTTCACGAAAAGAAGATCTCGAGCGTCAAGGACCTCGTCCCGGTCCTCGAAGCCGTCGTCAACGCAGGCAAGCCGCTCCTGATCGTCGCTGAAGACATCGACGGCGAAGCCCTCGCCACGCTGGTCATCAACAAGCTCCGCGGCACGTTCAACGTCGTCGCCGTGAAGGCCCCCGGCTTCGGCGATCGTCGTAAGGCGATGCTCGAAGACATCGCCGTCCTCACCGGCGGCCAGGCGATCTTCGACGACCTCGGCATCAAGCTCGACTCGATCGGCCTTGCCGAACTCGGTCGCGCGAAGAAGGTGATCGTCGACAAGGACAACACGACGATCATCGAAGGCGCCGGCAAGAGCGGCGACATCAAGGGTCGCATCGACCAGATCCGTCGCGAGATCGAAAACACCACCAGCGACTACGATCGTGAGAAGCTCGAAGAGCGTCTCGCGAAGCTCGCCGGCGGCGTGGCCAAGGTCAACGTCGGCGCCGCGACCGAAAGTGAAATGAAGGAGAAGAAGGCCCGCGTCGAAGACGCCCTTCACGCCACCCGCGCGGCGGTCGAAGAAGGCATCCTCCCCGGCGGCGGCGTCGCTCTCCTGCGTGCCAGCAGCAAGGTGAAGCCGGCCGAGCTAAGCCAGGACCAAGAGACGGGCTACAAGATCGTCGTCCGCGCGTGCCGCGCTCCGCTCACCGCGATCGCCAACAACGCCGGCCAAGACGGCGGCATCGTCTGCGAAAAGGTGATCGCTGCGAAGAACAACGAAGGCTACAACGCCGCGACCGACGTCTACGAAGACCTGGTCAAGGCGGGCGTCATCGACCCGACGAAGGTGACCCGCACCGCGCTGCAAAACGCCTCGAGCGTCGCCACGCTGCTGCTCACCTCGGACGCCCTCATCGCCGAAGCCCCGAAAAAGGGCGGCAAGGCGACCGCGAGCGCCCCAGGCATGGATGACATGTATTAAGAGACGAGCTACTATAAAGAGTGAGCCGCCGGGTTCATCCCGGCGGTCTTCAAACCAAAACGACTTAGCCCCCGGCTCTTTAAGCCGGGGGCTATTTTTTTGTCTTCTCAAAAATACACCGTCGACCGCGACACGTAGCAACTTGATCTGTCACGTAGGAGTTTCTACTTCAGAATAGACAGGCTCCCATCCAATCAACCAGTTCGCGGCCTGGTGGCGCTCGCGGGCGATGCTCAACGCAGTTTCTACATCAGACGGGTGAGCGATGCTAATCGGCTTATCGCCGATCGCCAGGTCGTCGTCGATTAGTGGAATTCCCCGCAGATTGAACTCCGCCCACTGAACTCCCCGAGCATATGCAGGGAAGTCGATCGCTTGTTGTCTTCCCTGCATAAATTGGCGTATTCGCCAATGAACCGCCAGAGCTTGGTTGGCAAACTCCGTTCTGCCAAAGCGCGGATCAAACGAAATGCTATTTTCAATTTCATCTAGCTCGACGCGCTCTGCAAATAGCCCGCACGCCTCACCGCACTCTTGAGTATTGACTACTTGATCGTGAGCCGGCAACGTCATACGACCCAACGATGCAGCGAGGACTGCAGCCCCCTCCCAACGCCAACACGCGTCAACTAAACGCTGTTGATCAAGCTTTCCTGCGGGTGTGCTGATGACTTGAAGTTCTTCTGGCTCGAACGCATCCGACAACTGGGACTTAGTCACCCAATCAATGAGCGACGGCAAAAATTGCTGCTCATCCGAGGCGTCCCACGTGGCTGCCAGGCCGCGCAAAGCTACAGAAGCCAAACAGCATGAACGAAGAAAAACGCGACTCGCATTGGGCGGTTCGAGCTTACCGTCATCCGGTTCCGATATGACAAAACCATCGGGCAGCGGTTGGCCGCGCCGCTCCGTCTCTTCTTGATACCGTATTCGCCAATGTCGTTGCACTTCCGCTTTCTGCTTACTGTAGAGTTCCATGGCTCACCAGATTTTGAGGCCAACAAGTATGTGCAAAGATTGTGACCATGATTTCCGCCAATTGCATTAACATTTCCATGAAACAAATACAAAACGCTCCCACCGCACACACGCCTCCTTAGCCCCCGGTTCTTCAAACCGGGGGCGAACCGCGCCGCCAGACACGCCGCATCGCCCGCTTACGCCCGCGTTGTCGATTCCCGGGGTGACGCCGATATAACGGCGCCGTGGTGATGGCGGCGAACGCTGCTTGTCGGGGAATGGCGGACGTGGTGGGCGAGATTCGTGGCGGGAATGAGATGGCCGGCCGCCGCGCCCCCGGTTTGAAGAACCGGGGGCTAAAAAACACCGGTTACTGGCGTCAGGGCGTGGTGATGAATGGCCACGGGCGCGGCGGAAGGCCGGCGCGTTCGTTGTGGCGCTCGACGTAACGGATGCGACCCCGCAGTGACGCCTCATCAAAACAGTACCGCTTGTCGTAGCCCGCGGTCCAAATCGGCCGGCTCGGCCGCAACCCGAATCGCACCGCATCCTTGCCGCACTTCACCGCCGCCGGCACGTTGTCCGGCTGCACGCCGAAGATGAGATGGAAGTGCCACGAGCCGACATGCAGCGCAAAGATCGGCGCCGCCAACCGCTGCACGAGCGATCGTCCCATCAGGTCGCCCACCTCAAACAACTGCTCTGCCCCAAACAAGAACGGCGAATGTTCCATCCGTTCGCGATCAGCGTCTTCAAGCCCAGGGCAGGGCGGCATCAACGCTCCGTCGTCGATTCAACCGCGCCGATCCCCGCGCAGCCACGTGCCGTAAGTCGTCGCCGTGATCATGATTCCCAGCGTCGGCCGCATGCCGTGAAAATAACGATGGCATATACAAATGTCAACGAAAATCATCGCGTAGTACGAAATTGCCAATTAGCCCCCGGTTCTTCAAACCGGGGGCGAAACGCGCCACATCAAACTACGCTCGGTGCTATACGCGACTTGGCCAACTTCGCATTCGCGATTCGTCTGCACGGGAATTCGGGGCGGGGATGGAGATGGCCGGCCCCCACGCCCCCGGTTTGAAGAACCGGGGGCTAAAAAACGGAATTCGTCGGGCCGTCGCTCGCTCCAATGATCTCAAAAAGACAAACGCCGCCAAGAAATTTGCGGGCTAGTTATCGCACCGATAGACTGAGCAACGCCCAGTCACGCCCTCGTACGCATTCGCCCCATGGACCAAGCTGAACAAATGCCTCCGCGAAACCTGCGGGCCTTTTTCCTCCGCGTTGGCGTCGCGCTCCTCTTCGTCGGCGCGCTTGTCGAGTTCATTGCTTTCAGCCAGTTGTATCGAGTCACCAGTCGCCAGTCGGCGCTCCGGCGGATCCAGGGCGCCAAGGCGATGCTCAATCGCCCCACCGTTCCGCCCGGCGGCAAACTCGTCCGGAAGCCCGACGGCTCCTATGGAGTTTTGCTCGCGCCGCGCACCATCGCCCACGGCGTCACGGTCACCGAGTCGTACAGTTCCCGAAACGTCTACAAGAGCCTCAGCAAAGAAGAGTTAGAGCAGAATGAGCTGGAGAGCAAACGCCTCCTGCTCACGCCAATCGCCAGCGCGTTGGCTATCCCGCCCGTTGCCGGCTTGGTTCTCGTGCTGATCTTCGCTAGAACGCCATGCCTCTCCGCCATCGCACCAACCGAACCAGCGGCTACTACTTAGTCGTCTGCGTCTGCGGCCGGGGGCGCTTTGCTTTGTCCAGCAATTTGCTGGAAGTCACGAAGTCACCAAGCAGGCCTCGCCAACTGAGGGTCATTTTTGACCCGCTCGCAACCGCCGGAAAAGCCCCCAAAACATGACGCCGAGCGAAGGCAGCATCAAACCAGCGGCGGGCTCTGGTACGTCTCGAAATTCAAATTGCGTGATCAGGCCCAGCGTATCGTCTGAGCGGGGCGCTCCAATGCCGAGCGTGTCGTTGTAGGCTCGCTTGACGGTGTCTAGCGCTACGACGGCGTCAAGATTGGGTAGCGGGGCCTCGGCTTTTGCTCGCTTGAAATCAACAAGCAGATTTCCGCCGCTGTATAGAAATGGCGTCTGGAACACAAAGCGGAGATCGAACGGATTCACCAGCAAATCTCCCTCGAGCGCTGGCACGACGTAGTTGCCGCTAAATACCGTCGTTCGATTCGGCCCGTGGTTCGCGTCTAGATCAAGTCCAATGTTCTCGACGGCTACTGGCGTTTCCGAAACGTCGATTGAGAAGTCGGCGTAAACGAATCCGCCTGCGAAGTCGCCGTCAAAACCGTCGTCTTCTGCTACGCGAAAGGCGACTGACGTGATGAGTTGTCCTACTGCTTCCTGCAAATCGGCCGCCCCGTAGATTTGCTGATAACGCGTCGAACTCCAACTGAACGGAATCGAGTTATTAGACGGCGCTGGCGCATTTTCGTAACCAGCGGGAGCGACCAGAGAATCAGTAGGCGGGAGTGCCGAGGCCGCATTCATGAACGCAATCGCAGACAATACTCCCAGGCTGGCTCGTAGCATTAGACGCCTCCTCAAAAAAGAAATGACGCAAACTTGCGTCGAACTTGATTTTCAACGTTCCGGCAGGAGTTTAGCAAAGGTCATATCTAAATGCAAAAAACTCGTTGGAATAAGTCGCCCATCAGCCTTGAGTTTTGACGGGAGATGCGGACGGCTCTCCTGGGGAAAGGGGAGGCGCGTTTCCCACGTCACTTGTTGCACCCGCGCTCCAGACTCTCGCCTCGCGAGTTGAACGGCAAATTGCCGTTTCGATTGCCGGGCTCTCCGTCTTGGGTTACTCTTGCCTTCAAGCGAGCAGTCGAATCGCTATTCCGCGTCAACATTTACTCTTTTGTCGGGATCTTTGGCCATGAACGGCGCGCGGCTCATCACGTGCCTGTTGTTTGTCGCGCTGACGGCAGCCCCTGCCCGCGCCGCCGTTACGCAGACGACCTACCGCATCAACCCCGGCGGGCAGTACGAGTACAAACCTTCCCCTTGGATCGGCATTCCCGGCGGCGTGCCCAGCCCGTTCGAACTCGACTTCGGCATCGGCGGCACGTTCATATACGAACTCGACGCAACGGCGAAGACGGCGCGGCTGCTCAATCTTGATCTCTCCCTCAATGGAAATGAGGCGATTCAAACGCAATCCCCGACGCCCGGCTTGGTGAATGCGCCCAACATCGAGCGGTTTCTCAACAGCAGGTTGTTCGTCGAAGATTTCTTAGGCGGCCTGCTGCACCTCAAATCCTCGGACTATTCAAATCTGAAACTTACGGACAGCCTCAACGGCAACTTGACGCTCCTCGGCGGGTTCAACAACACGCCCGCCGACGGCGACGGCGTCTTTTTCAACTTCAGCGCCGTCGCGATCCCCGAACCGACTGCCGCGACGCTCGTCGCCCTCGCGTCGATTGTCGGGCTCTTTTTCAAGCGGCTCGCGTAGCACTGCCGCAATCCGTTCAAGTGGCAGAAAGTAGCGGATAGACGCCGCCCGCATACTTCAGTAGATATGAAGTACGAGCACAACGATTCCGCGCAAGCGCCGGGCTGCGCGCGTCGAGCGAGCAACGGCGTGCGTAACTCCAACGGGCGCCATGTCGCTTCCACCGCTTAGTGTCGCCTTTCACGGCCAATGTCGCATTAAAATTCGACCTAAGCCACTTCCAGAACACGATTTATGTAGTGTCGCCTAAAATGCGTTTTTCGCTTCTTCCCGACGCGACACGACATGCGATCCACCTGAACCCTGAACCCTGAACCCCCATGTTCACCCCCGCCTCCATCATCTACGCCTGGGACAACCAACTCGGCTACGCCCTCGCCCTGCTCGACGACCTCACCGACGAGCAATTCATCCTCCGGCCGCAGGGGCGGATGAATCATCCGGCGTGGATTGTCGGGCACATCGCCGCGTATCACCCGGTGATCATTCAGTTGCTGAGGGGGGAACCGGTCGTCGATCCGAAGGACGATCCGCTGTTTGGTTTCGCCGGCCACGGGCCGCTCGATGAACTCGCGCCCTACGGCAGCAAACGGGCGATGGTCGATCGCTTCGCCGCGGGGCACGAGCAGGTTGCTCAAGCCCTCCTCGCAGCGAAACCGGAAGATTTCCATCGGCCGCCGACGCTGGAGCGGTGGGCCAAACAATACCCAACAGTCGAATTCATGCTCCCCGACCTGCTGCTTCATCACGAGTCGCTCCACATCGGCCAGATCAGCATCTGGCGCCGGGCGGCCGGGCTGCCTGCGGTGAAGCTGCCAGCGCGTTCGATTCGTCCAGGCCTCATCAAATAGTCGAAAGGCCGCATAAAACCACCTCTTTTGCTACCTGCCGCAATCAATTCTGCGCAATCCCCCCTGTTGAAGGCCGCACCGCCTGCTGCAAACCAAACAGCTCAATTACACTCGCCTACCAGCGTCGCCTGACGAACACGTTTTCCTTATTGGTTGGTGAGCACCGTATCCATGTCTTCCATTGCCTCCACGCGGCATGATCGCCCAGCAACCCGTAAGCCGTTGATGTCTCACACGCCCGCCGCCGTTGGCATGCACCTCTCCGCCGTCGATACGCCGGCGCTGCTCGTTGATCTCGATGCGTTTGAAGCGAACCTGCGGCAAATGCAGCAAGCGATCGCCGGCTTCGGCGCCCAGCTTCGCGCTCATGCGAAGACTCACAAGTGCCCGACGATTGCCCTCGCCCAGATAGCTCACGGCGCCGTCGGCGTCTGCTGCCAGAAGGTGAGCGAGGCCGAAGCCCTCGTTGACGGCGGCGTCGAGGACGTGCTCATTTCGAACGAAGTCGTCGGCCCGACGAAGGTCGCCCGCGTTGCCGCACTGGCGCAGCGTTCAAAGCTTTCGATCTGCGTCGACGATGAGCAGCAAATCACCGCGCTGGCCGACGCGATGAGCGCCGCCGGCAACGGCACGCTCGACGTGCTCGTGGAAATCGACGTCGGCGCCAAGCGTTGCGGCGTGCAGCCAGGGGCTGAGGCGGTCCGCTTGGCCGAACTGATCAGCGTCCAGCCGCAACTCCGCTTCGCGGGGCTGCAGGCGTACCATGGTTCGGCGCAGCATGTTCGCTCGCTCGACGAGCGTCGCGCCGTCATCGCGAAGGCCGCGGAACTCGCGGCGTTCACACGCGACTGCCTGCAGGCGGCCGGGATCGAGTGCCCAAAAATCACCGGCGCCGGAACGGGCACGTTCCTCTTCGAAGCGGGCAGCTCCGTCTACAACGAACTGCAGGCCGGCTCCTACGTCTTTATGGACGCCGACTATGGCGCCAACGAGTGGAGCGACAGCTCGTTCCCGCGGTTTAAGAACAGCCTGTTCGTGTGGACCACCGTGATGAGCCGCGTGCCCGGCGTGCGGGCGGTGGTCGACGCAGGCCTCAAGTCATCGAGCGTCGACTCAGGCTTGCCGCTCCTCGCCGAGCAGACGAGCGCCGTCTACTCGAACATCTCCGACGAGCACGGCGTCATCCAGCTGAACGGCGCTCGCGACTACGAGCTGGGCGAGAAGCTGAAGTTGATCCCCGGCCACTGCGACCCGACGGTGAACATGCACGATCAACTGATCTGCTACCGCGGCGATCGCGTCGAAGCGATTTGGCCCGTCACCGCCCGCGGCTGTGCGTGGTAGGCGCTCTTCGCAATAAGGCGTTTCGCCCCCGGTTCTTCAAACCGGGGGCCAAGCGCCCCGATTGATAGTTGACTCTATCATCGACTATCGTAGCCGATTAAGTCCGCTTCCGCCCGCGTCCGCGTTGTGCCGCCGTGTCGCTCGCCGGCTCCAACTCGCCCGTCCCGCCGCCCCCCGGACGACCGCCAGCCGTCCCCGTGCGCACCGGCACGCGAGCCGTCTTCCGCTTGCCGACCGAGGCGTTCTTCGTGACGACCTTCTTCTCAACGGCCGGCACCGCGACGTCGGGGACGCCCTTGCCGACGGTCGGCCGCTTGGCGGCCTTCTTGCTCGGCGGATTGGTCGCCTTCGCACTCGGCTTCTTCACGGCCTTTTTCGGCGCGGGGGCCGGAGCCGCCTTGGCCGCAGTCGGCTTGGCCGTTTTCGCCTTTTTCTTGGCGCCCTTCTTCACCGGAGCGATCTTCGCCGGGACGTCGACCGATCCCTTATGCGGCGCCCCCTTTTTCGGGACCGACTTTACCGCTTTCTTGGCGGCCGCCTTCTTCGGCGCCGCTGGCTTCTTTGCAGCCTTCTTCTTCGCCATCGCCCACCTCACTCCATCGAGTTACTCGAATCCTCCCCAGCGCAACGCCGCGCCGCGATCTCGATGAGTGTAGTCGACTCGTGACTCCCTGCAAAGAATTTGACGGCCGCTTATCGAAGGCAACAAGGCAATGGCATCCTCCAGCTGCGGATCACCAAGTGAACTCGCCGCCCACCAGCGCGCCGTTGTAAAACAGGCTGCCATCCGTGCCGATCACGTTTTTGTCGATTTCCTTCTTAGCAAGCAACGCCGTATTGCTCGCCAGCGCGACGCCGTCGAGCCACAGCAGTTGATAGCCGCCGCGTAGCGCGAAGTGCGGCGTCACCTGGTACGTTGCAACAAAGCTCAGATCGCCGACGAAGGCGACGTGGCTGGAACTTGCGCCGCCATCGCTCAGCACATCGCCGTCATTGTCGATTTCATAGATATTGCTATCGGCGCTGTTACCGTACACGCCGGCTTTGACGATGCCGTTCACCGTCAGCCGCCCGCCTCGATTCCACAAGGCCACGTCGGCCCCAGTCTGGGCGCCGTACAAATGGTTCTGCATGTTGTAGTTGACGTCGATGATCGATGGACTGGGAAAGCCCACCGTGTAGGTGAGGTGATCGTTCAGCTCGATCCAGCGGAAACCGGCCAGCCACGTCACCCGCTGCGAGAAGGGGTGGAGCCAGTTCAACTCCGTGCTGTGGAGCGTCGACTCGTAGTTGGCGGTGAGGGAGTTCGATGTATTGAATCCGTATGGCAAAATGTTGAAATTGCCCGGATCGCCGTAGTCGCGATTCGCCTCGGCGTCCAAGATGCCGAAGTAGCGAAGTTCCCAGGCGTTGCCGCTGGCCGTTTGCCGCACGATTGACACGTCGGGGCCGCCGGTCCAATCGAACGCGAAGTCGGCGGTGTTGGAAATCGGGTTGTTGCCCGGATCGCTCACTGCCAGCACGCCGGCGTTCGGCCGTTCGCGTTTCATGATCACGGCGCCCGCCCGCACGGTCCACAAGCTGGGGCAGCCGCACCCGAGGTCGAGCGAGACGTCCTCGCCGCAACCGACGCCGTTGCAACATTCGTCGCTCGCGATTGAATCGCAAGCCGAGGTCAACTCGATGCCGTCGGCGATCGAATCGCCCGCGCGGCGTTCGACGGCCAGCGTCGTTCCGGCCGTCAAACCAAAGTAGCCAACAGCCATGGCGCGCAACAGCTTCGACATCGATTCCGCCTTTCGAGCCGAGAAGCCAACGCCTGGAATGGAAGCGGCGTCGGCGATCGTGGTGGGAACACTTGTGGCCACTGCCGTCGCATTCGCGCGATCGTACAGGGGACATGCGAGCAGCGGCGTCACAACCGTCGCCAGTGGCATGTCAGTCACTAGTGTCGACGCCCGCAACCGCTGCACTTAACCACCGCCGAAGGCGTGCGCGATTTCACTCAGGTTTCGCAGTGAAATCAACGAGAGACGCACACTTTCACCCCAAGCAACGAAAAAGGGCCCTCGGCAACGAATTGCCGAAGGCCCTCGATGTCTCCGTACGAACGGTCGACTAACTCACCTATTTCCAAACGTCTCGCCCCCGAAGACGTAGTCGGGGACGAGACGGGCTCACCGTTCGCAACTGTTCAAGATCACCAAGTGAACTCGCCGCCGACCAAGGCGCCGTGATAGAACACGTCGCCCTTGGTGTCGATGACGTTCTGGTTCACGGAGTTGAGCGTCAGCTGAGCCTGTTCGGCCGCCAACGCGACGCCGCTGACCCACAGCAGCTGATAGCCGCCGCGGAGAGCGAAGTGCGGCGTCACTTGGTAGGCGGTCGTTAGGCCGATTTCGCCCACGAAAGCCACCGGATTGCTGTTAGCGCCGCCGTCGATCAGCGGGTTGCCCAACACGTCGAAGGTGAAGTCGTTATCGGCGTCGTTGCCGTAGACGCCGGCCTTGAACAAACCGTTAATCGACAGCGGAGCGTTGAGCCGCCATAGCGCGAGGTCGGCGCCGACCTGACCGCCGTAGAGGTGGTTGTCGGTGTTCCAGTTCACGCCCGTCAAGTTCGGGACGATGAAGTCGACGTCGTAGGCGAGCTCTTCGTGCAGCTCAATGATCCGGAAGCCCGTCAACCAGGTGACGCGATCCGAACGTTGGTGGCGCCAGTTGATTTCCGTGCTGTTCAGCTTCGATTGATAGTTCGCGTTGACGTCGAGCGTCAGCGGAATGTTGATCGGGCCGATTTGGATATCGCCCATCGCACCGTACTGGTGGAGCGAGTTCCACTCGAGTCCGCCGAGGAAGCGGGCTTCGATGCTGTTCGGGCCGTTGCCGAGGCGACGTTCGATCGAGACGTCCGGACCGCCGGCGTACCCCATGTCGAAGTCGTTGCCGGTCGAGATGTCGATCAGCCCGCCGAGCGGACGAACGAGCGAAACGCCGTCTGGCCGGTTGCGATTGAGAATCGCGGCGCCAGCGCGGACTTTCCACGTCGGCGCACAGAGCGAGCCGCACAAGTCGCCGCAGCCGTTGTCGCAGCCGTCGGTGCACTCGGCGCTGTAGGCCGTTTCTGAAACGGAGCGATCATAGATGATCATGGACGATTGCGATGCTTCCGCCGACGATACCGAGTCGATCGACTCGGGGCTGTGCAGCGCCGTCTCCATCGGCGTGATCGCCGAGGCAACGCTCGTCGCCATCGCTAGCGACGATACGCCAATGATTTGTAATCCCGCCTTCATCTGCCCGACCTCCGTGTGAGCAAGCAATCGCATCTGCGACACCGGCGTCCTGCCAGCTGAATCGAGCGCGACTGTCGCATTCATCGACGGCGGCTGGGCGCTATCCGCGGGATTCTCCGATCGCTGGGCACGACTGGCGCCATCGGCAGGCTTCAGCCGATCGGCGGGCTTTGCCGAGGCGGTAAAGTCGATCAGCAGCTGAGAGCGAACACCCCCGACTTGGGCGGCGACAGGTGGCAATCGGGGCGGAGATTGGTAAAGTTTGTCGATTGAGTTGCGATGACGGCCCGCGCGGGGTCGTTCCCCACGGCCCTGATTGCGAGCTTTCGATGAACCCCGCCCAAGCTTTGCTCCTGATCGATTTGCAAAACGACTACTACCCGGGCGGGGCGTACGAACTCGATCGCATCGGCGAGGCGAGCGCGAAGGCGGCGGAATTGCTCGATCGCTTTCGCAGTTCTGGTCAACCGTTAATCCACATCCGGCACGAGTTTGCGTCGCCCGACGCCCCGTTCTTTCGCCCGGGCAGCGATGGGGCTGCCATCCACGAGAGCGTCCAGCCGCTGCCGGGCGAAACGGTCATCACGAAGCAGTACGTGAATTCGTTCCGCGAGACGGACCTCGATGCACAGTTGCGAGCGCTCGGCGTGAAGCAGCTCGTCATCGCCGGGGCCATGAGCCACATGTGCATTCAAGGGGGAACGCGAGCAGCGGCTGATCTCGGCTACCAAGTGGAGGTGATCCACGACGCCTGTGCCACGCGCGAGCAAGAATTCGACGGCCGTCGCGTAACGGCCGCCGATGTTCATGCGGCGTCGATGAGCGCGCTAGGGTTCGCTTATGCGAAGGTGCTGGCGCTGAAGGATTGGAAGTAGCCAAAGATGTTCTGGCTCCCTCCCCCTTGAGGGGAGGGCGGGGGAGGGGGGGAACCCTAGTACCCGCTGCAGTCACCCCTCCCTAACCCTCCCCCTCAAGGGGAGGGAACCTCATCGTTCAAACACGAAGGCGCTACCGGTCGGATAAGCTTCGGGGGCGGAGTCTGAAAGCGGCAATGAGGGCGACGCCAAGCAAGCTCAACGTCGCCGGCTCGGGCACGGCGGCCATCGAACTCTGCGATGCACCATTCGCCGTTGCCAGCGCCGCCGTGACGAGTGCATCGAGACTCTCCGCCGTGGGCACGACTTCGCCTGCTTGCCGCTGCCATGCCAAAAAGTCGGCGCCATCCGTGACGCCGTCACCGTTCGCATCGCCATGAGCGAGCGGATCACCGGCTGAGGCCTTCAACCCAAAGCGGCTCGCCCACGTGGCAAGGTCGGCGTTGTCGACACTTGAGTTGCCGTCGAAGTCGGCGAAGGGCGTCCGGCGCGCGACCGCTTTCAACTCGTATTCGAAGAAATCGGCGCTGTTCGGCGGAGCCGTGGTCGTCGCCTTCAAGTGAAGCCACGGCCCGATCTGCGCGGCGTACAATTCAACGCTTGAGCCGTCACCGGTCGTTCCGTCAAATCGATAGATATCGATCGGCGCCCTCACTGGAACTTTGCGGCCGACCAATCCTTCGAGGTTAAGCGTCTGATTCAGCGGCAACACGTAGGCGAGAATCGGATGGCTCGCCCACGCATTGACGTCCGAGAACTTCGCGACGTACTCGGTCGGCCAGACGTCGGTCGGTCCGATCTCGACTTCGAAATCAAACGTCCCCATCACGCGATGATCGACGTCGAAGCCGCCGAACCCGCCATGTTGGTTCAACACGCTCAGCTTCGGCAGGAAGCGGTAGTGCTCCGTCGAAACTGTCTGAGCCGTCGCTGGTCCAGCCAACACGACCGCCAGCATTCCGCCGCACGCCAACAGCCATCCAAGCAAGCGCGTCATGGGACGCCTCCTTCCAGAAAAGCCCCTCACGCCCGGGAGTATATCGGTGACTCCCGAGCGTTCGCAAAGGCTCTTCGTAAAGTTTGCGTGTTTCACGAAGCGAGCGACGGATCGCGCAAATCTTGCTCCGCTGGCGTGACGCGAACGCTTCCGCTCGGCCTGATTGGGCGATCTGTGGGAGGCGTCTCCGACGCCGATTTCGCTGACCACTCCAGGGCGGCGTGAATTCGCCGCGCGTCTTCGGGGTCGGAGACCCCTCCCACAGAATGGCAGCTGCCGTTAGCGGATGATCACTTCGCCGCGACGCGTGATGACGACCTCGACTTGGTGACCGGTTGAACGCCAAGTGTAGGTCGCGACGCGGCGGCCGAACGCGCCGTTCCGCCAGCTCACGCATGGGCTCTCGTCGCAACCGCCCGGCACGCAAACCGTCACGGGGAAGGCGGGGCAGGGATCGCACGGATCGTCGACGCGGAGCGTGACCGTTACGGGCGGCAAACAGCAACCGGTGCTCGCGGAAGCTTGCGGGGCGGCGACGATCGAACCGCCGACCAGCAAGGCGGCGAGGGCGACGGCAGTGTGAATGGTTCGTGACATGATTTCTCTCTCCCGGCAAATGGTGAACGTCTTGTGAAAGTGCGGAGAGCAATCTCTCCCGCAGCGGCCGCAGCCGTCTGCCGCGGATAATAGCGGCGGGCGGCGGGAGATGTTACGCCGTTTCTTCCGATCGAATCGGCTGGCGCCATCATCGGCTGACGAGGGGCGACGGAACGCGAGCCGGGGCAATTGGCGGCCTGCTCGGCAGCTTGGTACAACGGACGCATGTCCCCCTCGATTTCCAGCCGCGATCTGCTGCTCTGCCTGCTCGTCAAACAGCGGGGCTGGATGTCGGACCAGGATATTGAGGGGGCGGTCGTCGAGTGGATCGGCAAGAACGAGCAGCCACTCCTCGCCGTGCTCGTCGCGCGGGGCGCCCTCACCCCGCAGCAGCGGGAGGAAGCTGAAAGCCTCCTTGCGGCCAGTGCGACCGACACCGCCGTCGACCCCCGCACCTCGCGGTTGCGCGAGCTTCCTCCCGGCGTCCGCCGGCTGCTGGCGGGCCCCGCCTCCGACGTGGCACTGGCGACCGACGTGGGGTTCGAAACTCGCGCTGCCTCGCCGGCTTCCCGTGCGGCGCCCGGGGCCTCGCCCGCGACGCTCACGCCCGGCGAGCGATTCGACGTTCTGCAGGTCCACGCCCAGGGTGGCCTTGGCGTCGTCTTCCTCGCCCGCGATCACGAAATCGATCGCACGGTCGCGCTCAAGCAAATCAAATCGCAGTGGGCCGACGATGAAAGCTCGCGGGCCCGCTTTCTTCTCGAAGCCCGCATCACGGGCCGGCTCGAGCATCCCGGCATCGTGCCGATCTACGCCGTCGGCGCCGACGCCACAGGCCGCCCCTACTACGCGATGCGGCTCATCCGCGGCGAGAGTTTGCTGGAAGTGCTCGAACGCTTTCACGCCACCGACGTCGGCGGCAAGCTGAACGAGCGCATGCCCGAAATCCGCAAGCTGTTGCAGCGGTTCGTCGACGTCTGCAACGCGGTCGACTACGCCCACAGCAAGGGGGTGATCCATCGCGATCTCAAGCCGTCGAACATCATGGTCGGCAAGTATGGCGAGACGCTCGTCGTCGACTGGGGGCTCGCGAAGGTGATCGGCTCCGACGAAGACGTCGCGCTCACCACGCGGATGGTGCGCCAGCCGGTGAGCGAAGGGGGCGCCACTTCGACGCAAGTCGGCATGACGATCGGGACTCCGGCCTACATGAGTCCTGAGCAGGCGGCGGGCCGAAATGACGAACTCGGCCCGCCTACCGACATCTACAGTCTGGGGGCGACGCTGTACCACATGCTGACGGGCCGCCTGCCGCACGCCGACGACGAAGATCCAGGCGTGATGATCGCTAAGGCCGAGCATGGCCGCGTGATTCCCGTGCTCAGCCAGGCGCCGTGGCTGCCGCGGCCGCTGGCGTCGATCTGCATGAAGGCGCTCGACACGACGCCGGAGCGGCGGTACGTCTCGGCCCGCGCCTTATCGGACGACATCGAGCGTTGGCTCGGCGACGAGCCGGTGCGAGCCCACCGCGATCGCCTCAGCGAGCGGCTCTACCGTTGGTCGCGGCACAATCGGACGTTGGTGGTGTCGCTGTTCGTCGGCTACCTGGTGGCAACCGTGGCGATCATCATCGGCTCCGTCGGCTGGAGCTACCTGCGCGTGCAAAAGCAGGAGCGGCAACACCGCGCGGCGGAGTCGTCTGCCGCCGCGGCTGATTCAGACGCAGCCGACGCCAGTTCGCCGGCGAGCAGCGCAGCCGATGCTGAGTAACGCCGCCAACATCGTCGCGGCCGCAGGTTCGGGAACGGCGTGCGCCGTCGGTAGGGCGGCGCTGGCGGCCGCCGCCTGTTGCCAGAGCAGATAGTCGCTGCCATCAACCTTCCCGTCAGCGTTTGCGTCGCCGTTGGCAGTGCCGGCTGGAGCCGGGTTGCCAAAGCCAGCCTTCCATACGGGCAGGTCGAGCGCGTTGACGGCGCCGTCGAGATTGAAGTCTGCTGGACTGGTGAGTTCCGCGCCCGTCACGGTGAATCGCAGGTTGTTAGCCGAGCCAACGGTCCAATTGAACACATTCGGCACCGATTGCTCCCAGAAGATGTAGGAAGCTTGCGTCGTCGGCAGGATGTTCGGCTGCTGCACCGAAGAAGCGACGCCGTTGCCGGTGGCTCCAAACTTGCCGGAACCAATGACGAGCGCGTAGGTGCCCGCTTGCAGCGTCACGGCGAGCGGAGTATGAAATTCCGCGGTCGGGGCCGGCGGCAAGAAGGTCGTGTTCGCCTTGACTGTTGCGTCGGCGAACGGCGCTCCCTGCGGCAGCGCATCGAGCGCGGTCAGCGACACGATCGCAGCAAACAGTTCCCCGTTGAGGCCCCCGACGTGCCCGCCGACTTCCGTCACGGCCATGGTCTTCGTGACGCGAAAACGCCAACCGATATACTTGCTCGCATTGATCGGCGTGCCGCTGACTTGCCCGGCTGGGCCCATCTCCGCCGAAGCGAGTGTGATCGAGGCGCTCTTGGCCTGCGTGGCGAGCGCCGCCAGGCTGACGATCGCAACGCCGAACCAACGCACAGGAATCGAAGGCAGGGTAGCGGCGTTCATGCTTGGCAACTCGATCGTCAGAATCCGTTCAGCGCACGCGAGCGTCGTACTCGCTGCGGATAGCGAGGTTCAGCTCCCCGCCGGCAGAGTATTGAAAAATGCCGCCCGCGGTCCGCTCAATGCTGGAAAGTTGCACCGGGCCGACCATCTTCACGGCGGTCAGCCGACAGGTTTCCGTCTCCACCTCCATCTCGCCGTTGAGGACAATCGACAGCGGCGATTCGGCATTGGGGCGCACTTCGATCGTCGCTTTGAAATGAGCAACGGGCGAAGCATGATTGGCAGCGGCTGGTTCGACTTTCTCCAGCGTCAGTTCGAAGCGATGGACCGTACCGATCGGGCCGTCGAAGCCGAGCAGCGATTGCACCACGTCGCGCGGCACAAGGATCCGTTGCCCGACGGTGACATGGCGTTCGATGAGCAAGCTGGCAAACGGGTTCGGCTTGCCGACGTTTTCGAGCGATTCGGCGACGAGACGCGTCTCTTCCTCCGGGGGCGCGGCGCCGGCTAGGTCGGTGATCGTCACGCGATCGCCCTCGCGTACCATGAGATATGACTTGCCCTCGATCGGTTGCGTGACGAGTTCCTCGGGCTTTGCCCCTTCGGGCGACTGCCGCCGACTGACGGCAAACGTCGCTTTGGCCTTCACGGCGCGGCCCTCGGCGACTTCGAGCACTTCGATCGTCCGCTGCTGTTCGCGGCGCATGCGGTTTTGACTTTCGTGGGCCTTTTTCCCCGATTGCGTGATCGTGGTCGTCAGCCCGAGGTCGACGTTGAGCGTTTGCGTGACGCGATCGCCAGCGACTGCCGGCGCCTGGCGGAAGCGTACGACGGCGCCCGTCGCGGCGGGAGCAACTGGCGCGGCGGGGGGCGCCGACTCGGCCACCGCGGGGACGGCGAGCGCTGCAATCAGCAGCGGAACGGCAAGCAGGCGGCGGTGATGCATCGAATGGCTCGCAAACAGCGTGGACGAAGCGGTCGGGTTTGGGCCGGGATGATCGACGCCGCACGGCAGCGGGTCAAGGTCACCCTATGCCAGCAACCGTTCCAGCGCCGCGACGGCCACTGGCCATGTCGCCGCCCCATCGAGCCAGGCATTCCACCAGTTGAAGACGCGCTGCGGCGCGTCGGCTGGCAGCGATCCGCTAAGTCCCCACGCCTCGAAGGCCGATCCGAGCGCCGGTTCGTCACACGTTGCTAGCTCAACTTCTTGCGCCGCCGCTAGCGTCGCCGGCGCCAGCGCGACGGCGAACGCGAACGCCGATCGGCCTGGCGGCAGCGCATCGGCGTAGCGCGGCAGATCGGAATTGAGTTGAGCGAGCAGCCACGCGATCCGCAGCGGTTCCGGCAACTGTGGATGTGGATGAACGAGCACGCCCTCCAGTGTGATACGATTCTGCCGCGGATGCGCGAGCCCACGCCCGCCGGCGTACGGCAAGACGATCACAATCTCGGCCGCGCTCGGCACGATCGCCTCGTCGGTCAGTCGGCCAATCTCCCGCAACATCCCGGGGCCGCGAGCTTCCCACTGTTCCCGCAGCGGCCGCACTCGCGCGGCGAGTTCTTCTGCGAGGTTCGGCTGCTCGCCGCCGAGCGCAGCTTCTAACTCCCCAACGGCGCCTGCGATGCGTGTAGCCGTCGGAGAAGAGAGCGGCGCGGCGTGCAATCGAGCCGCAGCGCGCGTGACGAGTTCCCGGTTATTCTCGAACTCCGCAGCCAGCGACGTTATTTCCGCCAGCAGTTCAGTGCGCGGGAGGCCCGTGGCGTCGATCTCGGCAATCAGCGCGTCCGCCGGCGTTGCGAGCGCCGCGGCCAGCATGCCGTCCGTGGCCGCAACGCCACTCGCGCGACAAGCTGCAACGTAGAGGGCGGTGGCTGCGGGGCTTGTTTTCCAGCGGAGTTCTTCCAGCATCTTTTCGGTCGCCGACGGCACGCAGCGAAAAATGGCGCATAGTTGAGTGAATGCGTAAGAAATCTGACGTAGGCAAGATACGCCGGAGAGCCGCCGCGGGGCGATAGCATTCGCCGCACCCGCCGGCCGGCTGCGATTTCGGTGAAAGCTGCCCTCGCGGCGTTGGGGCGAGGTTGTTATTCTCCGCGCCCATTTCGGCCATGAACAGTGGCCGCCCCTCCGCCATTGCCTCACCGCGAGACCAGCGCGATGAAACTCCGCCGACTCTTTCTCGGAACGACGTTAACCCTTTCGCTAGCGGCCCCGTTGGGAATCGCGCAAGGGCAGCAGTATCCGGGAACTCCCGTCAACGGCGCTCAGCCGGGAGGCGTTGGCGGCGTACCAATGCAGCAGCCGGCGGGAACGGTCAACCAAGTCGCAGCCGTCGGGGTCGGGCAACCCGGCGCTCCGGCGGGCGGCGTCCTGGGAGCGCCGGTGGCTGGGCCAAATGGCGGCGCGCCCGTCGCTACGACTCCGACTGGCGCACCGATCGGCTTGCCCCCCGGCCCTCCGTTTATCCTGACGGAACTCGAGAAGGCCGAAGTTTTCCGCATTCTCGACATGTGGGAAAAGTCGAGCGCCGACGTGAAGACGTTCAACACCTCGTTCGAACTCTGGAAATACGACGCCGTCTTCGGCCCTGGCGCAGACAAGCCCCTCACGAAGGAGAGGGGGACGCTCTCGTTCTCGAAGCCCGACAAGGGGAGCTTCAAGATCGACTCGATCAGTCGTTGGACTAAGAAGGATCCTCAAAACGTCGACGTTAGTGCGCCCGGCGATTGGGCGCCCAGGCCAGACGAAATCGGCGATCACTGGGTTTGCGACGGTAAAGCCGTCTACGAGTACAGCCACCGCGACAAGCAACTCAAAGTGACCAGTATCCCCGAAGAGATGCGCGGCACGAAGATCGTCGACGGCCCGCTGCCATTCCTATTCGGCGCCGAAGCCAAGAAGCTGATGGACCGCTACTGGATCCGCCAGCGGACCTCTGATCCCAGCACGATCTGGCTCGAAGCCCACCCGCGCTGGAACGCCGACGCCCTCAACTACGACGTGGTCGACGTGATGCTCGATCGTAAGACGATGCAGCCAAAGGCGATTCAGGTCCACTTGCCGGGCGGCAAGCAACGCCACGCTTACATGTTCACGGCCCCGAGGGTTAACGAGACGAATCTCGGCGATTGGTTCCCCTCGCTATTCACCGCTCCTCGGACGCCGCTCGGTTGGACGCGGGTGATGAACGAAGATAGCACGGCTGCTCCAGGCGCAGCGCCTCAAGCTGCCAACCCAAACGCGACGCTAGAACTGAAGCGGTAGGGGATTGTTTCCCCTCTAGCCCCGGGCTCCGCCCGGGGGTGGCTTGCTATTCCGCTAAGCGTTGCGGTGCGTGACGCGCCCCCCGGGCGGAGCCCGGGGCTAGGAATGCGACGACTCGCTTCTTCGCCGGCGCAATCGCTACAACCGGCCTCGTTGGCCAGCCGCTCGCGGCAACCGCCGCAACCGTCGCCGCTTGCCGAGGCGGCGTGACATAGGCTTGCACTATGGTCCGGTCAGTCTGGGCCGTTCCTTCGCAGGCTCAGGTCTCGCCGCTCATGTCCGACGCCACGCCGGTCGCTTCGCTACCTCTTCCCACCGGCGCTGACGACGAGCTTTGTCGCCCGTTCGACCCTGCGATTCTCGACGTCGGCATGGCCGAAGAAGCGGAAGAACTCGCCCCGCCGCGACTGGTCCGCGCGCTCCATGTGATCAACGGCGAGCACTATTCTGGCGCGGAGCGCGTCCAAGATTTACTCGCTGGTTACTTACCCGAGTGCGGTTACGAAGTCGGCTTCGCCTGCGTAAAGCCGGGCCGTTTTCCCGATGCCCGTAAGTTTCGTGATGCGGCCCTTTACTCCGTGCCGATGCGAGGCCGGCTTGACTTCAGCTGCGGCCGCAAACTGGCGGCGCTGATTCGTGACGAAGGGTATGCCCTAGTCCACGCGCACACGCCCCGGTCGCTGATGGTCGCCTCCCACGCGGCTCGGCTTGCCGGCGTGCCGCTGGTCTACCACGTCCACAGTCCAGCGGGCCGCGACTCGACCCGTTGGTTTCGCAATATGAGCAATGCTTGGCTTGAGCGGCGTTTGGCTCGCCGCGCGTCGCGCTTGATCGCCGTTTCGCCAAGTGTGCGGCGGTACATGATCGAGCAAGGCTTCGCTGCGAGCGAAGTGATCTGCGTACCCAACGGCGTGCCGACGGTCGACGTTCCCCCGCGCAGCGAGGCGCCGGCCGCATTAACGTTGGGGATGACCGCCCTCTTTCGCCCACGGAAGGGGATCGAAGTCCTGCTCGAAGCACTGAAGATTGCCCGCCGCGTCGGCTGCAACGTCAGGCTCCGTACAATCGGGCCGTTTGAAACGCCGGGCTACGAGGCCGAAGTCCGCGGGCTCGCTACGCGACTAGGCCTGGATGACGCGATCGATTGGACCGGATTCGTCACCAATGTTTCCGCAGAGCTCGCGCAGGTCGACGCGCTGGTGCTACCCAGTCTGTTCGGCGAAGGTTTGCCGATGGTCGTCCTTGAGGCGATGGCAGCCGGCTTGCCAGTGATCGCCAGCGACGTTGAAGGGGTGCCGGAGGCGGTCGTCGATCGCCAGGATGGCCTACTCGTGCAGCCCGGCGATGCGTCGTCGTTGGCGGCCGCCATCGACGAGTTGGCTTCAGGGCTGATCGACTATCCCGCTCTCAGCCGCAACGCCCAAGCGCGACATGCCGAATACTTCTCGGCCGAGGCCATGGCGGCCAACGTGGCACGGGTCTATGACCAAGTTTTAGGCCGCTAACTGCCAATTTCTCGTGGCTAACCCCGTCTGCAGCCCCTTGCCATTTGCTAGCGGCGCTGCGAAAGATGGGGGATTATCCAGCGTTTACTCATCGTCAACCCGATACGGCCTGCCATGTCTGCCGCGAACGAACCGATCGAAATCTCCGTCCCCGAGGTGAAGGCCCTCCGCGATGCGGGCGGAGACTTCCTCTTCATCGATTGCCGCGAGCCGAATGAGTACGAGATTGCGTCGATCGAGGGGGCTCAATTGCTGCCCATGAGCACCCTTGCCGATCGCGTTGGCGAACTCGCGGGTAACGAGGAGCGGCGAGTCGTCATCCATTGCCATAAGGGGGGCCGTAGCCTGCGGGTTGCTAACTGGCTCCGCGAACAAGGCTTCGCGCGGGCCCAATCGATGGCCGGCGGAATCGACCAGTGGGCAACCGACGTCGAGCCGGGGATGGCGCGGTACTAAGGGTTCAGGTGGGAGGGTTCGGGGTTCAGTAAATACAGGGAAAAGACCGGATTTCCTGAACACTGAACCCCGACTGCTGAACCCTCCGCAGCCCCCCTTGAAAATCGCGGCTCGACCTGCGATTGTTACTCGTTCACCGTAGCTCGCCGGAGTGGCGGAATTGGCAGACGCGCATGGTTCAGGTCCATGTGCCCGCAAGGGCGTGGAGGTTCAAGTCCTCTCTCCGGTACTTAAGCTCAGTTAGGCCTTATCGCCTGTTCTTAGGGCGCAGCAGTTTCTAGGCGTCCGTCAGGCAAGAAGCCCGACCTAAGGCAGCAGCGGAAAGAATCTTCCGCTCATCTTCTCCCCGCGGGGAATCACATCGACCCCCGTGAGCAGCGGCTTGTCCGAATCTGAAAGCGTTCCGTCGCGGAACAGGTTGATCACCACGGCACGCCTCGGCCGGGGACTGCGGTTCTCGTAGCTGCCGTGGAGCATGAGCGGGTGGTGGAACACGGCCTCGCCTGCCTTCAGTTCGCAGGGGACCGGCGTAAACTCGGCCCGCTGCTCCGGCGTGAGCACGTCAAGAATTGCGTCCATCCCCTTGGCAAGATTGGTCGTCGGCAGCAGCGGCCAGCGGTGCGAGCCGGGAACATACTGGATGCAGCCATTTTCGGTCGTTGCGTCGTCGAGCCCAATCCAGCACGTGAGGTGGGCCATCGGCCGCGTGCGAGTCCAGTACGAGTAATCCTGGTGCCACGCCACGACGCCGCCGTCATGGGCCGGTTTGCAGAACAACTGATCGTGCCAGAAACGAACGGGGCCTTCGAGCAATTGCTTGGCTGGTTCGAGTAGGGCAGGGTTCCACAAGAGGTCGTGCATCCCCGGCTTGATGCGCCAAGCACCGAGCGCGTGGAATAAGATCGCGCTTGGATCGCCAGACTCATTGCTGTGGTATTCGTACCAGAGTTCCGCCCCGTCGTGGTCGGCTTGCACTAAGTTTGCCAACTCAACTCGCAACGCCTCGACTTGCTCGGCGTTCAGTAGGCGAATCCCCGGCAGAAACCCCTGCTGGCGAAACTGCTCGACCTGCTGTTCGGTGATTTGATAACGAGCGCGCTCCGCGTCGTTGCTCGGCTGAGAGAAGAGGTTGCTCACCGGAGCGTGATCGAGCGATAGATCCCGAGCCATGGACGCCTCTCTCTGGTTAGCAGAATAACGGCGATGCACCACGCACGTCCGGCAGCAACTGAGTGTTGCGGATTACGCCTTCTTCGGCGCCATCTGCTCGTTGATCCAGCTTTCAAGCTCTTCCCAATCAACGGCAGGCAGCTTCGTGAGATCCGGACGGAGGCGATTCGCCTCGCGCACGTAGACGTGTTCGATCTCAGTCTGCTCCTTCTCCGTATTCCAGTGGAGCATCACGCGGATACAGAGCGGAAGCGAGCCGGGGACCGCCATTTCATGCCCGCACATCAGCGGAACATCGAGCCACCCTAGTTGGCGGGCGGCCAGAGCGGGGAATTCGGCGTCGAGATCGCGGGTCGTCGAGAACACGGCGCTAGCGACGTCGCGTGATTCGATCCCATTGAGGCGAATCATGAGCGCCAACAGCTGCCGAGTGGCCGACAGAATCTCTTCTCGGTCATTTGTAGCGACAGTCGTCGCCCCGCGAACG